>NZ_CP150269.1:6382500-6650000 GCF_037976825.1 Paenibacillus sp. FSL K6-1330
CATACACGACAACAATATTAACCTCAAAATCATAAACAAGTAATCCTTGCTGCCTTTTGTCCGAATTACGGTATGCTATCGCCCCTACAGCTTC
Organism: Paenibacillus sp. FSL K6-1330; assembly: GCF_037976825.1. NCBI lineage: Bacteria > Bacillati > Bacillota > Bacilli > Caryophanales > Paenibacillaceae > Paenibacillus > Paenibacillus sp. FSL K6-1330. The sequence continues at coordinate 6,382,595 of NZ_CP150269.1, forward strand.
CTCATCAACCGTATTTCCATAATAAAAAGAAAAGTTGGTTAATTCCACGTTTCCCTCCATACATTCCTTGGCGAATTTCAGCCATTTCAGTTATAATGTAATTCTACATGTCCATGTAAGTTCCTTCTTTTAGGAGATAAGATCTTATGAAGACGATAAACGAAAATACAAGATTTCATTTCTCGGTTCACGTTATTTCATAAACAACTATTTGAATGACAGGAGTTTTCGAGCCATGATCTTTAAAAACGCAAAAATCAACGCCTTCCGCACTTGGGGATTGCTGCTGACGATGCTGGGTATGGGCCTTATGGTGCTTGGTACAGCCGGAATCGTATTCTTCGGCCAAGCAGGCAAAATATTTGCCGGAATCGGATTGGTGTTTGGCCTGATTATGATGCTGGGGAGTCTCGGCATTTACTTCTGGGCAGGTATGTTATCCACGAGTGCCGTCCAAATTCAGTGCCCGGAATGCAATAAATTGACCAAGATGTTGGGAAAAACCGACCGCTGCATGTTCTGCCATACGATTTTGACACTGGATCCAGGTCAGGCCAACATCACAGCAGAAGAGCTTGAAGCCCAGCAAACCAAATCCTAAAGGGATTTGCAGAACCTGCATATTCAATAGGATTCGCAACTCGTAAGACGATTAAACACAAAGAACCCGGTTATCCTCGCGATAACCGGGTTCTTTATTATGATATGAAGATAAGTTCTGTTCATCCTTAATCATGTATCGTCTTCAGAACATGCCAGGTTTCCGGAATGGCAAAGCTTCGATTCCACGAAGCAACGCCGCCGAGCTTCAGCTTTTTGGCCATATTCACTCGGGACTGGAGAGAAGTGCCGTCCTCCATCCATATTTTCTTGATGGATTCTCCCTCTGTGAATTGAACATAGTTCTGCCCTGTACTGGCATCAAGTGTACCTTTCACTTTTTGTTCCTTAAGCAGGGTCTGCAGCTTCTCCATTCCAATCGCTTTCGAGGATACCTTCGTCTCTCCCGCTTCGCTTGTTTCCGTCCACACCCGTGTATATAACGGTACGCCCAACACCAGCTTGGACGACGGTACCGCGTCCTCCTCCATGATTCGCCTTACCGACTGCTCGGCCCATGGCAGCGAAGATACGGATCCCGCTTTCGGACTCGCGGCCCAATGCTCGTCATAAGCCATCACCATCATGTAATCAACCGTCTCTCCGAGTCGCTTCCGATCGAGAAAGAGCGACCACATCTCGCTGTTCGATTTTGGCGTAACATCAATAGAAACGATCAGCCCTCTGGCTTTGGCCAGCGGCTTCATTTCCCTCACGAACTGAACGACATGATCTTTATCCTTGGTGTGGACATTTTCAAAGTCGATATTGATTCCGTCGAGTTTATATTGCTTGGCATAAGACAGCATCTGCTTGATAATATGTGATCTTCTATCAAAAGTAGACAGCGCCTCGGTTGTCATATCAGGATCGAAGCTGTTGTCCATCAGACCCCATACCTCCATGTTCCTGTTATGGGCCCAGCTTACATACTGCTTATCAGCTTTGGATTTGACCGTGCCCTCACTATCCACAATGTTGAACCAGGTCGGACTGACCACGTTGACACCGGGCAGTTCGCCAATGCGATCCGTGCTGGGATTTTTGGTATAAACAGCTTCCCATGCCAGATTGACTGACTTATCCTTCCATTCCAGCTCTGCCCGCGAAGGAGTCTGTGCAAGCAGCGGAAGTTCCTTCACGTCCCCAAGTTTAATCTGCTCTTTAAGAGCATATCCCGTATACCCGTTATCTGCCTGGACGAATAACCATCCCTCTTCTTCACGCCATACGCGAAGCCGCTCACCGGCCGGCATGTCCAGTACAATCGGAGACCTTTTCTCCCCGCTCTCGCGCAGAGCCACGGTGTCCTCAGGGTTACCGGGTGCTGCCTCGGCAAGCTGAATCGAATCCCCCGCACGCATCAGAATGATGGCGCCTGTCGCCTTGTCCTCGTGAATGGCCACACCATAATGCTGTTTGAGCGGCTTAATCGGAACATAGGCAATGCCGTCAATCAGCTTAGGTGCGTAGGGAATAGTGACCGCCTTGCCGTTCAGCTCACCCTTCGTGCTGTCCATCTTCATGCGGAATACCGATTCCGAAGTCGTTACAATGACGGATTCCGTTTTCTGCTCATAACGGATGTTGGCATCCACGCTCTCCTGAATCACCGTTATCGGCAGCAGCAGCTCTTCCCCGGAGCCCTGTGCAGGCTGTTCCTTCAGTTCCCCCTGAACAAAAATCGGCTTGTCCATTCCACGCCAGTCCGGCACGGTATAGGTCTGGTTCGGAAATAATGTAGTAACAACCCACCAGACCCCGGCCGCAATCAACAACAACCCCAGAAAGAAAGAGCTTCCTCTCGTACGCCGCTTCTTTCCCCGATATCTTCTTCTTGCCAACCTACTCCCCCATTTCACTCTTGCTCATGACTAATCCCTTGATACAGAATAACGCCCTTAAAAATAAAAACGTGTGGAATGGTTCATTCCGCACGTTCATTTATAATAACCGGCGTCTATTGGCAGGACTTGCAGAGCCCATACAGCTCCATTCGTAGTCCCTTTACTTCAAACCCGGTGCTTTTCTCAGCTTGTATTCCAACATCTTCAAGGGACGGATAGCTGAAATCTTCGATTTTACCGCAACTCTGACATATAACATGATGATGATCCGATACGTTGGCGTCAAAACGACTCGAGTTATCCCCATACGTCAGCTCACGCACCATGCCGGCTTCAATAAACATTTTTAAATTGTTGTATACTGTGGCTACGCTCATACTAGGAAAATTAGGCTCCAGAGCCCGATAAATATCATCCGCTGTCGGATGGCCCATAGATTCCACCAGATACGTTAAAATCGCATGACGTTGCGGCGTGATGCGGACACCGGTCGTTTTCAGTTGTTCCAGCGCATGCTGTACGGACGTTCCCATGGTTGCCCACCGCCTTCAAGTTTAACTGGTTTTTACAAAACCTATACCGTTCTTAGACTTCATTGTACGGCGTTTCTTGGATTGTTGTCAATCCGGCAGAGGCGTCCAGCCCCCGCTGTTCCGGCCTTCCTCCTGCTCCGGATAGCTTCGGTAGATGTTCAGATTACTGTTTCCCTCAATACGAATGGAATGTTCGCCTGTACCGGATCCACCGGAGATGGTTTTCTGTTCGATCAAGAGATTGGGCAGCGTCGTCAGAATTCTGCCGTAGCTAATCGTCCCTTCTAGCTTGTAATCGCCCTCGAGCGGAATGTGAAGATTCATCTCGCCAACCGCACTGTATACATTCCAATCGCCACCAATGCGGGATGAACGTATAGCCACTCCACCATTGAGAGATTCAGCGTTTAATTGCGACTCTGCCCCGCTGATCAGAATATTGCCGTTCCTCGTCTGAGCCCGGATAAGATCGGTCGTTCGCTTTACCGTCATATTTCCTACTTGCGTGGTTAAATCCGTTTCGCCCGTAATGTCGACGGCCAGCATATTCCCGCGATTAGTGGACATTTTAATATTACCGGTAACGCCGCGCGCCGTAATTTCGCCATTTAAGGTCTTGCCCGTAACATTTCCGTATATCCGATCCATCGTAATTGGCCCACTACCGCTCTCCAGCAAAATATTCTCAATCGCTTCCACCCGGTTTAAGGTAATCGCTCCGTTCATCGTTCGTATCTCAAAATTGAATCGTCGATCATCCGGAACCGCGATGTTCAAGTTCATACGGGGCTGCCGCTTACCCGATTCTCCATAGGTCTTCCCCTTGGAACGAATCGTGATCGTCTTGCCTTCCCCCACTTCGATCGTCGACTGCTCGGCGATCGCTTCAGCTAAACCGGGCTGCTCATGATCGACCCATACTTCCGTCTCCACCTTGATATCGTCGACATCCTGCCGTGTGATGGAGATATCCCCGTTTAAGTGATCAACGATGACTTTCTCGGTTTCAAGCTCCACTGGAATCTCCAATGTGGACTTCTGGAACCGGTTATCTTCAGCTTCGCTGTAATCCACTCCCGCTGCCGTCAAGTTCAGGCTCACCCGGTTCCAGAGATGGAGAAAATGCTCCTGCTGGGAAATGACGAATACGGAGGCCGTAACAGCCACTGCCAGCAAAATCCCCCTCATGTCCGGCCGAAACCGAAATTCTTTGCCTTTGCCTAAGAGACGCGATAGCGTGTACCTGACTAAATATTCAACGCCGAGCAGGATAAATAACAGCGGCCACCAACGCTGGAGCGTAAATATATAATCCGTGCCTCTCCACTCGTCCAGCAGCAATAAAACGCCTGTACATACAAGCAGCAAAGCGGCTGTATATCGTCCCACTCTAATTTTATGTTTCATCCGTCTCCTCCCTCATCTGTTGGGCAGCTATCACCGTACACTGTGTGCATTATAGGAACTTGCCATTGTCTCTTCGGTGCCGGAGAGCTTCCCGGATGCCTGCCCATATCCCGATAACGATCAGCATGATGGCAGAGGCTTCCGCACCATAGTCGCGTATTCCTGTCTGCAGCCAAGGCGGCTTCTGATGAAACAAAATAAGCAGGGTCCCGGTAACAACCAACATGATGCCAAAAGCGATTCCCCGTTCACCCCGAAACGGATGGTTCCGTTCTCTTCCGTCCTCGGAAGCAGCGGCTACCTCACCACGTTTTTTCCGGGAAATAATATATTCTGCTGCCTGCAGCACGTCATACACGTTATAGAAATACCCTACCGGAATCAGAAGACCCAGGACGACAAGCAGCGGTACATTGATCTGCATACCGATGGAAGAGAAATATAAAAGCGCCGATATATCCAGCAGCAGCAACATAATAAATGTGATCCCCTTGCGATACATACCGAGGTATAAATGACCCAGGCCCGGAATGAGAGCGGCTAATAGAAGTGCATATAATTTCCGCTTTTTTCGCTGCAGCCCCGGGTGGCGCTTAACCTGGACCTGATGCCGTTTCTTCTTGCTGACTTCGGTTTGTGGTTCGGGTGTTGGATTCATAACCTTCTCGCCTCCTTCCAAACATCCTGGGACAGGCGTTGTTTTACGATGTTTTTCTTTGATAGTACCCCAACGAGGAGCCGAAGTAACTGGCAAAAAACTGGATAGACTGTCCGCAGAAGGCCGGCAAGCCCGCAAAAAAACGGCACCGCCGGTGGTTCAGCAGTTGCCGTTTGTTATGGTTCATTCCATATCCTATTCAGCCGTTACCATCGTTACATGACCGACTCCCCGTAATTGCCGGGTAATCTCCATCGGTTCGAATTTGCGATCGGTCAAGACGTGCAGCGAAATTTCGAGCCCTAATACCGCAGGCTGCAGCTCCCCGTATGCCACACTGCTTCGTTCGTTAACGATAAGCTTCTTGATCACGAATTCCTGTTCCTCCAGAACAGCGGATATGTCCTCCAAAATATTCGGCGTATTCGCTGCATGGACAGTGATGAGATGGAGTTTGCTGCCGCGGATGTAACGCTGCTCCAGCTTATTGAAGACAACCAGATTAAGAAGAATTAGTACGGTCGATACAATCGAGGCAAAGTAAAATCCAGCCCCGACCGCCAACCCCACGGCTCCCACAACCCAGATGGACGCAGCAGTGGTTAATCCGGTAATGGATTTACCCGTAAACAGAATGGTACCGGCACCCAAGAAGCCAATCCCTGTAATGACGGCCGTTGCCAAGCGCGCAGGGTCAATCCGAACGTTTATCTCGTCTACAAAATCGGAAAAACCGTAAATGGATAACAGCATAATAAGAGTAGAACCCAAGCATACCAATATATGCGTGCGCAATCCTGCAGCATGGTTGGAACGTTCCCGTTCAAAACCGATCAAGCCGCCAAGCAGCATAGCCAGCAGCAATCTTAATAAAATGGATACATTATCTATCACCCAAGGATTATTCAAAAGAACGATACTCCCCTCACGTCGCCTTCAATCGCTTATGCTATATCATTCATTGTATATGAAGATGGAACTCGGTCAATTCCACGCCCGGAGCAACCTCAAAAGCGTGATTCTTTACAAATCCGAATTTCTCATACAACGTTACCGCAGGCGTATTGCGCGTCCCTGTTGAGACCACGAACAATGGCGCTTCCTTGTAGGATTCCAACACATGTCGAATTAAAGTCCCCGCGATCCCTTTGCGAAAATGACCGGGATGGACCATCATCCGTGATATGGTGACCTGCTCCTGTTCCGGCTCTACCGCAATAGCTCCAATAAGGTCGCCTTCTTCATTTGTATAACCAAAAAAAGTTTCCCCGCTCGTACGGATCGTATCGAAAGTATCCTGCAGTGGGGGGATTTCGGAAAATCCGATTAATTCAGCTTCCAAAGGGTACGCCATGTGCTGCAGACTCCATATCTGCTGGACGGTATCCCTATCCTCCAAAGACAATGCTTTTATCATATATTCATCCCCTAACCAAGTTATTATTTCTGATATCTTAAAAAGGAACTTGCCCCTAAATACGGGACAAGCTCCCATTATCTAAATACATTTCGGGAACATGACGGATGAACGTTGATTATCCGTTCAGCACCTCAACCAGTAGTTTGTTGGCCAGCGCAGGATTAGCTTTTCCCTTGCTCTCTTTCATCACTTGACCAACCAGGAAGCCGATTGCTTTCTGTTTACCTGCCTTGTAGTCCTCTACGGATTGCGGATTGTTTGCAACCACCTGCTCGACAATACGCTTGATCGCACCTTCATCGCTGATTTGGACGAGGCCCTTCTCCTCAACGATTTGTGCAGGCAGCTTGCCGCTCTCCAGCATCTCTTTGAAGACGGTTTTGGCGATTTTGCTGCTGATGGTTCCCTTCTCGATCAATCCGATCATCTCGCCCAGGCCTTGGCCCGTGATCTTCACTTCAGACAGCTCCAGATTGTTCGAGTTCAAATAACCCAGCAAATCTCCCATGATCCAGTTCGATATGGATTTGGCATCCTTCGTATAGTTCAAGCTGTCCTCGAAGAAGTCGGCGAGCAGCTTGGACGACGTGATGACCGCAGCATCATACTCCGGCAATCCATACTCCGAAGCATAACGTGCCTTACGGGCATCCGGAAGCTCCGGAATCGTCGCACGAATCGCTTCTTTCCATTCCTCGCTAATATGCACCGATACCAGATCCGGGTCCGGGAAATAACGGTAGTCGTGCGCCTGCTCCTTCCCGCGCATGGAGAAGGTTTTTGCCTGTGCTTCGTCCCAGCGGCGGGTTTCCTGTACGATCACGCCGCCCTCATCAAGAATTTCCGTTTGCCGGTACTGCTCATATTCCAAACCGCGCTGTACGCCGCGGAAGGAGTTCATATTCTTCAGCTCGGCCTTGGTGCCGAATTCTTCCTGTCCCCATGGACGAAGGCTGATGTTGGCGTCGCAGCGAAGCGAACCCTCCTCCATCTTCACGTCGGAGACGTCGCAGTATTGCATAATCGCACGTATTTTCTCCAGATAAGCCTTGGCTTCCTCCGGCGTTGAGATCTCAGGTTCGGACACGATCTCAACAAGAGGCGTGCCTACGCGGTTAAAGTCAACCAGCGATGCATATCCGCCATCCACGTGCGTGAGTTTACCGGCATCTTCCTCCAGATGAAGCCGGGTGATCCCGATTCGCTTCGTCTTTCCGTCCACCTCAATATCGATCCAGCCGTTTTCACCGATCGGCTGATCGTACTGGGAAATCTGGTATGCTTTCGGAGAATCCGGGTAGAAATAGTTCTTGCGGTCAAATTTGCTGATATCGCCGATGGTGCAGTTCAGCGCCATGGCAGCCTTGATAGCATATTCCACAGCCTGGCGGTTTAATACGGGCAGGACGCCGGGATGGCCAAGACAGATGGGACATGTATGTGTGTTCGGCGGGGCTCCAAACGCAGTGGAGCAGCCGCAAAATATTTTGGAATTCGTATGCAGCTCTACGTGCACTTCCAATCCGATAACCGTTTCATATTTTGATGTAGACATCGATTGTTTCCCTCCTTCTCTGCCGCCGGTTTACAGTTCAGGGCGCCGTTTATGGTGTTCAGTATTTTGCTCGTAGGCATGCGCGACGCGCAGTACGGTCGACTCATCAAAGGCTTTGCCGATAATTTGCATGCCAACGGGTAGTCCGTCCGCAAATCCGCAAGGAACACTCACTGCCGGCACACCTGCCAAGCTGACAGGAATCGTCAGGATATCATTCAAATACATCGTCAGCGGATCGTCCACCTGAGCTCCCAGCTTAAAAGCCGTAGTCGGAGCTGTCGGTCCGATGATGACATCATATTGCTCGAATACTTTATCGAAGTCCTGCTTGATGAGCGTACGGGCTTTTTGTGCCTTCAAATAATAGGCATCGTAATAGCCCGAGCTCAGCGCATAGGTTCCCAGCATGATGCGGCGTTTCACCTCATCGCCGAAGCCTTGGCTGCGGGACTCATGATACAGGTCGATCAGGCTGCCTGCATTGTCGGAACGAACGCCATAGCGTACGCCGTCAAAGCGGGCCAGGTTCGAAGAAGCCTCCGAAGAAGCGAGCAAATAATATGTTGCTACCGCATAGTCGGTATGTGGCAGGGAAACTTCGTCCCAGGTAGCGCCCATTGCTTCGAGCACCTTCAGTGCGTTCAGGACGGTTTCCTTCACTTCAGCGTCAACACCCTCGCCCAGGTATTCCTTAGGCACGGCAATGCGAAGACCCGTAACGTCTCCGGATAACGCACTCAGATAGTCGGGCACGTCCACTTTGGCGGATGTCGAATCCATGGGGTCATAACCGGCAATGGCTTGCAGGACATACGCCGAATCTTCCACATTTTTCGTCAAAGGTCCGATCTGATCCAGCGATGATGCAAAGGCAACAAGGCCGAACCGGGATACGAGGCCATAGGTTGGTTTCAGTCCCACGACACCGCAATAAGAGGCAGGCTGCCTGATGGAACCGCCTGTATCCGACCCCAGCGAAAAGTATGCTTCACCTGCAGCTACAGCCGCAGCCGAGCCGCCGCTAGATCCACCGGGCACCCGATCTAAATCCCATGGGTTACGCACCGGGTAGAAGCTGGAGTTCTCATTGGAGCCTCCCATTGCAAATTCATCCATGTTCAGCTTACCGATTGTCACCGTATCCGCTGCACGCAATTTACCGACAACCGTCGCATCATAAACCGGTGTGAAATTGGACAAAAACTGACTTGCGCATGTAGTGCGAAGTCCTTCTGTCACGATATTATCCTTGATTCCGACAGGAAGCCCGAACAACAGACCGCGCGTCCCCTCTGAAGCCAGCTTCTCATCCAAAGCCTTGGCGGATGAACGAGCACCTTCTTCGTCCAAAGTAATAAATGCCTTCACCCGATCCTCACGTTCGGAAATACGAGTAAAAGCTTGGTCAACCAGATCGGTTACGGAAAGCTCCTTATTCTGCAGCTTATTATGTATCTCCGTTAACTTATAATCAAACAGACTCAAGTGTGTATCCTCCCTTCAGGCTATTCCAAAACAGCAGGTACTTTAATTTGATCGTCTTCTTCATCGGGTGCGTTAAGCAGCACTTTCTCGATGGGCAAGCTCTCGCGTACTTCGTCTTCCCGCATGACATTGCTGAGGTGCAGCACGTGCGTAGTCGGCTCAACGCCGTCTGTATCCAATTCGTTTAATTTCTCGGCATATTGTAAAATCGCATTCAGTTGGCCGGTAAACATCTGCTCTTCTTCAGGCGTCAAATTCAAACGGGCCAGCTTTGCTACATGCTGAACATCCTTATCGGTAATGCTCATGGCTTTACATCCTCCTTCATGCCCCTATCCAGTTAAAGGGGTAAAGTCTGTCACGACAACTTTTCTCATTATATTGTAGAAGCATGCAAGATTCAATCCAAACAGCTTGAAGCTTGCCGCTTCGAAGTCACTTTTCCATTCCATCAAAAAAGAGTCGGCCTCAGCCGACTCTTCTAAATCCAAGCACGAAGATTCACTTGTTTGATGAAATCCGCCTGGGATATTGCTTCCTTGGTCTCTTCTTCCTCTTCAACACTTTCCAACTCGCCGTTCATCACTTGATGAAACAGCTTCTCATTATATGTCGACAGGGCGAAATCGATGAGCGCTTCCCGCTCGACCCGCTCGGCTTCCTGCTTCAACACGATTGATTCCAGCTCTACATCATCTGCCGGAACAAAAAAATTACGGTTGAGGCTCGGAATCCGAATGACGTAATCGAACGCATTGTCCGGATTTCGGTCATAAGCGATGATATAACCGTATTGACCGATTGGAAGATTCTGCTCAAAGGCGTCCGCAACGATTGTAATCTTTTCCCCTAAACGCAGCATCGTCTACCTCCTGAGTTGTCTATCCTTTTTTAAGAGATAAGAAAATATAAACTTCAGAGGTTTATCATCCTTATCTCGCAAGAAAAACTTCCGCTAAATACGGTCTCTCTTCTGATAACGTACGTCGATAGACGTTTTTCTTGTCTTCATAGTCTACTAAAAAAAGATAGAGATGTCCATGTGATTCAGATAAAACCTGAATCTCCCATGGAAACTAGGATTGCGGGGATAATGGACTCCTTCTGAGCAGCTTGGCGGCAACGATAATCGACACCACCATAATCAGCATGGCAACGAGTATCGGTAACCACGCGCTGCTCCCTATACCAAGGATTCGCTCCGCGGCCATGCTGCTTAACCGGCCCGGGCTCCATAGAACGCGGGAGGGCAGCAAACCGGATAAGAGCGAAAGTACTCCGGCAACGGCCAAGCTGATGAAGGCCGCAGCTGGCCCGCGAAGGAAGGCGCCGAGCGGCAGTACAAGCGTTACGATCCAGGCCAGCCATACCGCATATAAACCTCCGCCGCTGGTAACCGCTCCCCATTCCAAAGGACCGATGAGCTGATACGTGTAATAAGCAGCACCGCCAAGCCCAAGCGCAAAAGAAACGACCATCAACGTCATCATGGCAGCCCATTTGGCAGACATCATGGGAATCGTGGATACCGAGCGGGCGAGAACAAGCTCAGCCGTGCCGGTGGCCCGCTCCCCTGCTACCGTGTTCATTCCGGCCAGCACAAGCACCAGCAGGCCGATGGTGCTGAATTGGCTCAAGGTTGATGCCATCACGCTCTCAGCGGACGGGACAGTAAATAATGCCGCTGCCTCCGGGGGCAACTCCCCGGCCATGGTAAGAATCTCCGGCAAATAATAAGTGGATACCGGCTGCATAATGCCAAGAAGCAGAAAGACCGCGGGGACCCAAATCCATTTATAGGTCCGACCTGCCTCGAGCATTTCTTTTTGATAATAAATCCAGAACGGCTTCATGAGCCCACCACCTTCATAAACATATCCTCGAGCGAAGACGTGCCCGCTTCAAAACGAAGCAGCTCGATTCCGTCATCGGCAAGCTCCTTGATTAACGCAGCACGCGCAACATCCATATCCGTCACCAACAGCTTGGCGCCTCGTTTGCCGAGCTCGATCTCATGCACATAAGGACGGCTCGCAAGACTGTCGAGCCAAGCAACCTCCCGCTCCCCCGGTTCAACCTCAATCGATAGGACCGGCTGGCGGTATTTCGTGCGAAGTTCACTAAGGGCGCCTTTCTCCGCAATTTCCCCGTCTACCATCAGTACCATGTCATCACAAATTTCCTCCGCATCGTGAAGCACATGGGTAGAGAACAGAACGGTGACTTCCCCGCGCAAGCGATCCAAAAGGTCCATTACCTCACGGCGTCCGATCGGATCAAGCGCCGATACCGGCTCGTCCAGCATAATCAGCTCGGGCTCATGCACAAGTGCCTGAGCAATGCCAAGCCGCTGCTTCATTCCGCCGGAGTAACCGGATATTCGGCGTTTAGCCGCCTGCTGCAGGCCTACCATTTCGATGACTTCCCGACTTCGCTTACTAGCCTCTCGTCCGGATAATCCCGACAGCTTGGCGCTGAAAGACAAGTACTCGATGCCCGACATCCAGCTATAAAACTTGGGGTACTGAGGCAAGTAACCAATACGGTTACGCCAACCGCTCGTTTGCGTATCGGCCGATCCGTATCGGATCTCCCCCCGGGTTGGAGGAATTAATCCAGCCAACATCCGCAGTGTGGTTGTTTTGCCGGCACCATTAGGACCAAGCAGGGCGGTGCAGCTTCCACGCTGCAATTCAAATGAGATGCCCTTGACCGGCGTGATGCTTCCTATGCTTTTGGTCAATTCATGAATGCTTAAAAGCTTCTCTATCAAACTTCTCGCCTCCCCGCAACGAAATAAGCAACGCTACCAATCAGGTTGCCCAGCAGTATAATGAGCACCCACATCCATCTCGGCCCACGTATGCTTGCTGGCTCTGCCCTAAACAGAGATACAAGTCCTGTCACCGCGAGAATCACTTGCAGTGCAAGAATCGGCCAGATCAATCCCCAAATCATATCCATTCTTAATCCCCCTAATTTTCCATATATAATGTAAGAACTTAAGACTAGTGGTCGTCTTCGTCTTTACGAATGACAAAAATCCAGTAAAAAAGCAGCGGCAGCGGCATTGTCGTAGACCCCCATATCCCCCAGAACCAGGCCATCTTGCCAAGCCCCCGTTTCCTGGCATCCAGGAAAAGCCATGTCCCTTGGATCAGCACAAGCACAACGGCAAGGATGATCACTCCCAGCGGGCTCTCGTTAACTTCATTCATCAGATTCCCTTCTTTCCGGCAGATCTCAGACTCTTGGAAAATACAAGAACGGAAATCCCGGCAACCATGCCGAACCCGTGAATAAACAGTAGGATCATCGGCGCCGCCAAGGCAGCCATCAATCCGCCACCAACGATAAAGATTGCAATCAGAAGAAAGAGTATCAACTCGTATTTCATCCGGCGCCGGCGCCGCTCCAAGGTATGAACGGCCAACTTGTGCATTCCTTCCAGAGAGGGCGACGGCACGTCCTCAAACAATTCATCTACTCTTTTCAACTCTTGAGTCAATCCTTCAATCCAAGCATCATCCTCATGCTCAGGCCCTTTGACCATCATCACCCATCTCCTTTCGCAGCTGCTTGATACCGTAGGCTGTTCGTGATTTTACCGTTCCCTCGGGAATGCCAAGCATGGTTCCGATTTCATCATAGCTGTAACCGTAATAATGCTTCAGCAGTATGGCAATCCGGTGATCTTCGGATAAGCGCGATAATCCATCCAGCATGTCTGTCCAATCTTCTCCCCGCCGCTCCATCTGCCAGCGCATCCGCCTTGCCGACTGAAGCGCCTCCTGCTCCAGCCATTTCTTCTCCCGCTTCCTTCGCCGGGTACTATCGATGAACAATCGAGTAGCAATGGTTATCATCCATGAGGAAAAAGATGACGTTCCGTTGTAGCGGTTCATATTCTCCATGCATCGAACAATGGTATCCTGTGCAGTATCTTCTGCAACCATCGGGTCCATCGTTACCTTAAGCAAATATTTATAAAGAAAGGAATAATGCTGCTTGAATAATAGCGCCATAGCCGCTGCATCTCCTAATTGCGCTTGTCGTATCAAACCCTCTTCATCAGGGATCATGATGAAATCATCACCTTCTTTCGCATTCCACCGTAATACGATTACCGACAGCTAATCGTTCAAATGGATATTTATATTTATCGTATACCGAATGATATTATTTATTTAAATTCAATCATGTCGGCAAGAAATTCATCGATATCTGTAAAAAAACTCAAAAAAAAGCAGCCGGTAAATAACCGGCCGCCCTCCCCAATAGAAAGAACACATTCACTTCATGATGAGGGTGTCATGTTCGTATGTCGATCTATTGATTAAATCTTATAACCTGCAGCCGATGATGCCATGGCTGCTGCGCTATCCCTTCATCCTTCACCAGCCTGTCCCAGACAACCGAGGATATTTCCGTCTGGGTCTGCCGGCGGGACTCCGATTGTCGATCAATCGCTTCGCCTCTTGTAGCCCTTCCGTTCAACAGCGATAGATGATCTTTCCTCACTGGCGCTTCCCCCTAATTACGTCCATGCCAAAAAACTCCCCATAAAATAAAAGAACGCAAACCGGGATAAATTCCACAGTCTGCGTGCTTCGCAAGGGTAACATTTAATTAACCGTATTGTATCAATGTTGTCTATGTTTGTCCAGACAAAAATTCCCGATTTATGTCGGAAGCTATCTTATCGGCTGGCAGGGACGTAAGGATTCCGCTGTTTTTCATAGCCAATGGTTGTCCGGGGACCATGGCCGGAGTACACAACGACTTCATCCGGGAAGCTGTACAGCGTATTTTGAATGGAATCAAACAAATCACGTTCACGACCTCCAGGAAGGTCCGTTCGCCCAACGCCTAGACGGAACAGCACATCGCCGGAAAACAGATCATTTCCACATTTGAAGCTCACACTTCCCGGTGAATGGCCCGGTGTATGAAAGACGCTGAAGGTATGTCCGATTAGCTGCAGCTCAAGTCCGTCCGCCAAATCGTACTCAGCCGGCTCGGTGGACAGCGGTTCCGTTACCTGTGGCCACATCATCGAGCCGTTAAGCTTCGGGTTGGACAGCCATTCACTCTCCAGGGTGTGCAGGTAAACAGGACAACCCTTTAGCTTACGGATTTCCTCGACACCGGCCATATGATCAAAATGCGCATGGGTCAGCAGGATCGCTTCAATTTCCAAATCGGCTATTCGCTTCAGCAGCGGCCCCGGGTTCATGCCAGGGTCGATGATGACTGCTTTGCCTTCTACAGGCCCTGTCAGTAAATACGCATTCGTCTGAAGCGGTCCTAAATTAAAAGTCTCAATATGAAGTGTCATGATTAGAACCCTGACATAAGTTCACGCAATTCCTTGATGATGGCAGCGTGAAACTCATACCCTTCCCCGTAGGCTTGAATAATGCTTTGTCGTGTGACTGCAAGGTTGTCCTGATAGTCCGGTGCTTCACGATCCGGATTGTTCTGCTTAAACTCAATCATAAACTTCTGCACATGCGCCGGGCGCGGTCCCCATGTACCGAGAACATGCCCTCCGGTATCTGAAATGATAACAATCGGAATGGAACGACCACCCATGGTCAAGAACTGATCCATGACATCCAGATTCTCTTCCATAATCAGCACTTCGGTCTCAATCCCGGCAGTCTCCATCGCCCGGAATACGACAGGCATATTGCGTGCAACATCACCGCACCAGTCCGCTGCCAGAATGAGGACCCGCAGGTCATCCCGGAAATTCAGACTTTCGAAGAACGCTTTATCCTCTTCATTCTCCCAGACAAACTGTTCATATCCTGCCTTGAACGTCTCCTGGTTCTTCTGCATGCCGTCCATAAATTGCTGTGGAGATATGCCTGTCCCCAAATGATTTGCCATATTCATGCTCATTCGTTATTTCGACCTCGCCTTCGATGATTTTATCCATTTTATCAAAAAATAAAGAATCATGACGGCCAATGCCCCCAGCAGAATTTCCTGCACGTATGGCCCTGCTTTCTCGTCAATATGCTCCCATTGATCACCCAGAAGCAATCCGAGGTATAAGAATAATGCCGTCCATGGAATAACAGCTAGTGTGGTCAGCAGCGTAAACCTTCCCACATGCATCTTGGATATGCCTGCCGGTATGGAAATCGCATGCCGTACCACCGGTACAAACCGTGCCGTAAATATAACGCCAGTGCCGTACTTGCTAAACCACTCCTCGGCGTAATCGATATGCTTCTTCTTAATCAATATGTACTTCCCGTACTTCTCTAAGAAGGGCCTGCCTCCATAACGGCCGATCCAATAAATAAACAACTGTGCGAGCACGCCGCCAGCGGTACCGAAGAGCATGGCTCCGAGAAAATGAACCTCACCCAAAGACACCAGATAACCGCCATAGGCGAGTACGATCTCGCTTGGGATGACCTCCACCATTAATCCGAGCATGATTCCGAAATAACCCAGCTGTTGGATCCATTCAAACAACCGGGCTACAACCTCGTAAAAGAATTCCACGCTTGTCCCCCGCTTTCCTCCTGCGCTGATTTCTAGTACTAGCCTATTCTAACACAGCCCGGGACATGCCTACTACTGCGCCCAATTATAGACGGCACAGTGACTTTCGCCCGTTTCGGGACATATGGTGAAGCAAAGGAGTGAGTCACGCATGCATTCTCCCCATGCCAAACAACCGGGCAGCAAGCCCCCCTCCCCGCGCGGGATACGGCGGGCCTGCAGCAAAGAATTATACCGCACGACCAAACGTCTCAAGCTGTACCTTCCTCCGGAAGCCTTGAAGCAAGGTGAAGAATTGTATTACCGGAAGGTTATCGGTAATTTGATCTGGATCCACGAAAACCACAGCAACAAGAAACTTTTGTGCGACTGGTGGGAAAAGGAAGTCTGCGGCGAACTGGCCGGGCTGTGGGAGGTTCCTGAACGTCAGTTGGCCTCGGCCTTCCGGGATGCCTTCGGCGGATAACGCTGCTCTTCCTTGTTTCGTTACCTGCTGTGAAATGGACAGTACGGCATGATTCGCGCTAGCGTCGGGCCGAGATATCTGCTTTCATGGGCTGCCTTGCCGCATGCTTTTCGTGTTCCCCATTCAGCATTTTTTCCAAACGGTTGGCCTGCCGCGCTGCAAGCATAGACAGATCGAATTCCCGGTCATTTCGATGATCATCCATCTCACGAAAATCGACCGCAAGGGCACGATAGCGCATCAGGATATCCATACCGGCCCGGGCTGCTTCAACCGATCTGGCGGGATCTCCTCCCGTCCGGTGCCAATCTGCGAGGGCAGCCAGCTTCAGCACGGCTCGGGTTTGTTTGACATCATTGAACCGATCCCGATCGATGGCCGCTATATACCAGGCTGTCGCTTCTTCCGATTCACCTCTGAGCGAGTAAGCCTCTGCCAGCTTCCAGCTCAGCCCCGGGTGATTCGGTGCATACACCAAACTTCGCTTCAGCAGCGGGATTCGCTGGCTTGGGGGAAGCCAATCCGCCAGGCTCAGTGCCGCCTCCGTGTTGGCAAGGTTCCACCTTAACGAGGATTGGAGGAGCGCGATCTGCCGTCCGGGCGGTTCCGATGCGGCCCATCGCTCTTTGACCTCGCTGATGCCCAGCGCGGCAGCGAGAAGAACCCAGCATACGAGCAGAACGATCGCTGTAACCCTGAGCAATGGCAGCAACGGCCGATTTCCCCGGTTCCCTTCATAAACGGCTAGCAGCTGCTTCCCTATTTTGAAGGGTTTGCGTCTTTGAGCTGCGATAGGTCCATTCTGCACTTCCCGACCAGAAGAGGCCGCAGCGAAGCCCATTACTGTAAGCCACAACAGCAGCAGCCATACCAGCCCAAAGCTCCAGTCAAAGTCCACCGCCGCGTGTCCGATCAGCACGAAAGCAGCGGGCATGAGTCGGGAGTTCACAGCAATGAGCCCCGCAACGATAAAGCTAACCAGAACAAGGACAAGCAGCAACCCGATCAGGCCCGCATTCAGCAGGATATCCATGTATCCGCTGTGCACCTCGGCACCCACGTAGGGCTGGGACTGAATGGCAAGGTAGGATTGCCGCCACGTCTCCCCTCCCCGTCCCAGCCACAGCGACGACCGGGCCAGCTGCCATGCGTCGCTGTACATGAGGCGGCGCGCGCTCAGCGTTGCCGCGCCGCCCAGAGTCCGATCCTGCACCTGATGCAGGATCACCGCTCCGGCTGCGGCAGCCAGCAGCGCCGCAGCCCCCAGGGTCCCTGGCGCGGCATACCGCCGCCACGGGTCCCCGCTGTGCCGCCAGCGGCACAGCAGCAGGCCGGCGAGGACGCCGCCGGCCCAAAGCCCGGCCAGCCATAGCAGGCCGGGCAGCACGGCTGGCGCCAGCTTGGCCTCAGCCAGCTGGCGGTACAGCAGCGCCGCGCTCTCCAATGGCGCGGCGGCAGCCACCAGGAGCGGCGCGAAAGCACGCCGCTCCTGGGCGAATCCGGCCGCGCACGCGAGGGCGGCCGCGAGCCAGGCGCCGCGCGACTCCGTCAGGAGCAGCGCGGCGGTGTAGGGCAGCAGCGGCAGCAGGGCAGCCGCTGCGCGGAGCGTGCCCGTCCGGGTCCGCAGGACGGACGGCAGCGCGAACAGCCGCTCCAGCAGGAAGGCGGCCATCACGGCCCCGAACACGTTCGGGTACTGAAGCAGGCCACCAAGCCTCGCGCCCGTCGCGCTGATGTCCGCATCCGCCGTATGATAGATCCCATACGGCAGCTCCAAAAGCCCATATACGGCAAGCAAAGCACTGCCGCACAGCACAGCACCCATCAGATGCCAACCCGCCTGCATCATACGTAAGCCATCACCTGCACGGCATATACGCCAGGCGACAGCTGCAAAGGAGCCGTAGCTTCCCCACAGGATGATCTCTTTCATCGTGCCTTCCAGAGAGAGTGGTCGCCCGATTGCATGAAGCACATACATGAGAATCATTCCGCAGATGCACCCAAGCACCACTCGCAAACCTTTATCCAAATTAACCAATCCAGGCATCATGCCAATGCCATGAATCTCCTGACCTTGGATTCCACCATGCCGTTTAGTTCCCATCATAAGCAGCAGAAGCACTCCAAAACAGGCTCCGACCCCATAGATATCTCCATCAAAAAACATTCCGCTCCGGATACCTGCCACCAAGACAAGTGCAATCAGCATCATCCCGCAATTACGATGTAGGGTCTTCCTTGCCATGAACCAACGCCCCCGTTCCCATGCATAACCATTCAACCTCGGCTGCTCCTTACACGGCATCCGTCCTTCTGGCCAAACCAGCTATTAGCCATTGTGGACAAGGACTTACGACGTTATTCTTTGAAGCAGCGTCTGTGATCTCATCGGGCTATAAGGCCGCTTGATCCCCTGGATTAAGGCTTCGAATGCCATCGCTTAGATGTTCCCCCGCAGAATCGGAATCACCGGCAATCGGGGTAAAGATATCTGCTCGATGCCAAACTTTCTTGCGATATCTGGAAGTCCAAGCTTCGAAGTTTATACGTTCTGATCTCTAAAAAAAGCGATGAAAGTGCAGTTGCACTTTCATCGCTTTTCCGGGATCAACATGATGTGATTTTACGTTTCCGGCAGCAAGTCCTTGCACGCCCGCTCAAGATATGGCGAGGCGCTTAAAAAATCGCGGAACGCGGTATATTCCTGCCACAGCTTATCCCGATCTCCGGCAGAACCGCTAACCGCACGGATCAATATGTTTTTCGGTGTATGTTCCATATCAATAAACTCCAGCAGCTGCGTCTTGTAGCCCATCAGATCGAGGAGCTTGGCTCGAATGGCGTCCGTGGCAAGCGCTGAGAATCGTTCCTTCAGAATACCGTGGGACAGCAGCGGCTCCATAACAGGGCTTTGGACTTGAGAGAACAGCTCATGCTGGCAGCAAGGCACCGACAGAATAACCGAAGCACCCCAACGGACCGCTTTTTCCAGCGCAGCATCTGTTGCTGTATCACATGCATGCAGCGTGACCACCATATCCACCTGCTCCAGCTCGTCATATTCCGCAATGTCACCGACAAGAAACTGCAACTGGGTGTAGTTCAGTTTTTTCGCCAGCATACTGCAGTGTTCGATGACATCCGCCTTGAGATCCAATCCGACAATATTCAGCTTTCTGTGCGCGGTTACCGCCAAATAGTGATATAAAGCGAAGGTCAGATAGGATTTGCCGCAGCCAAAATCAACGATCGTCAGTGGACGGTCCTCCGGCAGGTGGGGAAGCACGTCCTCAACCATCTCCAAAAACCGGTTGATCTGTTTGAACTTATCGTACCGGCGAGCAAATACTTTGCCGTCCTCACTCATGATGCCGAGCTCCACCAGAAACGGAACGGGCTCTCCCTCTTCAAGGATGTACGTCTTTTTCCGGTTATGAGACAAATCCGTCTTGGTCTTGGAGGCGGATTTGGTCAGAATCGAAACCTTGTATTTCTTCGAGATCAGTACCTGATAATCTGCTTCCGGCGTATACATCATCGCTTGCCGGAATACATTCTCAAACATGTCAACCAGCACCGCCTCCGCCTCATCCGCTGGCACGTTCTGATGGGTGACTTTGGTTCCGGAATAATAGGCGAACTGGTAGTGCAGCTTATTCTTGAGCTCTACAGGCTTAACCGTTACTTTGCTGTAAGTCATGCCTTCCCGCTTGCGAAGCTGGCTTAGCGTAGCCGTGATCAACGAGCCTTCTTCCATGATGTTATGAATCAATTTTCTTAATGCATCCAAAAGGCACATCTCGCTTTCTTTATGTGATAGACAGGTTAATCCCGCTTAGGTAAACGACTTGTCACCGTTTACCGCTGTATGTGGAAAACGACGGTTAAGCTCATCCATTCCTTCGTGGACTTCCTCCAGCGGAAGCCCGCCCTTCGCCAAATCCTCGGGCAGCTTCAGCTGCAATCTTTGATAGAACTGTACGGCTTCACTATATTCCATCTTGCCGTTATCCAGCAGTTGGTAAAGGGTGTTCTCCGCTTCCGCGTACATCCCCTGCTGCTCCGTATATGCATAGTAATCCCGCATCGCCGTCTCAGGCAATGCGTATGACCTTAAACGTTCTCTCACCATACCGATCCGTTCCGTCAACCCGATCAGTTTGAGATCCGCTCCTTGCAGGGCTGACTTCAAATATAGCTGAAAAACCTTGGTATAGAGCATAACAGCCTCTTCTTCACGCTCCAGGTCAAGCAGCAGGGATGCTTCCTCTTCCATAAGCCTGACGGCGCTTTGCAGCTTGTCCGCTTCCAAATAACCATGAATCCGAAATAACTGTTCAATATCGGCAGCGGACAATGAGCGAAGCAGATCCGAATTCAACCGGAACTGCCGTTTGAAGAGCTCATCCAGCTCCCATAGGGCTTCTGTGTGCTTGCGCTCCTGCTTCAGCGAAAACACCTTGGCAATCATCTGTGTCATATCCTCAATTAGCCGCACGAGATAATCCCTGCGAAACATTCGCCCACCCCCAACCTGCATCCATGACAAATGCAGTGTATTCTGATCTTGCCGGGTCCAGATCCCAACCGGATCACGATTAAATTGTAGGCTATCCGGGGCCAGAATTCCAGTAGCCGGCCCTCCCCCCCATTCTCGGCTCTATTTCAACGGCCGGACAAGCAAACGACGGAGAGTACGCTGGGCACAAAAATAAAACGGATATCCCGCAAGGGGGTATCCGTTCATTATAAACTATCGAAAGACTCTCATGCGTTTATTCATGCTCAAGCCGTCCCAAGAAAGAAGTGATGACTTCGCCGAGCTTCTCCGGCGTCTCCATCATACTCATATGTCCTGCGCCCTCGATTATGATTGGGGTCACGTTGTCATGATCTGTCGTAAAGGTACGCTCTGCCGGAATCAATCCGTCTTTCTCCCCGGCTACCAGCAGAATAGGCAGAATGGACGCCGAGAGCACATCGCGTCGGTCCGGACGCTCACGCATCGCCAGCGCCGCTCCGATCGCTCCCTGAGGTGGCGTTAGATAACCTATCTCCTTCGCGCGCTGAATACATTCCGGCTTGGTATCCTTCGTATCCGGAGCGAATAAGCCGGGCACCAATCCGTCAACAAAAGCCGTAATGCCCTCCCCTTGGATGGTGCTGACCGCCTTCACCCGCTTCTCCTTCGCTTCGTCCGAATCCGGGTAGCCTGTAGAATGAATCAGGCCGAAGGCGTTCAAACGAGAAGCGTAACGCTGGGCGAAGGAGAGCGTGATGTATCCTCCGAGGGAATGACCGAGTAATGTTGCCTTCGGGATGTCGAGCTCATCCATCAATAGCAGCACATCGTCTGCCATCTGTTCAATGGTATACGATCCCATCGGTGCATCAGACCGCCCGTGACCACGGAGATCCGGTACAATGACTCTGAAGCCTTGAAGAAATGGCAGGACCTGTTCCCAGTAGGCGGAGCTTCCGCAGAAACCGTGAAGCAGAATGACTGGCTCACCTTGTCCCTGATCAACATAACAAATCGTGCTGCCGTTGCATTGTACTTTTTCCATAGCGATACCCTTCTTTCTATTCAGCGGATGCCATGTGACAGACACCCATTATTTTATAAAGAATGATCTATTATTAAACAAAAACACCCCCGGCTGAAACGCCGTGTCTTACGGCCTAAGGCCAAAGGCTATAGCGGCTTGCTTCGCTATCTGCTCCGCCATCCCCATGACTTGGTATAGGGACGTCACTTGAAGAGTCCAATACGGTTTCGGTCCATGGACATTCACAACTGCTGCCACGCTGTAATCTCCCACTGCCGGAAGCCTCCCGCCGACGGACTGGGCAGGCGTCAGTGGACCCTCGCATGTAAAAAAATATCCGACTGACGAGGCTTGTCCCAGGCATGCATCAATGGCAATAATCGCCTTATCCTCAGGCAAACCTTGAAGCCTTGACTCAAGATTAAAAGCGTCGCACGGATCAGGCAGCGTCCCGATCACATGCGGAAAACCGTATTCCATGAGCCGGCTTCCTGTAAGCGGTCCGAGTGCATCTCCTGTGGAACGGTCGGTGCCTATACATAAAAATACAATGCTGTCCAGCGAATGCCGCTGCGAAATCGACCGAAAAAAATCCGTCAGTTCATGCCCCGACATTTTAGCTTTTACAGCCTGTACGCCTGGCGTCTTGCCGGCTTGTTCGCTCATGACGGCCCTCCTCCTTGATTACATCGCTTGAAACCTTGTCCCGCAGCCTGAAAAACCTTTTTTTCCTGATTTTAACCTATCTCTGTCTCCGATGGCAAAAACATTGGTCGAGCCACACGGTAACATGGTACAATACAGGGACGAAAATCGTAAATCAGCCTATGAGAGGATGGTGTTAATCCATGGATTTGAGTGAAAAATCCCAAGCCAATGTCGAGTATATGATTGAACAGATTAAAACCAAGCTTCGGATGGCTACAGGAGCTGCTATGCAAGCCTCCGCCTTCTCGGTTAACCAATATGATGACATTTATGATTTGTACGACATGGTCATAAATAAGCAAAACCTTAGTATATCGGAAGTGGAAGCTGTTGTCTCGGAGCTCGGGCAGTTGCGCGGGAACCAGTAGATCATCATTGCCCGAAAAGCTTGAAAAGATCAAAAAGAAGAGCCCTTGTATAGCTAAAAGCCCCCGGAACTTCGCTAATTTAAGCAAAGTTCCGGGGGCTTTCTGTCCTTCTCTACGGCATATCAATCATCACCACTTCTGAGTTCCCCTCACTTGAGTTCCCTCGGAATGTCAGCTCATGACGGCGCTGTATCCTGGCCGCGTCACCCGCTGTAATATCAAACATGCCGTCTTCCGATGATATTTCGACTTGACCGCTAATCACATACAAATGCATTCTCCGACCTTCGGCCAGGCTGTACGTCAGTTCTTGTCCTGTCTCCAGTATGGTACTGTACATTACAACATCCAGCGACTCGGGCAAGCTGCGTTCCCCGTGGCCCGGCCCCATAATCGGAAGCACCTGGTTCAATTGCTGTTCTTTTGTAAAATCGCCTTGATGATGACTGGTCTCAAGGTTCGGCTCCGGAGGTAGAAACCACATTTCCAGATAGCGTACGTCCTCGGAAGATGAGGCATTCTTCTCTGCATGGTACACGCCGGAGCCTGTATTCACGACATGAATCGAACCGGGCGTCAGCTCCATTTCTTTCCCTGTATCATCTTCATACGTTAACGTGCCTTCCAGCACCAAATGGACAATGACCAAGTCATGATGAAATCTTCGATCAAAACCTTCCATCGGTTTAAGCACATATTCATTATGTGCCAGCAAGCTTCCAAAATGCTCGTTATGTGGGTCTGTATAATCACCAAAGGAAAAGCTGAATTCACTATGAATCCCGTCTTTATGGGTCGTATGTCGTTCCGCTGCCGTCATGATTTTAATCATGGCCGGTCACCTCCGCCGTTTTTACTAATCAATACCCCGGCGGTTTCCGGTCTAATCAGTCATGCTTACGTATGAGTCAGCCTAAATGCGGTTTCCACCCTGCCTACTTTAAGGCCTTCATCGTTGTATAAATCCTTGGGATACGCGGCTTTCAAGCGATCGATGGTTGTTTTGTTGTTATACCCGATTTGCTCCAATATGGACTCCGCTACCCAGCCCCATTCTTCTTCAGAGCCATCTGCAATCTTGAACGAAATGCCTAGGTGCTCCTTCTTCAGACCCAAGCAGTACACACCTTTAAAGCCGCCCTTGGCCACAATATTATCATCTTCCAAAAGAAGGGTGTCCACCTTGTGATTTCCCGCCACCATATAAGGAGATGCATGCATGGCCTCCGTAATTCGGATGACCGCCCTTTGTGTTGGCTCATCCTCAATAAGTTCCGGGGATGCGAGCTTCATATAGGCTGTAGCCAGAGCACGAAGCGGCATGGCAAATACCGGCAGGCCGCAACCATCGGTTCCCAACCGGATATCTGAGGGAGCCAGTCCGGCCAAATCGGAAACCGTCTGAAGGATCTCCTGCTGCAGCGGATGTTCCGGCTGATCATATCCCGTCAGCGGATATCCTGCCATCTGGCAATAGGCCAGCATGCCATAATGCTTGCCGGAGCAATTATGGTACCATTTACGCTTGTCTCTCCGCTCTCGCAGAAGAGCTTCTTTATTTTCCTCATCCAGCGGCCAGCTGGACGCGCAAACCATGTGATCTTCGCTAATATTCACCTTGCGGGCAAAGCCTTCCAGCACTTCTATGTGAGCCGGCTCCGCCCGATGCGAGGCCGTCATGATCGCGATTTCCTTATCCGTCAGTCCATAATGGTCAGCAAGCCCGCCGCGGATGGAGGGGATCGCCTGCATCGGCTTGGCCGAAGAGCGCGTAAATGCGACATATTCCGGATCTCCCGCGTAAGCCTGAACGCTTCCTTGTTCATTAACAATACATATATGTCCATTGTGGACGCACTCTAATATGTCCGCCCGATATTCATTCACTAATACAGTGTCCATGTTGAATAACTCCTTCTATAACCGTCTGTGACCGTATTCCCGCCTTAGAAACCTCTTCATGCGTGGTACCTATATTCCTCGCTTATTCGAGGATTATTGCAAATCTGTATTCAGTATAGTACAAAAATCTGCAAATAACAGCAGGCTAAATTCCGCAGGGGACGGACACTCCATTTTATCTCCCGTTTCACGCTGTCCTGTTTCACGATGTGCCCTTAGGTTTAATTACGAGATAAGCAAGCCCACTCGAAAAACATTGCTCTTTAAAAAGGAGGCGATCGTATGTGGGGAATCATCATCAGCATCGTAATGGCAATCATCATCGGGATTATCGGGGATGCACTGGTTGGTCATGAAATGCCGGGCGGAATTATCGGATCCATGATCGCTGGTTTCGTGGGCGCATGGCTTGGACCATGGCTCTTCGGAGCATGGGGACCTGTCATTGGCGGATTTGCCATTGTGCCCGCTATCATCGGTACAGCTATCTTCGTATTCTTGCTCGGTCTTGTTGCCAAGCTATTTAGACGTACAGCCTGATTCTCGTGTCTATATTCTTTTTATATTAACTAAAAGGAGTGAAAGTTATGAATCACACAGAACAAGAACATCCAGTACAAAGCGGTTCCACATTCTTCAAAGGTGCTTTTATCGGTGCCTTGGTCGGAGCGGCAGCAGCTCTGTTGTTCGCTCCAAAGCCAGGCCGCGAACTGCGCGGGGATTTGTCCGAGAAACTGAGCATGGTAACGGATAAAACCAAGGAAGTTGCTTATACCGTAGGCGATAAAGCTTCTGAACTGGCCAAAACCGTGGGTACCAAAGCCTCCGATGTGATGGCCACCGTGAATGAAGGCCGCCAAAGCATTATGTCCAGCGTCAAGGAAGCATCGGCGGACGTGTCCAGCGAGGTTTCTAATGCTTCCAAAGACGTAAAGGATCAAGCGATGGACACTTCTTCCGATGTCAGCCGTGAAATAAAATCGACAACGAATGTTTAATTCGTGAGGTCACGAATAGCCAGCTGACACAGCTGGCTATTTTTGTGCCAGATCGTGACAGTCAGCTTATAAGCATCATATGGATTGATAATTGAAATGAAACGGCGCATTTGCCTAGAAAGCGGGGATAACTCATGAGTAAAGCGAACCCATATCATAGCGGCTCCAGCTTCTCGACCCGGAGCGGCAATCGTTCGACACGACGCGAGGAGCCACGAATGGAATCCGAAACTAGTAAAGAAAGGCGCTCCCGGGAGACGGATGATGTCCAGGAGCATCCCTTCGAACTGCGGCACGAGGTAAAGAAACTGAACACGCGGCTGGACAAAATTGCCACCATGCTGGAGAAATCCGAAATGAGGGACATGATCGATCATTACATGAATCCCAAGAAACGCATCATCGCCAACCTCACAGCCGGACTATCCCGGGGGCTAGGCTTAACGCTTGGCACGGCACTCGTGCTTGGTCTTCTGGGTTACATTCTCAGCTTCTTTGTCAACGTACCGATGATCGGGGATTTCATCTCGGATTTGCAAGGATATATCGATCAATCCAGATCATAGTGTTAACACATGAACACGCCCGGTGCCTTTAGGGGTCACCGGGCGTTGTGATCATTCTTGCTGCCATTCATGCATAACCTTTATGCCTCAAAGGTTTTTATTGCTGGACTTCACTTGAAGCAGGTCTCCCGTCCATCCCTTCGTGCGCATCCAAAGATACATGCCTCCGGTCCACAGCAGCGTAAAGCTGCTGACTACCGTAAATCCCCAAAACGTATTAATGGCGGGCAAATTTACAAAATTCATCCCCCATATGGCTCCGACCACGGTTGCCGGCGTGAATAGGACGGTAAAAATCGTCAGTGTCTTCATAATTTCATTGCCGCGGAACGCCGAGATTGCATCGTCTATCGATACCAGCGTATCGATTTCCCGCTCATAATGATAAATCAGCTTTTCCATTCTTTCCACTCGGTGCAGAAGCTGTTGAAACGAGCGGCTGCTATCCAGCTCGCCATGATACCCTTCCTTTGCAGCAGCGATCAGCTCCTGAAAAGGAATAAACAGATTGCTCCACTCCAGCAGCTCAAACCGGGACGAGAGAATGCTATCCATTAACGACCGGCTGTTGCGCGTGCGCATATCACGCTCGACAAGGCGCAGATTGTGCTCGAATTGATCCATTCCTGCATGGTAATAATGCAAAATGGCTCGAGCCAGCACAAACATCCCGTCGACAGGCTTTTGGCATTGATGAAGCATGGAAGCTCTATCGGACTTAGCCATCACGCTTCGGGTATGCTCATCCAAATTGATGGTGATCAGCACTTGGTGGTCTGTATAAAAATAGAATTGTTCCGACTTGTAATGATCGGCATCATCCGTAACCTTGTAAAGCATGGTTCCCATAATGACCGGCTCCACCCCATCCTTGAATCGGACGGATAAGTAGTTTCGTTCCTTTAACGTCGATGCCAGATCAAACCATTCGGCTGTATAAGGATAGCGCGTCCGAAGTTCACCGATCCAGGAGGATTGCCAGTCATCCGTTCGAACATCGTACCACTTCCATCCCCCTGCAATAGTATAAATATCCTGACCTTCCATCCTATCTGGCCCCAGCATGTTTCCCTGTCACTCCCTTCTATAAATACGAATCGTAGGTTCCAAAAAGGCACGCTTTCCTGTAATGGAGGAAGCGTGCCTTATGTTGCTATACGTCTGTTTCTACGAGGCTTGTCCATATCAGTAAGAAGAATTGGACATGATCTGCTTCAGTTTTTCCGTTGCCCGCTTCTGGATACGCGAGACACTCATTTGCGACACGCCTAACCTCTGAGCGATCGCTCTCTGGGACTGTCCCTCCTGAAATGCCAGCAATAGCACCTTCTGCTCTTGCTCCTTCAACTGGCTCATCGCCTGCTGAAGATCCATGCGCTTCTCAACGGAATCAAAATCATTTACATCCGAACTGATTAGCTCTCCAAGCGTCGCTCCGGTTTCTTCCTGAGATAAAGGGGAATCCAATGATACATAATGATAGCATTCACGTCCGGCTAGCACTTCAACCGTTTCCTCAACGGAAAGATCCAGGTAGGATGCGATCTCATTTACATCGGGAGATCTCTCCAGCTTCACCATCAATTCATCAATCGCTTGCTGAACCAAGGCACCCTTCTCCTTGATTCGTCTTGGTACTTGAATGTACCATGATTTATCACGGAGGAAGTTTTTCATATGCCCGATCATGCTCTTCATGGCATAGGGCTCAAACGGAATCCCCAGGCTGATGTCATATTGCTGCAGAAGGCGAATTAATGCCATTTGGCCAACCTGATACAAATCCTCATACAGGTCGGGCCGATTTCGGGCAATCTTGCCTGCCGCCATTTTAACCATCGGCTCATATTTCTTAATCAGCACCGTCGCGATATCGTTATCCTTCGTTTGCTGATACTGTTCAATTAAATGAACGGCTTCATCTCTGGACTCTTGGGGAGTCGCCTTATCACTCATACCGGCTCCTCGCTTCTTGCGAGCCGCTTTGTCAGCGTAACCTCGGTTCCCTTTCCAGCCTGGTTTGTCACGCTTACCTCATCCATAAGCGCCTCCATCAGGTAGAAGCCTAGTCCTCCGATTTGGACCTCGCTGAGATCTTTATCATGAAGTGTACGGTTGCCAACCGCTCCCACACTGTCGAAACTCTCCCCTTCGTCTCTGACCGTAATGGATAGCGAATCGCTGGTCACTTGAAATAAAACCTCTACCATTCCGCCTTCCTGACTATAAGCATACAAGACCGAGTTATTACAGGCCTCGGACACCGCGACCTTCATATCTTCGATCTCTTCATAGGAAAAGCCCATCTTGGAAGCTATCCCGTACAGATTCAGTCTTACAATATCCACATATTCAGCACTGGCAGGCAAATTAAGCGTTACTCTTTGTACATCTGAATTCATTCTTTTCGATCCTTTCCTATTGGGAATTCTTCTTACGACTGAAAGAACTTCGCAATACCCGTCATATCGAACAGCTTTTGAATTTGCGGCGGAACTTCCTCGACTGCAAAGCGTGCTTCCATGCCATGTCTTGCTTTCAGTATCGACAGAAGAATACCAATACCCGTGCTATCAATATATGTCATGTCCTTCATGTTGACGATCAAGTCTACTTCGGAATTGCCGACAAGAGGCTCCATGACTAACCGAAAATCCGGAGCGACGGACAGATCAAGTTCACCGCTCAAAAATACCGTGCATACGCCCTCGTTCATTTGGGTCTTAGCATTGAACTTATCATTCGTTTTTGTATTCATAGACACTCTCTCCCAATCATTTGTTTTCCCTTTACATAACCCGTTATCTCGCTTGTTGAAACAGGTTAGGTGGGTTGTAGACACGCTAATATATGGAAACCGATTGCTGCGCTAACCGTTGATGATGCGAACAGGGCTTGGGCTGATATCCCATCCTTCCGGTCCTACCGGTACATACCGGGATATCAGATGCTTCACACAGCTGATTTTGACCGGCTTGCTGATATATTCATTCATGCCCGCGTCAAAGCAGCGCTTCTGAATCCCGTCCATCACATTAGCCGTCATCGCAACCAGAACGGGAGGCTCAGCCTCCGGTTTCATCTGGCGGATCAGACGCGCTGCTTCAAGACCATCCATAACTGGCATCTGCAAATCCATGAAGATCATGTCGTAGACTTTAGGACCGGCAACCATATCAACCGCCTGCCTGCCGTCCTCCGCCATATCCGCTTTCATCCCCATCTTTGCCAGCATGCTTTCCATCAGTTTTCGATTAATTGGATGATCGTCCACAATCAGGATGTTTGGCTGCCTCTCCCCATGCACACGATATCTTGCCGAACGCTCCTCTTCCCGGAGTCGATGATACTCTTCCTCATGCGTATGAACGCAGATCGTAAATACGAAGGTGGCTCCCTTGCCTTCTATGGACTCAACCGCGATCTCTCCGCCCATCATCTGTACGAGCGATTTACAGATCGCAAGCCCAAGTCCTGTTCCACCATAGCGCCTTGTCATCGAGGAATCCAATTGAGAGAACGGCTTGAATAACCGATCAAGTTTCTTGGATGAGATTCCGATCCCCGTATCCTTCACTGTGAATTCAAGGGTTAACCGGTTCTCTTCAGCTTGGGCAAGCGAAACAACCAAATACACGCCGCCCTCATTCGTAAACTTCACGGCATTGGATACCAGATTCACCAACACTTGACGAAGGCGTCCCATATCCCCGAATATGATCGCAGGAATTTGATCCTCGATATAATACGTAAGCTCCAGATTCTTCTTGGAGGCTTCTCCAGAGAACAAACCAAACACTTCCTGAACGCAGGACTTGAGATCGAACGGATATTCCTCGAGCTCCATTTTGCCTGATTCCATCTTGGAAAAATCCAGAATGTCATTAATGATGTTAACCAAGGCATCCGCGCTGTTGCGGATAATCGTTGCGTATTCCCGCTGTTCATCCTGGAGGTCGCTGTCCATCAGCAAATCAATCATCCCGATGACGCCATTCATCGGCGTGCGGATCTCGTGACTCATCATCGCCAGAAATTCCGTTTTTGCTTTGGCGGCAATCTCCGCTTCTTCCTTGGCCAGCACAAGTTCCTGATTAATCTTTTCAAGCTCCTGGGTCTTCTGGTGCAACTGCATGGACTGAATTTTCAGCCTGTTATTGGTCCGGTACATATCGACAAAACCCTCGATCTTGGACTTTAAGATTTGAGGGATAAAGGGTTTAACCATATAGTCGATCGCCCCCGCGGAGTATCCTGCAAAAAGATGCTCCGCATCCTTGCTGTTCGCGGAAATGAATATAATCGGAATATCCTTTGTCTTGTCTCTCGCCTTGATCAGCCTTGCTGTTTCGATACCGTCCATGCCGGGCATTTGTACATCAAGAACAATCACGGCAAAATCATACTTCAAGAGATATCGCAAAGCCTCTTCCCCTGAAGTAGCTTTGATGAGCGTGTATTGTTCGCTGTCCAGAACAGCTTCGAGTGCAAGTAAGTTTTCAGGGCGGTCATCTACCAACAGAATATGAATCGGTTCGTGAAACCCCATGAGATCCTCCTACAAAACTTCTATTTAATCTTCCGGTATATTTTCTCCACCCGGTCCAGCGTCTCATAAGCTTCACTATAATTCGTAAAGTGAATAGACTCTTTAGAACCCAGTACGAGAATACCAAAATGGCTTAGACTCTCGTGAAATAATCCATGTACGTGATCCCGCAGCTGATCATTAAAATAAATCATGACATTCCGGCAAAAGATCACATTAAACTCGTTAAAGGAACGGTCTGTTGCCAGATTATGCTCGGCAAATATCATATTTTTCTTCAAAAACGGTTGGAAAATAACCGAATTGTACTTCGCTGTATAGTATTCGGAGAACGAGCGGGTACCGCCCGCCTCCATATAATTCTTGGTGTATTGCTTCATGCGTTTGATGTCGAATACGCCTTCCTTGGCCTGCTGGAGAGAACGTGAATTCATGTCTGTCGCATAAATCCGGGATTTCTCATACAGTCCCTCTTCATGAAGCAAAATAGCCATGGAATACACTTCTTCTCCAGTCGAACAGCCGGCATGCCAAATCCGTATATAAGGATACGTACGAAGCAATGGAACTACCGACTGCCTGAATGTCAGGAATAGTTTCGGATCCCTGAACATTTCCGTAACCGGAATTGATAGATTATATATGAGCCGTTCAAAACAAGAACGGTCGTGAAGTACTTTATCCTGAAGGGCTGAGATTGTGGATACGCCCTCGGCATGAACATGATGCCAGATTCTCCGCCTCAATGAGGGAATAGCGTAATTGCGAAAGTCGTAACCATAGAATCGATGAATTCCTTCCAAAAGAAGCTCAATCTCGATCTGTTCCAGCTCACGTTCGCTTTCCTCTGTTAACAACAGTTGTTCTGATTCCATATGGTCACTAGATGACATTACGCTTGCACCGCTTTCCCCGTGTTTATTTGCTACTTGTACTTTACCCACAAAAGCAGCTTACGAATACAACCAAACCCTCATAAGCGAAAGAAGTTGCTCCGTTTGTATCGGCTTCTTCATATAATCGGAAGCTCCCGCTTCAATACATTTCGCGCGATCCTCTTTCATGGCTTTGGCTGTCAGGGCAATAATCGGCAGTTTCTCGAATTCCGGCATTTCGCGTAAACGTCGCATCGCTTCATAACCGTCCATCTCCGGCATCATCATATCCATTAACACCAGATCATAATCCGGATGTTCCTGAAGCAGCTCGATTGCTTCCCGACCGTTCTCAGCGAAGGTAACTTCCATATGGTATCCCTCCAGCACGCTGGAGAGAGCAAACACGTTGCGGATATCATCGTCCACCAGCAGAATCTTCTTACCTTCAAACAGCTCTTCCTTGTTGTGCAGTTTCTGCAGGATTTTACGCTTATCTTCCGGCAAATCAGCCTCGACCCGATGGAGGAACAGTGTTGTTTCATCCAAAAGCCGCTCCGGCGATTTTACGTCTTTAATGATGATCGACTCCGCATATTTGCGTAGCTGCATCTCTTCCTTCGAATCAAGGTCCTTGCCTGTATAAATAATAATCGGCAGATCCACCAGTTTCTCATCGTCGCGGATCTGATCTAGCAGCTCAAAACCTGTCATGTCCGTCAGCATCAGATCAAGCACCATACAATCATAGTGCTGTTTGTGCAGCTCAGTGAGCGCTTCGGCGCCTGTGGATGCCGCCGTAATCGATACATCGTCATGACCAATCAATTCAATAATGGAATTCCGCTGAATATCATCATCCTCGACAATCAGCAGATGCTTCATCGATTTTTCCGTATAGGATTCGATATGCGTAAACGCGCCCTCCAGCGCTTCCCTGGATGACGGCTTCTTCAAGTAAGCGATCGCTCCCATCATTAATCCTTGTTTCACTTCATCCACGACCGAAATGACATGCACTGGAATGTGGCGCGTAACCGCAGAGCTCTTCAGCTCGCCCATGACAGACCAGCCATCAATAACCGGAAGCTGGATATCCAGGATGATGGCATCCGGTTTGTACGACTTGGCCATCTCCAGACCGATATCCCCCTGCAATGCAACCAACGCCTTGAAGCCGCGTCCTCTGGCCATATCCATAAGAATTCTGGCAAACTTCACGTCATCCTCAATGATAAGCAACACTTTATCTGTCGGTCCGAGCTGGTTGCGATCATCATCCACCTGTACGGATGGCTGAGCCTCTTTCGTAATCATCTTTGCCTTCGGCACGATCAGATTACGCTCCGGTGGTGCCTCAATTGCTGCGGCTGCTTGCTGTGTACCTTCTACCAAATCCGGAGGATTAGCTGGCAGGAAGAGTGTGAAGCAGCTTCCCTTGCCTTCTTCCGATTCAACCAGAATGCCTCCGCCCAGCAGACGGGAAAGCTCGCGGCTGATGGATAAACCAAGCCCGGTTCCCCCGTATTTACGGCTGGTTGTGCCGTCTACCTGCTGGAAGGCTTCAAAGATTAGATCCGTTTTATCAGCCGGGATACCGATACCGGTATCTCTGACAGCAAAGGCCACATAATCCGCTTCGGCATTCAAGTAAAGCGGAAGTTTCTCCTTGTCGGCCTTCTCCACATGCAGCTCGACAGAGCCGCTATTGGTAAATTTAAAGGCGTTCGACAACAGATTACGAAGAATTTGCTTCACACGATGGCTGTCCGTGACAATGCTCTGCGGAATATCTGCACCAATGTGCACACCCAGGTCAATATGCTTGCGGGATGCAACGGCGGCAAAATTCTGCTCCACGAAGGCTTCAATATCCGGAAGCTGAACATCCTCATAATTGATCTCCATTTTCCCTGCATCCACTTTGGACAAATCGAGAATCTCATCAATCATTTTCAGCAGATCGGAGCCCGACATATAAATAGTCTGTGCATATTCAATCTGCTTATTGCTCAGATTTCCATCCTTATTCTCCGACAACAGCTGTGATAATATCAGCAGGCTGTTAAGCGGGGTCCGTAGTTCGTGGGACATATTGGCCATGAACTCCGACTTATATTTGGTTGTAATCGAAAGCTGCTTCGCTTGCTGCTCAAGCTGCATTCTCGCCTTCTCGATTTCATCGTTCTTCTCTTCCACTTCCTGCACCTGTTCCTCAAGCGCACGCGTCTTGGCAACAAGCTCGGTATTGTAATGCTCCAACTCTTCCTGCTGGCGCTGCAGCAAGTCCTCGGAACGCTTGAGGGCATTGGTTTGCTCCTCCAGATTTTCGTTCGTACGGCGAAGCTCTTCTTGCTGGGTCTGCAGCTCTTCCGATTGAACCTGAAGTTCCTCGGTCATGGCTTGCGATTCGCGCAGCAGCTGCTCCACCCGCAGACGGCCTGTAATATTGTTCAGAATAATGCCAAGAGATTGACTCAGCTGAGATATTAGCTGCTGCTGTAATGAGGTTGTTTCCTCAAAGGCTGCCAACTCCATAACACCCATCACTTCATTTTCAAACAGAATCGGATAGATCATGACGGATACCGGCTTCGATGATCCCCATGCGGATTCCACCTTCATGTAATCCTCCGGTGCGCTTCTCAGTACGATCGGTTTCTTGTCGAATGCAACTTGACCAACAAGCCCTTCCCCGATCATGAAAGAAATCTTCGGTTCTTCGCCGCCTTCATGGGCGTAAGAGCCCTTCATCTCCAACTTATTCGGATGTTTGTCTTCTTGACGGATATAGATAGCTCCATAATGCGCACCCAAAATTGGCGTGAACTCGCTGATGAACCGCTGACCGACTTCCTCTAGGGAATTGATCCCCTCCAGCAGCTCCGTGACTCTGGCCATATTCGAGTTCAGCCAAGACTGATCACGCTGCGCCTGGAGATAGGTTTCCTCGATACGCTGCTTCTCAATAATGTCTTCCGACAGGTCTTTAAATACCCGAGCCACATCGCCAAACTCATCCTTGGACGTAACTTTAATACGACGGATCGCCTTCAATCTGCCTTCGCCAAAGCTCTTCAGCATCATGGAGACCACGTTGATGCCCCGGGTAATGCTTGGGAGAATCCATAGAATGACCAGCATTCCGATTAACAATCCGCCAGCCATGATATAGATGAACATTTGGACAGAGCGGTCATATGCCGCTTTTGCTGCTGTTATTTCATCATTGATCTTCTGGTTCTCATAACTGCTAAGCTCGTTCAAACTCGTCAGCATCTCTTCCTGGACAGCTTGTCCAGTCGAGCTGCGTAGCAGATTGGCCTCTGTTGCATTGCTCTTTGCCAATAGTTCCAATGTCTTGTTTTGATAAACGATATATTGATTCACCGCACGATCAATCCGGACTAACAATTGCTGCTCTTCGGCGGTATTTGCACTTTCCTTGATCGCTTTAAAATACGCCTGAGTTTGTGTTGTCATCGTTTCCAGTTCCTGTTCGGACACAGCGTACGTGGACTGGTCATTACTCAGTATCATATTCGTAAGCTCACGCGCCATATCGTTGACCTCTCCGCGCATTGCGCTGGAGTTTCGTACCTTTTGATAGCGCTCCTGATAGACCTGATCCATCTGGTCTTTCATATAAGTGATTCGGTCATAACCAATCAAGGTCAGAACCAGCATGAGCGCCAGTAAAGTCGTAAAACCAATGACTAACTTGCTCCTAAGCTTCATTGATTGGTTTCCTCTCCTTTTTTAAGAGATATCCAAACCAGGCATTTATCGTCCTCTCGCTCCTGCGATGGATCATCCACAAAATATTGCTCCTTCATTTCATCTTCTCGCCAATGATGAGGGCCGCCCAAATGTTCCTTCAAATACTCCAGCTTCTCGTCATGACCCCCCTCTACCAGCTCAAGCAGGCCATCCGTATACATAACCAAGTGTCCTTCGCCTTCATACTGAAAGCTTCTAGGCTCCATGTCTTCGATCCGGTCGAATAACCCCACTGGGCAGCAGCCTTGATCCAAGGTCATCACATCCCCGCTTTCCTGAAAGAAAAGAGCCGGAGGATGGCCTGCATTGACATAGTCCACCCGCTTCAAACGGGTGTCTACAACAAGATAGATCGCTGTAAAATAGTACTGTATCAGCTGTTCGCCGAGGTTTAACTGATTGAACCTGCGGTTCAATTCCTGAACCACCTTCTCCGGTTCGACATAAGTTGTCACCGTGTCCTTCAAAACCGAAGCGATGAACATGCAAAATAGGGACGAAGTAATCCCGTGTCCCATCATATCCAGCAGAATCACGCCATAACGGCCTTCGCCAAGCGGGTACCATGCATACAAATCCCCCGCCAGTTCCGCTGAGGGCTGGTATAACGCATGAATCTCAAGCTGATCATCTTCAATTGGTGAGCTCAAAACGGCATTCTGAACCATGGCCGCAAGCTTCAATTCAGCTTGGACCCGCTGTTCCCTCTCAATATGCCAGTCTTTCTCATGCTTCAACCGGAGCGCCAGACGAATCCGTGCCATAAGCTCCACCTTGTTGATCGGCTTCGTCACATAATCGACGGCTCCGGCATCCAGCGCTTCCGCCAGCTTCTTGGAATCCCCGACGGCAGTGACCATAATGATCGGTATATCTTTCAAATGCTCATATTGCTGTACAATACGGCAAGCTTCAATTCCATCCATCTCGGGCATCATCATATCGAGCAGAATCAAATCGATATCCGCTCTCCGGGGATGCAGCTCACGGCTGCGATCGCCAATCCCCAGATGTTCCAGCATTTCCAAGGCTGAAGATGCAGATAAAGTATTCTGATAGTTTTCCTTTTTTAAGATTTCTCGAATAATAATGACGTTAGTCGGATTGTCATCTACGATTAATATTCTCATTGCCCTCTCCCTTAACGTTACGGATTATACGATAGAAATCCTTTTCCTACTATTATACTATAATAACCTTCTGATCAATTGCCATAGAAAAAGGCTCTGTATCTTGAATCTTCCACCTTTACAAGGTTTATGGAACATTCTTTTAAAACATAGATAAGGAATGAGACGTCCAAGGTCTCATTCCTTATCTATGATTTAAGTCCTATAACGCATACCGTCGATGTTATGTCATTAATCTTTTTTAGCGATGACGAGTACTTTGCCTAGATCCAGCTGTTTCTCATAGAATCCAGCCTCGGCCTCCGTGAAGCCAAGCGATACGATTTTGGCGCGGAGCTCATCGCCGCGGGATCGGAATAAATTCGCAAAGGCATCAAACACGCCTTCTTCCTTGATGCCTACGTTGTTGGCATCGGATGCATCCACGATCCGGCTTGTCTTGTCCGAATCATGAGCCAATACATAAATTCGCTCCTGATCGTAACCGGACTGGCGCAGGTTCTGAACTTCCTGAACCGCTTGCGTACCGTTCTCAACGACTTTGGCATATGACTTCGTATTGGTAAATTCCATTGTGAAAACCTCCCCTAATAGTGTAAAACCTCAGTAGGTTGTAGTCCATTTGTTATTAACCTGATTTCTTAAGGTTGAAACAAATTTACTGGCTATAATCGAAAAACAAATCAATTCCTGTAATTTCACCGGAGTTCCGGTCAATAAACACCTTAAGCGCATGATGGTCCTCAAGGTACACATCCCCGTCCTCCGCTTTAAAATACGGCTTCCCCAGAGATGCCCGAATTTGATTGGTTGTCATACCTATACGCTGGTCTTCAACCTGAAAGGATGCGGCAGAGGGCTTCACATGAACATATTCCGTGTAGCCGTTGCGAACCCCAACCTCCAAATCTTTGTAATCCAGCTTGGTCATTCCGGTCAGCTCCTCATGCTCAATTTGAGCCGGCGCTCCCAGCTTGCGAATGACATCGCGCTTGTTATCCGTTAACGAAATCCCGTTTAAAGTTCGATAGCTCTCCGTAGAGTTGTCGCTGGTCTGTGCTTGTCCAACATCCGATGCGGCATGAATAATAGGCGGTGGCGACATCCCGGCAGAAGGCTGCGGCTCTGCCACAGCACCTCCACCTCCGGAGTAAATCAAGAGCCCTACCATCAACAGTGCGACATTCCACATGCGACCTCCTCCTTTCTTCAGCTTGCAGAGCTATACCCGGGCTTGGCTTTTTTACATTTATCTGGCTTTTTGACGACGAAAGCTGTTCCACAGACCAACCGCTGTATCCACGTAGGCTAACCAATTCCGGCCGCGTGACTTTTCTTCTTCTTCCGTATGCTGGTACACCGCATCATAGGACTGGAATGTACGATCCTGAGCCGTCAAAGGCACTTCCGTACGGGCAGGCTGCTCTTTCTTCTGTTCCATCCGGGATTGCTTAAAGCGGCTAACCATGCCGGAGGATACCTGCTTCACCGCATAGGTGACTTCGCTTAAAGCTTCTCCCAGATTCTTGACGGTATCCAGTACCGGATCGATCTGTCTCATCTTATGCTGAACATCCACCGTAATATCGTTCGTATTTCGAATGGTCTGCTTCACTTCATAAGTCAATTCGTCCACCGTCTTTTGGACATCCTGGAGTGTTTCTGTTACCTTTTCGAGCGATTGTGTCGCAGCCTTTAATGTCTTGATTAAAAAGAAAACCAGAACCGCAAATGCCACAGCAATAATGGCAACACTGATTTGGGTTAGCATACGTTGTCCCTCACTTTCAAGTATGTTGGTTTCGGATACGCAATAGTTACCCTATCCCCCAGCTCACGAAACAAAGGGACGATTGCTATTCCTGCCATTGTTCTGCAGCTTGTTTCATCCTCTGCCGCCCCGGTTAAAGAACACTACGAAGGGCGCTGTGGCAACAGCCGATAGCTCCCTACCGAGCTTCAAATTGGGTATATGCCGCTTCTTGAAGCCTCCTGAGACTGCTTGCTATATCCAATAAAATCGATAAAGAAAGCAGGGTGAATAGGATGTTAAAATGGTCCGTAATTTTTCTAGTTGTTGCACTGATTGCAGGGATCTTTGGCTTCTTCGGCATCGTTGAGGCTGCAGCCAGTATCGCGAAGGTGCTGTTCTTCATCTTCGTTGTCCTGTTTGTGATCTCTCTCTTCACCGGACGCAGACGAAGTATGTGACGCTGTAAGCCCATGCATTGAATATACACATTTGGAAATGAAAAAAAGGGTGTCCTCCGTTTGATAAACGGATTGGACACCCTTTTTATGCGTTATGCGCTGAGCAAAATCGGATCGGGTTACACGTTCGTTCCTGCAACCTCCTGATTTCCTGAAGTCTTCGGCTCTTCCGCCGGTCTCGTCTTCTTAATAAAGAAAGCCAAGATCAAAGAAGCGACGCTGATCCATGTGGCAATAACAAAGGCATAATTAATGCCGTAAATGGTTGCTTCGTTACCCAGCTTGAGCAGGTCAGCCTGATTCTTCGGATCAAATAGTCCCGATTGCATCAGGGCTTCCCCTTTGCTCTCGGCCTGGGTGGACATTACGGTAACAAGAATCGCCGTTCCGATCGAGCCGGAAACCATGCGGAGTGTATTCGACATGGCCGTACCGTGGGCGTTCAAGCTCCGCGGCAGTTGATTTAGTCCGGCCGTCTGGATCGGCATCATAAGCATCGACATCCCGAACATGCGGGCCGTATAGATGATCATGATGTGGTTGTAAGACATTGTTTCGGTCAAATTACTAAACTCCCACGTCGTAATGACCGTAATCGCCAGACCGATAACAGCCAGCCATCTTGCGCCAACCTTATCGAAGATCGCGCCCGTAATCGGTGACATGATCCCCATCAGAATAGCGCCGGGAAGCATGAGAAGTCCTGATTCCACCGGCGTGAATCCACGGATCTGCTGCAGATAAATGGGCAGCAGGATCATGCCGGCATACATTGCCATCGTGACAATGACATTGATTAGGGTCGTTAACGTAAACATGTTGTATTTGAATATCCGGAATTCCAGCATCGGATTGTCGGTCTTCATCTCCCGCCATACAAACAGGATGAGGGCGATCGCCCCGACCGCTAGGGTCGTAACAACCGGCGTGCTGGACCAACCGTCATTCCCGGCATCACTGAAGCCGTACAGCAAACCGCCAAAGCCCAAGGTGGACAAAATGATCGCGATCATATCCAGCTTCGGCCGGCTGACCTCGGTAACGTTTTTCAGGAAGAAAACTCCGATTAATGTAGCAATGATCGAGAAAGGCAGAATCATGTAGAACAGCACACGCCAATCATAGTGCTCCACAATATATCCGGAAAGCGTAGGTCCGATAGCAGGAGCAAATATCATAGCGATCCCCATCATCCCCATCGCCTTGCCGCGATTCTCAACAGGGAAAATATTCAGAAATACAACGGTCATAAGCGGCATCAAAATACCTGCACCCGCAGCCTGAACGAGGCGTCCGGTAAGCAGGAACGCAAAATTGGGGCTGATGGCACACAGCAAGGTGCCAATCGTAAACAGCGTCATCGCACTGATGAACAGCTGCCTTGTCGAGAAACGCGCGATCAGATAAGCGGTAACGGGGATCAAGACCCCGTTCACCAGCATAAAGCCTGTGGTCAGCCACTGGGCTACTGTCGGTTTGATGCTCAAATTTTCCATGATGCTCGGCAGAGCAACATTCATCAATGTCTGGTTAAGAATGGCGACGAAAGCGCCAATCATAAGTGCAGCAATGATAGGGCCTTTCTTAACAGGCTCGCCGGGGCGAACAACGGTATGGGTACTCATGTGCAGCCTTCACTCTCTTTCTAAGTAAAATCATATATATAGCTTGTTTGT
The DNA here is from genome assembly GCF_037976825.1 of Paenibacillus sp. FSL K6-1330. NCBI lineage: Bacteria > Bacillati > Bacillota > Bacilli > Caryophanales > Paenibacillaceae > Paenibacillus > Paenibacillus sp. FSL K6-1330. The sequence goes on from NZ_CP150269.1 coordinate 6,423,406, forward strand.
TCTATGTGGACATCTGACCTTGGATGTGCTCAACATTCGTCAAAATTTTGCGATATAGGACACTCAACTGCTTAACCTCTTCGTCCGTTAGAAAACCGTATAACAAATCGCTCAACTCGGCACGTTTATTGGCCAACTGTTCGATCAGTTCCCGCCCAAGCGGCGTGATCTCCAGATGGATAACTCTTCGGTCGGCTGTATCCCTTATTCGGCGCGCGAACCCACCTTCGATTAATTTATCGGATATGCCTGTAACCGCTCCGCATGTCACATGAATGGAATCGGCCAAATCCGACAATCTCAAAGCTCCCTGTTCATGAAGCATCTCCAAAGCGGTATACTGGGTTCTGCCTAGTTTAGGAAATCCCTCCTTCTGCCATTCATGATGCACAGTCCGAACCATCTTCTTAAATAGCATCTCCAACTCCAGAATTTCATTCCGCATGGACATGTATTTTTACACTCCCTTAAAAGGTCCAGCACTCCTTCAACAGAGACAGCCATCTTCGCCTCTATATACTTTAGTACTAAAACATTTATTTCTAAACATTTATTGATTATAGTGGCGGATGATTATAGTGTCAATGTTTACATATGTATTTTCTTTATAGTTTTTTTCTGAAAATAATGACATCTCTTGAAAACACAAAAAAAGACCCAGACATTCTTCCCTTGTCTGAGTCTTTAGCCGATTCCCTTGCTTTACTTAAATAGCGACGGAATGGACATCCAATCCATGGTGAAGTTCAATTCCAAGCCATCAGACAGAAACTTCACATTTTTCACAGTTACCAGATCCGGTAAATAGTCCTTGAGCGAAATTTGAATCGGATCCAGGCGGAACATATTCAAAGGGATCTCAACTCCCCGAATCGTCGTCGATTCATGTATCAGGTGAAGATGGCTTCCCTCAGCCGACATTTGAAAGCGCAGCACAGCGCCAAAGGGAAGGATCCCCCATTGCCCGTTCATACGGGCTGTCATTGTGGTGCCATTCATCATGAAATCGGCGCCTGTAATATCTACGCCCAGGTCATGGGTGCTCATATATTTGACCATGTTCTTCTTGCTGAGTTCCCCGACTTCTTCTGTGCTCAGCAGCATGCGGGTATCCCGATTTGATACCATAGTCATCAACTTGTCCTTAAAATCAACGGAACGATATCGCATATCAAGAGATTGCGTAGGATAAACAAACCAGACCAACGCACCGATAATCACAAGCAGAAGGACAAATATACCCAGCAGGAAACGTCCGGCTCTTTTTTTTCGACGTACCATTCAAAGTCCCTCCTCCCATAGGATATTCCTGCAATAACAAGGCTTTTCCCATCTCCAAAGTATATAGGAATCCATGAAACTTGTCACGATTTGAGAAATGTACCCAACTTTCTTGGTTCAAAACATCCAAATCGTGGTTATTACGATAATGTGTTAAAATAATGTGTCAAATCATACTTCGGTCCCAAGGAGGAATTATTCCATGAAAAAAACACTAAGCATTACTGCAGCCCTAGCACTCACCCTGTCCCTGACCGCCGTAGCAAGCGCAGACCCGATTAACGGGACGGTATCCGAAACTTCGGGGACGGTAACTGAAACTTCAGGTCCGGCTCCCATCTCGACGACAGAGCCTATTATAAAACCGGAAGAAGTCGTGTTGGTGCCTACACCTATGATCGAGATTGCGGAAAGAACCTACTTCTATAACGCTCCAAACGGCGAAAAGCTTGGTGCCTTGGCTTCGCAAAAAATCGACACAACCGGTAATCGAACGGGTGTCGTGTTTGGCGGGGAATGGATTGAAGTTTATACATGGCTCGGTAAAGCTTGGATTTATGTAGCGTAATCGTGTATGACTGCCGGACTTCATGATCCTTCATGTATCCTAGCAGGTTAAATGGCAGGTCAAGACAATCTTGGCCTGCCATTTGTATACGTACCTCTTCGGTGCCTCTAGGACGATCCCTTAGGCTCCACATGAATGTGGACACTCATAATATTGTGAATCTTCTCCATCTGTTCTTCGATCCGGTCACTGATCTGATGACCCTCCAGAACACTGATATCCGGGTCGACCTCGATGACAACATCCACCAGCACATGATTGCCGTGAATTCGGGCCTTCATGTCCTTAATCCCCTCGACACCGGGCGTACGGGCAATCGTACTGCGCAAGTCCGACAAACGATTTTCATCAAAACCGTCCGTTAGACTATAGGTGCTATCTCTGAATATTTCCCAAGCCGTTTTGCAAATAATGACACCAACCGCTACCGCCGCTACGGTATCCAGCCAGGGCAGGCCGAATTGAGCGCCGATAATACCAACAGCTGCCCCCACACTGACAAGTGCATCCGATAAATTATCCTTGGCCGCTGCCATGAGTGCCTGGTTATCGATGCGCCGTGCGAGGTTCCGATTGTACCGGTATACGCCAAGCATGGCAACGGCACAGATGCCGGCCACGCCGGCAGACCATAAATTTGGTATTTCCTTAGAGCCTTCAAAAAATGAACGAACGGCTTCAACCAGCACTTGGATACCCACGACCGCCATGATAAATGAAGCAACCAGAGCCGCAATCGTCTCCGCCCTTAAATGCCCATACGCATGATCGGAATCCGGCGGTTTCTGGGAAATTCGCAGTCCGATCAATACGGCGAGTGATGCCACAATATCCGTCAGGTTGTTGAAACCGTCAGCAAGCAAAGCACTGGATGCAAATAAGTATCCACAGAATATTTTAAATGATGACAACACGAGGTAGGCTGCAATACTGATCCAAGCCCCGCGTTCCCCTTGTTTGATGTTTTCATAGGCGTTATTCACTTTATACGTCTCTCCTTTGCTTGCCCTTTTGCAGGCCTCAAGCGATATCCATCATTATCCATATTTAATCCTAGCAAAGGTCATTCGTGTGGGTCTAGAGAAACATAATTGCTTTCGGTCAAAGAACCATGGGCGTAGAAAATGGTATTAATCATTGTTACCCTTGCCGGGCGATTTAAAAACGAATAAAATGAGGACAGGCGAACACAAAGAGGAGGGTGATACTATGCCCGAGAATAATAATGAGTCACGTAAAGTGAATTTGGCTGATGCAATCCGGCAAAAGCTGGAACAAAAGAAACAGCAAAACTCATCCGCGAACAAACCCGGACAATTCCAGGCCGGTTCAGCGCAAAAAATGAAAAGCCAAAACAATAAAAAACCAAACAACCAGCGTCGTCGTACCGGCGGTTCGTAGAAGAGCCCGTCCGTGCATAACGCAAAAAATGCTGCACCTCCCATACTTGGAAGGTGCAGCATTTTTTAATGGATCGTGCGAGATGAAAGCTCGCGCCATCATCTTCGCCGTCGTATCTTATTTCTTAAGCTTCAACCGGGTACATGCTTTCGCGAAGTCCCTTGATCTCTTCACTCTCAAGATACTCATCATAACTCATGCTGCGGTCGATAATGCCATTTGGCGTAATCTCGATAATTCGGTTGGCAATCGTCTGAATGAACTGATGGTCATGCGAGGTGAACAGAATCGTTCCGTCGAAATCGATCAGACCATTGTTGAGTGCCGTGATGGATTCAAGATCCAAGTGGTTCGTCGGCTCATCGAAGATGAGCACATTCGCGCCGTTCAGCATCATTTTGGCCAGCATACAGCGAACCTTCTCGCCCCCGGACAATACGCTTGCTTTCTTCAACGCTTCCTCACCCGAGAACAGCATGCGGCCAAGGAATCCGCGCAAGAATGTCTCATCTTGATCCTTGGAATATTGGCGCAGCCATTCCACAAGGTTGATATCAACACCGTCAAAATAAGCAGAGTTGTCTTTCGGGAAATATGCCTGGGTGGTTGTTACACCCCAGCTGTATTCACCGGCATCCGCTTCGGTTTCTCCTGTAATGACCTGGAACAGCGTCGTTTTCGGCATACCGTTCGGTCCAACAAATGCGATTTTGTCGCCTTTGTTTACAACAAAGCTGACATTATCCAGAACCTTTTCCCCATCCATCGATTTGGTGATGCCATCAACCGTAAGCAACTGCTTGCCCGCCTCGCGTTCAGGCTTGAAATGAAGAAACGGATATTTACGGTTCGAAGGACGAAGATCCTCCAGCGTAATTTTATCGAGCTGTTTCTTACGGGAAGTCGCCTGCTTCGATTTGGAAGCATTCGCCGAGAAGCGTTGAATAAATGCCTGCAATTCCTTGATCTTCTCTTCCTTCTTCTTGTTGGCATCCCGTTGAAGTTCAAGCGCCAGCTTACTGGATTCATACCAGAAATCATAGTTGCCGACATACAGCTGGATTTTACCGAAGTCGATATCCGCAATATGCGTACACACCTTGTTCAGGAAGTGACGGTCATGGGATACCACGATAACGGTGCCTTCATAATCCATAAGGAAGTTCTCGAGCCACTGAATCGATTCCAGGTCCAAGTGGTTGGTAGGCTCATCCAGCAGCAGGTTATGCGGACGGCCAAACAATGCTTGCGCCAAGAGAACGCGTACCTTCTCATTACCGCTCAGCTCCGACATTTTCTTATCGTGCAGCTCACGTGGAATGCCGAGACCGATCAGGAGCGCTGCCGCATCCGGCTCTGCATCCCATCCGTTCAGCTCTGCGAATTCGCCTTCCAGCTCACCCGCACGCATGCCGTCTGCTTCAGAGAAATCGGCTTTCGCATACAGCGCATCTTTCTCTTTCATGATGTTATACAGCCGGGCATGACCCATAATAACCGTCTCCAGGACTGGATACTGGTCGTATTCATAGTGGTTCTGCTTCAGAACCGCCATCCGTTCATTCGGTGTCATATGAACCTCGCCTTGGTTCGGTTCAATCTCACCAGAGAGGATTTTCAGAAATGTAGACTTACCCGCCCCGTTGGCGCCGATGAGGCCGTAGCAGTTGCCCGGGGTGAATTTTATATTGACATCTTCAAATAGTGCTCGTTTGCCATAGCGGAGCGTTACGCCGCTTGTACTGATCATTAAGCATTACCATCCTTTATCACTATTGGTTTCAGCACATTATAGCATAAGTACGACGGTTATCGAAGCTTCTGGACGATATAAAACGGTTTTAAACAAATATAACCTCCTGCTTGCACTCTTTTCTCAAGCGCACAGGACAGGACGCCGTCGATCAAAAACTACTTTTTCTAGTTTAATAGAAAAAGTCTAACTGAAAATGGGCCCGAGAGGTTATAAAAAACCTTCCGGGCCTTCTTTTGCTAGTCTATGGTGTATGAATCTTTCCGTATTATGCATTTGCTTGATCAGAATCGTTTGTACGTTTCAGTTACGATGTCACGCTTCTCCGCTCAGGCTGAACCTTGAAGGTTTCTCCGTACTTTAATACGCAAATACGCTCCTTGGCGATCCCCAGCCGCTCGCGTTCCGCTTCCATCCTATCCAGCGCTTCTCTGGCCGTATCGTCTGCCAGCTTGAAAGTGCCATAATGCATCGGAATCATCGTCTCGGCCTTCACGTCCTGGAACGCCTGCAGCGCCTCTTCCGGATTAACGTGCTGTGACGTCATGAACCATTCCGGCTCATATGCCCCGATCGGCATCAGAGCAAGGTGAATGTTAAAGCGTTCTCCGATCAGCTTAAAGCCCTCGAAATAACCGCTGTCTCCGGCAAAATACAAATTCGGCGGAAGCAGGCGGGTACCATCCTCCGCGACAGGTTCGTTATAGCATAGCGATTCATCGGAAGAACCCGAATCCCTCTTCGCATCCTGCAGCACGGGCTCCATCACGAATCCTCCCCAATGGGATGTATTCGTATCAAACGGCGTACGCCGAGTCCAATGCTGTGTCGGCACGAAGGAGAATTTAACGCCCTTAATGGTTGCAGATTCCCACCACTGCAGTTCGATCACGCGGCGAAAGCCTTTGTTGATCATTTTGCGACGCAGACCAACGGGTACGATGATCGTGGTGTCCGCACGATACAGCTTGCGGATCGAGGCAACATGCATATGGTCATAATGGGAATGCGAGATCAAAATGACATCAATCGGGGGGATCTCATGAATGGGAAGTCCAGGTTCTCCAAGGCGCTTATTAAACCCCATTCTCCGCGCCCATACGGGATCAGTCACGATATTCAAGCCTTCATATTGGATGAAGAACGTAGCGTGCCCGATCCAGGTAACGGAGGTTTCGTGCCGGTTGCTATGCAAATACTGAAGATCCGGCGTCAGGTTCGGAATACAGTAGGAATAATCCTTCTTCTTCTGACGACGTTCGTCGCGCCACTGCTTGAATTGTTTAAGTGTTTTATCCGTGCTGACGTTATCGATATTGTTATAGCGAATTTTTGGCATGCAGCCTCCTCCTTCCATTACCCTGTATTTTACCCCGTATTGACCTCTCCGCTCAACTTTGCGTATGTTGTTCTTTTTACACCGAATGATTCGTGGCGAAACAACCCGTATTTGCCTTTGTCAGAATCAATCCGATGGATCTTTATACTTGACGACATAGATCGCCATAAAGGCTACAGCAGCCAGTACGGTGAGCAGCGGTGCTATGAAAATGGCGAAGTCCTCCACTTGCCTCACCCCTTCTTCGCGGATTTTCCACGAATGTAGTTCGCATCGAACAGAAACAATCGCATCAGCAGGATCAGGGAAGGAACCAATACGCAGAAACCCAGGATAAATGCGGTAATCAAAGCGATCGCCATCGTATCGTTGGTAATACTCTCATGAATATGGATGTAATCATAGAGAACATACGGCAGATGCGAGCGTCCATACCCATACCAGGCAAAGGCAAATTGGAGCATAACCATGATAAAAGCGATGCCGAGCCGGATTCGTTTCCATACAAGATACACCGCAATGACAAAGCAGATGAATGAGGCGATAAACATCCATGCGATATCCAGCATCTGCCCAAAATGCACCGGGTTCTGATGGTTGATCTGGAAAAACGCGAAAACCGAAGCCAGGATCGTCGGTCCGCTCCACCCCAGTGCATAGCCCCGGACCACGCCGAACGCTACCTCATCCCCCGCACGCTGCGCGTAATAAGACAGGAACATCGCCGAGATGTACAGAACGCTCACAAGTGCAAGCAGGATGACCGACCACGTGTACGGGTTCGTGAAAAACGTATACCAATGAAGCTCCACCTTCCCGTTGTCCATATAGATAATGCCACCTTCCGAGATGGCCAATATCGTTGACAATGCGGCCGGGATGAGAAGCCCCGTTGCCCCGTAGAGCCCCATATACACGATATTGTTCCCAGTCTGGCTGCCATACGTGTGATAGGCGTAGTAAGCGCCGCGGATCGCCAGCAGCACAAGGGCCAAGCTGCCCGGCACAAGCAGAGCGGTGCCATAATAATACGCAGCATCCGGAAAGAATCCGACAAGCCCAACCACAAAAAAGATCAGGAATACGTTGGTCACTTCCCAGACGGGAGATAAATACCGCTGGATGATGTTATGAATCTTGTTCTCGTGTCCAGTGAGCACGCTGTAATAGCTGAAAAATCCGGCACCGAAATCAATCGAGGCCACCAGCAAATAGCCAAACAGAAATGTCCACAGCACGGTTATTGCTACCATTGCATAGCTCATTTGCGGTCTCCCCCTTCGATTTTGAGTCCCAGCAGCCGGATTTCCTCTTCGGCGCTTTTATTCCGGAACAATTGGCTCAGCACGCGGATCGCGGATACGGATAGCACCAGATACAGGATAATAAACAGCACTAGCATCCAGCCGACGCTTGATGAAGTGGTTGCTGCATCCGATACCTTCATGTATCCCCGCACAATCCACGGCTGCCTTCCGATCTCGGCAAGGAACCAGCCCAGCCATATGGCTGACATCGAAAGAGGCCCCAAAGCCAATATACTGAGCAGCAGCCATTTTGGATAAGGCCTTTTGCCAGGAAGTTTCTTGCGGAACATATACAGGAGCGGAATCAGAACGATCACGGCGCCGCTGGTCACCTTCAAATCGAAAAAATAATGCACTGACATCGGCGGTCTCTCATTCTCCGGAAATTCATTCAGGCCAACGACTTCCGTGCTGGGGCTGTTTCCCGCTAATATGCTTAACGCATAGGGAATCTTCAATGCATACTTAATCTCGTTATTCTGATCCAGAAAGCCGCCGTAAATGAGCGGGGCTTGTGTCATCGTCTCAAAATGCCACTCGGCCGCCGCCAGCTTCTCGGGCTGGTATTTAGCCAGAAATTTGCCAGAGAAATCTCCGATCATCACGGTAGCCACTGCAAAAACAAAGGTGGACACGACAGTAAGCTTCAGCGCTTTCTTAAAGTAGATGTGCCTGCTTCCCCGCAATAAACTGAAAGCGGCTATGCTGGCCAGCGCAGCCGCACTGGTCGTATACGCTGATGCCAGCACATGGCTCACCTTGGTCGGCGTTGCCGGATTGAACATAGCCACAAACGGATTCACATTCGTAAATACCCCATCTACCAGTTCGAAGCCCTGGGGCTGATTCATAAAAGCATTCATGCTCGTGATAAAGAATGCTGACGCGGAGGAGCCGATCGCCACGGGAATAAGCAGCAGCAAATGGGTCCATTTATTTTTGAATCGATCCCATGTATAGAGATAAATGCCAAGAAAAATCGCCTCCACAAAAAAAGCAAAGGTTTCCATAAACAGCGGCAGCGCAATGGCTTTACCGGCTACACGCATAAAGGTGGGCCATAACAAGCTAAGCTGCAAGCCGATGGCAGTACCTGTCACAACGCCGACGGCCACCGTAATCACGAATCCCCGCGCCCAGCGCCTGGCGAGCAACGTATAATGGTTGTCCCCTGTCCGAATCCCCCTCCATTCCGCCAGGGCCAGCATAATCGGAATCCCAACGCCGATGGTTGCCAGAACAATATGTACAAACAGGGTCAAACCGGTCAGGATCCGGCTCATCAGTACGGGGTCCAGTGAAGACATCAGGTTCACTCCTCAGTTTCTTTATCCAAAATATTTCATATAGCGCAGATACCCTTTCACGGCGCCGTATAGCATTATGGCCGCAACAATAAAGCATAGAATCGCAAGCTTTCGCTCCTGCTTCCTGTGCATCCGTCAGCCTAGCCTCCTTTAGAGGTTGTTCAAAAAGCCCGCTTTTGATCACGAAGCGAATCAGGAAGCAGCTCGGCATCGAATCTTGAATTCAGCCGGGACTTCCGGTGCTCACGTACCCAAAACGTACGCTCCGCTCCTGACGTCCCTAGCTTCATCCAACCTTCTCGGTGCTGAAAATCGACCTTTTTGAACACGCACTTTAAGTATTCCAGCCCTTCTGCAAGGGCGCGGCCCTTCCACGCGTCATTCTCTTGAAACACACAAATGGCATATATCCAATCATTATCAGTTTTACAAACCTTCCCTCTTTTTATCCAAAGTCTGCTTATTTGGTTTGAATCCTTGCCATGATGTTTTTTCCTGCATGGAAAAGAGGTACAATAAGAGGATAAGGAGGCGAGATCATACCATGAAAATTACATTTATTGAACCAACCCCGAGCCCGAACTCCATGATGCTTCACCTTGACGAAACACTGGAGTCCGGGATTCGCAGAACATATACACTGGACAACGAACGGTCGGCTCCCCCCTGGATTAGGCAGCTGCTCCACATCCCAGGTGTAAAGAGCGTCTTTCATACCCTTGATTTCATCGCGCTCGACCGTAAAGGTAATGCCGATTGGCCTTCCATTCTGGGCGCCGTTCAGGAAATATTCGGTCAGGAGGGCCTTGCGGCCGGACTCCAAGAAGGTGCGGATGGTATCGCTTTTGGAGAGGCTCAAGTATTCGTGCAGTACTTCCGGAATATTCCGATGCAAATTCGTGTCAAAAGCGGGAATCAGGAAGAACGCATCGGTCTGTCGGAGCGCTTCGCCAAAGCGGTAGCCGCGGTGGGAACCACGACGCTCATCAAAGAACGCAAGCTCAAGGAGTACGGCGTTCGCTACGGCCAGCTGGAAGGCATCGCACGTGACGTAGAGCAGGAGCTTGAAGCTGCCTTCCCGCAGGAGCGCCTCGATAAGGTCGTTGCCCAGGCGATTGCCCACGGTGCCAGCGACGAGGATTTCGTCGAGCAGCGCCGGAAGCTGACTGACGAGGAAACCGAAGCCGCGCTGCAGAATGAGGACTGGCGCGTCCGTTATGCCGCGCTGGATGCACTGGAGCCATCCGAGAAGCATATTCCGCTTCTCCGCCAAGCGCTTCGGGATCCAAAGATGCAGATCCGCCGGCTGGTCGTCGTCTACTTGGGCGATCTTCGCACCCCTGAAGCGATGGAGCTTCTATATGAAGCCATGCGCGACGAAACACCGGCTGTTCGCCGTACCGCAGGCGATACGCTGTCCGATATCGGCGATGCTGCCGCTACCCCGGTCATGATCGAATCGCTCAAAGACAGCAGCAAAATCGTACGCTGGCGTGCGGCCCGTTTCCTGTATGAAGTGGGTACCGAGGAAGCCCGCTCCGCCCTGGAGGAAGCCGCCAACGATCCGGAATTCGAGGTTAGTCTGCAGGCACGAATGGCACTGGAACGCATCGAATCCGGCGAAGAAGCTGCCGGAACCGTCTGGCAGCAAATGGCCAAACGGAATCAATCGTAATCGTATCAACAGGACCACCTTCATACCGTAAAATTTAACCATTGCCTCTAACATGGAATGTGATTTATACTAGGACTCTCTTGTTAGAATTGAATATATAGATAGCCTCATCATTCCAAGATGAGGTAGAGGTTGCAGACATGATCAGTAGTTGTGCCGAGGCGAAGAGAAGCCGGTGAAGCATAGTGAAAGGCATGAATGCCGAAGTGCAGGGTATACTCTTGTATTCTGTGCTGGGGCCGTTGTCGAAAGAGACGGAACTGTCACGGGGATTTCCCCGTGTTGAGCTATCTTCATGGAGGGTATGGTGCGGATACGATAAAGACCGCAGGTATAATACCTGCGGTCTTTTTGTTTCAACAGGGTATATTTTAAATATCATTTCTTAATGTATAGAAGGAGTGTTCGATCTTGAATCGCAAAAAAGCACCAGCTGCTTCGCTGAAGCAGAGCTTTAAAGCCCGTCATATGACAATGATCGCCCTTGGCGGATCGATCGGTACTGGCCTGTTTCTGGCGAGCGGAACGGCCATCGCCTCTGCCGGCCCAGGCGGAGCGCTTATCGCCTACGCCGCGGTTGGCCTCATGGTTTACTTTCTGATGACCAGCCTGGGCGAGCTCGCTACGTATCTTCCGGATTCCGGCTCGTTCAGCACCTACGCCTCCCGGTTTGTCAGCCCTGCCTTCGGATTTGCAGTCGGCTGGAACTTCTGGTACAACTGGGCTGTTACCATCGCCGCCGAGCTCGCGGCGGCCACAGTTATTATTAAATTTTGGTTCCCGGACAGCCCGTCATTTCTGTGGAGTCTTCTATTCCTGGCGATTATGTTCGGCTTAAACTTTCTATCCGCCAAAGGATACGGCGAATCGGAATATTGGTTTGCTATCATTAAGGTGGCAACCGTCATTATCTTCCTCATCATCGGTGTCATGATGATATTCGGTATTCTTGGCGGTGAAGCCGTTGGATTCAGCACCTTTAACCTAGGCGATGGGCCGGTACACGGCGGGTTCTTCGCGCTGGTCGGCGTGTTCATGGCTGCCGGCTTCTCCTTCCAGGGAACCGAGCTGATCGGGGTCGCAGCCGGCGAGAGCGAAAATCCGAGAAAACATGTCCCTAAAGCCATCCGTCAGGTGTTCTGGCGCATCCTGATTTTCTATATTTTCGCTATTTTTGTCATCGGCATGCTGATCCCTTACACCCACCCGAGCTTGCTTCAATCCGGGGTCGATAATATCGGAGTCAGCCCTTTCACGCTGGTGTTTGAGAAGGCCGGGCTTGCCTTTGCCGCATCCGTCATGAATGCCGTTATTCTAAGTTCCGTGCTGTCGGCAGGCAACTCGGGAATGTATGCTTCAACCCGTGTCCTGTATGCCATGGCGAAACAAGGAATGGCTCCAAGATGGCTGAGCCGCCTGAACAGCCGCGGCGTACCGGTTGCGGCTCTAATCGTAACCTCTGCCGTAGGTATGCTGGCCTTCCTGGCCTCCTTCTTCGGCGATGGAGTGGTGTACGTGTGGCTCCTGAATGCCTCCGGGATGTGCGGATTCATTAACTGGCTGGCCATCGCCGTGAGTCATTACCGCTTCCGCAAAGCCTATGTCGCCCAAGGTAAAGACCTGAAGGAGCTGCCGTTCCGTGCACGCTGGTTCCCCTTCGGTCCCATCTTCGCCTTCCTGCTCTGTCTTGTAGCCATTATCGGTCAAGGCAATTTCAGCGGGGAGATCGATTGGTTAACGATCATTGCCACTTATGTCAGCATTCCGTTGTTCCTCTCCATCTGGTTCGGCTACCGCTTGATTAAGAAGAGCCGCGTCGTTCCATTGGACGAGTGCGATTTAAGCACGAACGTCAAATAATATAGATCAGACATACCAAAAGCAGCTTCCCTCCCATACTTGGGAACGGAAGCTGCTTTTTTTGATGCGGACATATTACCAAATAATCTGCACTCTCAGATCATCGGTGTTCTCAAACGCATGGTGATAGTATTTGATGGAGCCGAGATTGCTCTTCATCTGCACTTGCTGGAGCACATTCACAAGCTCTCGCTCGCTGCCGTCAAACCGGAACACCAGCTTCTGGCTGCCTTCAGCCTTTGCAGCTTTAACCAATGGTTGGAGCTGTGTATAGGAGCTGACGATGGAACGGGCATCATAGAGCTGATATTCCAGATCCCGTTTCAATTGTTCGTATACTCCGGCTCTCGAACGATCCTTTACGGCAAGCCCTGACAGCGTGTTGCGGTAAAGGGTGCTCGCCTTCGGATAGGATTTGACCCAGGTATGGTCACGGCCCATCTGTTCATCCGTCCGGAGGTAGTACGTATAGGATACCTCGTTGTCGCGATCCGGCACGGGATCGTTCCACGTCGTGTCCAGATGGTACCATTTGCCGTCCAGAAGGACCAGATTCCAGGCATGGAGCTGGCCCTTCGGATTATCGGAGGCATAAGCCGTGCCCTCCACAATTTTGTTCTGGATTCCGGCTTCCTTGAGCAGTTTATGCGTTAACAGGGAATAGCCCTGGCATACTGTGCTTCCGGTATAGAGCCCGTCATAGGCCGTATATTTCGTAAGCGTGGTATCGTATTTCAAGTTCCGGACAACCCAATCGTGGATGGCTTTCACCTTCTCATGATCATTCATGCCCGGCTTGATGATCTGCTTCAAAATGCTGTCGGCATTCTGGTTCACATAGTTCGTCTGCTCCGCAGTCTCGCGATAACTCAACCGAACCGTGACATTGGCGGAACTGGATGTCCCACGATAGTCGTAGCTATAACTAGCAATAGTGTAATGAATATAGGGATCACTGGCCATTGCCTGATCAAGTGCATCTTTAAGCTGCGATTTCAGCGATTGGGTCTCCCCCTGGTAAACAAATCGCACCGTCGATTGCCTATCGCTCATCGCTGTCAGCAGTTTCTGCTGAATCCCATTGACCGACTTCACGACCGCTTTGTTGGAGGTGGCATAGACATCACTGAGATTAGCTGGTTCAGGTACTGCTGCAACGGTTACCGCCAAAGACCCTATGAACAGTAATTTAACGATTGTTCCTCGGCTTCGTTTCATCGGTACACCCGCCCTTCATCTTCCTCATCCGTATGCACCATTATTGTAACACATAACATCAGGGCTTAAGGGTTCTAGTTTTGTCGACCGGGCACGAATATCAAATACTACCAATAAAATGAGGACAGGAAGGAATCGCTACGTCCCGCGAGCTTCGACATGCGAACCAGAACCTCTGCAGCCTCTGCACGCGTCACCTCACGCTCCGGCAAGAACTTGCCATCAACTGCAGGCAGAAGACCCAGCTTGAGAGCAATCAGGGCTGCTCCTTTGTTAGTGATGGCGTCGGCATCCGATATCCCTTGCACGTCAGTTGGAAGGATAAAGGCTTTGGACAGCTTCTCATAATTCAGGATGCGGGTCAGCGAGCTTGCCAGTTCATCCCTTGTCAGCTTGCCGTCCAGCTGCAGCGGGCTGTCCGGATCATAAGGGATCCAGTTCTGCCCAATCAGCACCTGAATGGCCTGGTAATACGGATGGTCCGGCTGTAAGCCTGCGTATGGATCCATTGTAGGTCTTCCATACAGCTGCTCATAGGACGGGCTTACCGAAGCCGCCACCAGCTGATACCATTCGCCAAGGGAAATCTGGCGATCCGGGTATACCTTTCCGTCCTTGTCCGGAACCAGCACCCGATATTTCACCAGCTCCTTAAGAGCCGCTTCCGCATAATGCCCCGCCGTATCGGTAACCGCCGGAATATCCTTGCGGCTCATTTCGGGCATGATATCGCGCCATTCCCCGCTCTTGGCATCAAGCGGCACCGTTATGCCGCCGAAGGCCGCCTTTTTGTGTGTCGGATAATAAATCAGCTTGATGAAAGGCTTCATAACCTCATTACCGGCCATTGAGTAGCCACCATAGTAACCGTATTTCAACTTCAGATCAATTTCTTCCAGATATTTAGCTCTTGCCTGCTCCGCACTGATGGCCGGTTTTGCATCCGTTGGCAGTTTGGACAGAACGGCGTCCGAATTCACGCTAAAGCCCTGGATCTGCCCGTTGGCCTCCATCGTGAGGCTCAGGGAATCGCCCATGACGCGAATATCACCGACATAGCGTTGGAATGAAAATTGGTAGCTGAGGGTTTTAGTGTCTTTGCCCATTTTTTCAACCGATGTCAGCTTCCATTCCTCTGCGGCATGCGGCACCAGCTTGCTTACCGTCTCGAATGCGAGATCCTGCGCAGCCTGCTGCGAAATCGGGTTCTTCACTTCCGCAGCCTCGGCCCGGTCAAAACGATATCGGTTGTACGAGTAAATCTGCCCGGTCCTGGCGTCCACCTCTGCGGATACCGTCTCCCCTCCGCCCATGGCGGAGAGCTTGTTTTCGCCCCAACTTATGTTCCACGTCTTAACCTCGCTGTTGTTCCATCTTGTACCCAGTCTCTTGGATTCGGTCTTTAAACCAGACGGGAGCTTGATCTGCGATTCCACCCATATGGCTGCTGCCTCTCCGCCAGCGAATGGAGCGGTGATTGGCTTAAAGGTTTCTTTGGATGCCGGAATCGCGCCATTCTCAACCGAGGTAAACCCGCTCTCTTCCCCTGAGAAACTAATGAACTTGCCTGTATTGGCATCCAGTGAATTGCCTGATTGATCATTAGGTATGTAACCTAAGAAATAATTGCCTTTGGCGTTGTTATATAAATTATCAGGTACATAGGCCAAGGATACCTGGAACTGATCTTCAAACACTTTACGGATGGAGGCCTCATTCCATTTCGGTGTGGATGAAGGAAACTCCTCATTGATTTGATTGCGGGAATAGTTCACGGTATTGCCCTGTCCGTCAAGCGTGATCGAGATGCTGTTCACATCCGATTCAATCCCGTTCACCGAGGTCTGGAAATAAAACTCAAACCGCGGCGGGCTGAACAATGCCGTCTGCATCCCGAGATAAGCCTCATTCTCCTTAAGCTCACTCGTCTTCACATCCGATACATGGCTGCCGATCCATTTCAGCGCCTTCTCCTTGGCTGCATCCCGGGTTAATACCGGTTTGTCGCTACCAGGGTTCATCAAAGAATGAGGGATATAAATGTTAAGAAGTTCCCCCGTGACCGCATTGACCTGGGCATTGAAGCCGGAGCTTGAATTCCCTTTGGTCAGTACCATTTGCAGATCCCAAGCTAGCGCGCTCGATCTCATGCCATCATTCTCCAGGAACTGCACGTTAGACACTTTCACGTTCTTGAGCTCCGGGAAAGCCTTCTTAATGATGTCTTCCGCCTGCTTGGATGAAATTTTTGCGCCATTCGGTGTTTCGTTATCCGTTACGCTCTCCGAACCGGTGTTATCGCTGCTAGTCACGGTAGTTACTGTATCGGATACAATGATTCCGCTGCCCGGAACGGAATTGTCTCCCCATACCGGCTGCGCCAAACAAAGCATGGCTGTAGCCGTAACCGCGCACACGGTCTTTTTTACCCTTACCTTCTTCTTACCCGATGGATTCACTTGATTCGCTCCCTTCCATTACTTGAACCTAACCATGCCTTACTTACACATGATGATATCCTTAACAAGTGCCTGTACACGGCAGCAATGACATAACCAAGCTACCTAAATAATACCATAACTTGTCTATATATTCCTTATGTAGTAAGCTTCCGAAACATAACCTGCATCGTTAAGGATGAACAAAGTGTAACTATTTCGATCCCTCTTCTTGCGAATTGGGAATTCCCTTTCGAACACATCTTAACCAAGCCGCGCCGCTTCAACAAAAGCCGCCGTGCGACGCTTGATCTCCTCCATATTGCCGGACACGAGGGCATCCTGCGGAAGCAGCGCGCTGCCTAAACCAACCGCTGCCGCGCCTGCATGAAAATAATCCGTAAGATTATCCAACGTAACTCCACCCGTTGCGAGCAGCGGAATGTGATTCAGCGGACCCTGAAGCTCCCGGATAAATGACAAGCCCAGACTGGCCATAGGAAACAGCTTCACGATCTCGGCCCCGGCTGCGTACGCCGCGACGATCTCCGTTGGCGTCATTGCCCCTGGCCATACATCAATTCCCTGCTCCAAAGCAAATTCGATGACGGAAAGATCCGTGTTCGGGGAAATCAGAAATTGAGCTCCGGCTGAGACCGCTTCCTTCGCCATCTCCACATCAAGCACGGTTCCCGCACCTATATATACAGCGCCATCATAGCGAGTACGCCAATCTTGGATCATATGTAAAGCACCTTCCGTATTCATGGTCACTTCCATGAACCGGATTCCGCCTTGGGTCAATCCTTCTCCTACGAAGTTCGCCTGTTCTCTCGTAATGCCCCGCACGATGGCAACAATTTTCTCGCGTTTGAGTTCAGCTGTCAGTTTCAATGTGTTCCCCCATTTCTATTTACACTTCCGGCACGTTCCTAAATCGCAAGGGCCGTAACTTCAGCCTGCTTCAAGTATATGCGGTCCGAAGCGTTCACGCAAAAAGAGCAGGCCCGGAAAACTGTCTTCCCGACCTGCTCTTTAACATCTATAAGGTTATCCGCGGAATTCAGACAGCTCTGCGCCGAGTTCACGCGTTGCTCCGTATACGCTTTGATAGAGTCCAAACAATTTATCATAGGCCTGAACCGCCTGCGGATTCGGAGAATACGAGCGTGCCGGCCGCAAAAACGCCTTTGCGCAGTCCTGAAGGTTCGGGAACCAGCCGCAACCGTAAGCTGCCAGCATCGCTGCACCCATAGCCGGGCCCTGTTCGCTTTCCAGCTTCACGATTTCAGCATTAAACACGTCCGCCTGCATTTGCAGCCAAGTTTCGTTCTTGGCGCCGCCCCCGATGGAAATAACGCGGTCGATCCGCTTGCCAGATGCGCGGAGGATATCGATGGATTCGCGGAGAGAGAACGTAATCCCCTCGAGTACCGAACGTGCAAAGTGAGGCAGCTTATGTCCGGCGTCCATGCCAATGAAGCTGCCGCGGATGGTGGCATCCGGATGCGGCGTGCGTTCACCGACGATATACGGCGTGAACAGCAGCCCTCCGCTGCCAGCCGGGATGCTTCCGATATCGCTCAACAGCGCGTCAAAGGAGATATCCGGCGCAAAGGTATCCTTGAACCAGGTCAGGCTGTATCCCGCTGCCAGAGTCACGCCCATGATATAGTAAGCGTCTTTCTCGCTATGATTAAAGAAATGAACCTTCCCTGCAAAATCCACCTCGCGACGCTCCTCATAGGACAAGACCACGCCTGATGTACCAATACTGCACATCGTCTGCCCTTCTTCGAGAATGCCGGCGCCGATGGCGCCGCAGGCATTGTCCGCCCCGCCGGCAAATACCTTCGTCTCTGGCAATAGAGCCGATTGCTTAGCGATCTCAGGAAGCAGAGTGCCGCACTCGTCGAAGGATTCGACCAGCGGTGGGCATAAGGTGTGCGGCAGCTGGAAGGCATCCAGAATATCGCTGCTCCAAGACTTGCCCGCCACATCCAGCAGCAGTGTTCCGGCTGCATCGGAATAGTCCATCGCGTATTGCCCAGTCAGGCGGAAACGCACATAATCTTTAGGCAGCAGGAACAGGGCAGCCTGTTCGAGCAGCTCCGGTTCAAACTCCTGTACCCATAGAATCTTGGGCAGGGTGAAACCTTCCAGCGCGCGATTGCGTGCAATCCCGAGTAGCTTCTCCTGCAGGGTCTCCTCGATGCGACGGCATTGTGCCGTTGTGCGCGTGTCATTCCACAGAATGGCCGGTCGCAGCACTGCACCCTCACCGTCTACCAAGACCAGACCGTGCATCTGGCCGGAAAAGCTTAACCCCTCAACCTCGGATGGGTCAATGTTGTTTCCGTTCATTAATTGCCGTAACGACAATACCGTTTTGTCCACCCAATCCTCCGGTCGCTGCTCGCTGTATCCCGGCTTCGGCTGGCTCAGCGGATACGACTCTGAATGCTCGGCGACAACCTTGCCGCTGCGATCCACCAGCACGGTCTTCACAGCACTGGTCCCCAAATCAACTCCGATAACGTAACTCATCTAAATCCTCCTTCGTCTCCTCATGAACCGAACATGAAAACATCGTTGGCATTTCTACCCCGGGCTCACGATGCGTGATCCGGAGCATGCTTGGATGACTGTCGACCCTAGCTCGCTATAGTTTGCTGTTTGAAATAAGTACACCGGCTTCCCTGAAGGGAGCCGGTGAAGGTTTGGATTTCATGATACAAGCACTAAAACGTGTATCGATTAATTGGCAAGAATGTACTGGTTCAGAATCGCTTTCAGCATTTCTTGACGTCCGGATTCGTTCTTGCGCGGAGACTCGTTGTTCAGCGCGTATTCTGCAAGAGAAGCCAGTGTAGCCTTGCCGGATACGACGTCTGCGCCGATGCCTTCACTAAAGCTGCTGTAGCGCTTCGCAATGAAGTCCTCGAATACGCGGTCTTCGATCAGCTTCGCTGCCACCTTCAAGCCTTTTGCGTAAGTATCCATACCAGCGATGTGCGCATGGAACAAATCTTCCGGCTCGAAGGACGGACGGCGAACCTTCGCATCGAAGTTCACGCCGCCGCGGCCGAGACCGCCGTTCATCAGCACTTCGTACAGTGTCAATGTCGCGTCGTAGATGTTAACCGGGAATTCGTCCGTATCCCATCCGATCAGCATATCGCCTTGGTTCGCATCGAGGGAACCGAGCATGCCGTTGATGCGTGCTACGCGAAGCTCATGTTCGAAGGTATGACCAGCGAGCGTGGCGTGGTTGGCTTCGAGATTTAGTTTAAAGTGCTTGTCGAGACCGTATTTTTGCAGGAATGCAATCGTTGTGGCCGCATCAAAGTCATATTGGTGCTTCGTTGGCTCCTTCGGTTTAGGCTCGATCAGGAATTGGGCGTCAAAGCCGATTTCCTTCGCATAATCAACCGCCATATGGAACAGGCGCGCCAGATTATCCAGTTCAAGGCCCATATCTGTGTTGAGCAGGGTCTCATAACCTTCGCGGCCTCCCCAGAACACATAGTTCTCGGCGCCGAGGCGTTTGCCGACTTCAAGGCCCTTCTTCACTTGCGCAGCCGCATGAGCGTATACATCCGCATTGCACGTAGTGCCCGCACCATGCATGAAACGAGGATTCGTGAACATGTTCGCCGTGTTCCAGAGCAATTTTTTACCGGTGGACTTCATGTGGTCTTCAATCGAATCCACGATTGTATCAATATTGCTGTAGAACTCACGCAGGCTGCTGCCTTCCGGTGCAATGTCCACATCGTGAAAGCAAAAATACGGAAGGTTCATTTTCTCCATGAACTCGAAACCTGCCTCAACACGTGCTTTGGCGAGGTCCATGCCGGAGTAATTCCCCCAAGGGCGAACCGCAGTGTCGGCGCCGAACGGATCCGAACCCCCTGCAGTCAATGTATGCCAGTAAGCCATGGCGAAACGGAGATGCTCTTCCATCGTTTTGCCGGCTACAACTTCTGTTGGATTATAAAATTTAAAAGCATAAGGGTTGGTTGATTGGCTGCCTTCGTACTCGACTTTGCTAATGTTGTTAAAATAGGCCATGAATAAATCCTCCTATACCTTGTTAAGGTGTGGTTAACGCTTACAAGGTTATCCTATCACAGGATTTCCACTTTGTCTATTGGTTAAACAAAGTTATTGCTTTACAACTTTTTCAAAACCGATGCCCCCTCCTATTAGGATTATTTTCTACTAAAGTTCAACATATCTCCGTTTGGCTTACTGCCTATGATTCTTCTAAATCCATATTCAAATGTTACGACGATGGAAACCACCGGGCTAAGGATTGTGAGTACCCGGGCAGCGTTACGGGCTGTTGCAATTTCGGGGCTTAGCCCCTAGACTATGAGCATATCAAGTCTCCAAAACTTATAATGATTAGAAAGCAAGACTAAAAGGATGAATACACATGGCGAATATTACCGGTGACCAGGCTCTGGTCAAAAAAATAAATACCTCCATTATTCTCGATACGATACGGCAGCACGCCCCTGTTTCCCGAGCAAAAGTATCCACGCTGACCGGACTGAACAAGGCTACCGTCTCCAATCTCGTACAGGAGCTGTGCAGCAACCACCTGGTCCAGGAGATCGGACCCGGCGAATCCAGCGGCGGCAGGAAGCCGCAGCTGCTGCTGTTTAACGGACAAGCTGGTTATGCCGTCGGCGTCGAGCTGCGCGTCAAGCAAATGACCGCCGTGCTTACAGATCTGGAAGGCCGGATTCTTTCCGAAGAGGATACCGCCCTTGAAGGACATGACGTGGAATCGGTGACGCGGCTGATGGTTAGCCTGATTCATGGCCTGATGCGGCAGGCTCCTCCCTCCCCATACGGCATCATCGGGATCGGCGTAGGCGTCCCTGGGATGGTTGACGGTGACGGCATCGTCCTCTTCGCTCCCAACTTGGGATGGGACATGGTGCCGCTGCAGAAGCAGCTCGAGCAGGAGCTGGGACTTCCCGTTACCATCGACAATGAAGCGAACGCGGGCGCCCAAGGCGAGCTGCGCTTCGGAGCTGGCCGGGACGCTCGCCATCTCCTCTATATCAGTGCTGGCAGCGGTATCGGCTCTGGCATTATCATCAATGGCGAGCTTTATAAGGGCGCCCGCGGATATGCCGGCGAAAGCGGCCATATGTCCATCGAAGCCGATGGACTGGAATGCACCTGCGGCAACCGCGGCTGCTGGGAGCTGTATGCCTCGGAGAAATCCTACGACAGCAAAGGCGCCGCTCTCCCGTCCAGGCGGACATCCGAGCTGATTCACCATGCAGAGCAAGGCCATGAGGAGACCATCCGGCATTTTGAAGAGCTCGGACGTTATCTCGGCGTTGGCATTACCAATCTTGTCAACGGATTCAATCCGCAATCGGTCATTATTGGCGGTCCGCTGTCCGACGCGCGGGCTTGGATTGAGGATACGCTGCGACAGGTCGTTGCCCAGCGCACGCTTCCCTACCACCGTGAGCTAATGGAGATCCGGTTCGCCGAGCTGGGCAGCCGCTCGACCATGATCGGTGCGGCTTACTCCGCCATCTCGCAATTTCTGGGGCCGATACGGGTCTCCATGCCGATTCATTAAAATTGACGATATTTTGTCGTAATTAACACCCTGCATATTAAGGAAATTCCCGCGATTTTCCGCTATAATTAATCTCGTCCTGTAATTTAAATCACGATTCTCCTCGTGGAGAAACGTGTGATCGTTATACAAAAGGGAGAGGAAACGCTCAAATGACCTATGTAAGCACTGCGGAAATATCGGCACAAATGTTTGTGACCATATTGCTGTTTCTCCTAGTTATCGCACCTTTGTTCAGTCTCGCCATCATGCGTTTTTTTCAAGGCAAGAAAAAAGTCGGTTTCATTCTCCTCGGCTCCGGCGTGGCTGCATACGTCGTATTCCAGATCATCATGAGTCTGTTTTTTAGCAAGTGAACATGATCTGAGCGAATGTTGGCAGCATAGGCTCGGAAGCTAAAAAAGCTCCTTCCCTGATTCAGGGAAGGAGCTTTTTATTCATATCATGAAGCAAGCGATCGGCTTGCCATGACGCCTGCTTAGATTAACCCTCCGGGTTCAACGCTTTGTTGAACTGGAGCTTGTTCATGCCAAGTATGCGGTGCTCGCCGATGATCGTGAGCGGTACTGCGCGAACGCCCATATCCCATACTTGCTGCGCGAATTCGTCGTTTTGCTCGATGTTGCGCTCTTCAAATTCGATGCCTTGATCGGACAAGAAGCCTTTTACTTGTTTGCAGTGCGGGCAGTTGTTCGAAGTGTATACAATCACATTTTCCATGGTTGGTCAGTCTCCTCTACTTATGATTTGGCTCTGCTAAAAGCCCGTTCGATCTCTATCTATCAGTTTACAACACGACAGCGTTGTGTTCCAAACTCTCGATATATTTCTCCGCATCCATAGCTGCCATACAGCCGCTTCCTGCCGCCGTGATCGCTTGTCTGTAACGAGTATCCTGAACGTCGCCGCAAGCAAATACGCCTTGGATATTCGTCTCCGATGTTCCCGGGGTCGTTACGATATAACCGTTCGGATCCGTCGTAATGTTTCCGTCGAGGAAACCGGTGTTCGGATGATGACCGATCGCCACGAATACGCCGCTGACCGTGATCGTCTCTTCTTCCCCAGTCTCATTGTTAAGCACTTTGATACCTTTGACGCCTGTCTCGTCCGCAATGACTTCCTGCGGTGTGCGGTTCAATGCCCATTCGATTTTTTCGTTAGCGCGGGCGCGATCCTGCATGATTTTCGAGGCACGAAGCTCCTCCCGACGGTGAACCAGCGTTACTTTGGATGCAAAGCGGGTCAGGAAGTTCGCTTCCTCCAGCGCGGAATCTCCGCCGCCGACAACAACGATCTCTTTGCCGCGGAAGAAGAATCCGTCACATGTTGCGCAGGTACTTACACCGCGTCCTACATTATCCTGTTCTCCCGGAATGCCAAGGTATTTGGCCGTTGCGCCTGTAGAGATGATCAACGTTTCGGCAACTACCTCGCCGATACCGTCTACGTCCAGCTTAAACGGACGCTCTCCGAATTCCACGCTGTTCACCCAGCCTGTACGAAATTCCGCGCCAAAACGTTCAGCCTGCTGACGCATATTGTCCATCAGTTCAGGACCCATGATACCTTCGGGAAAACCCGGGAAATTCTCAACTTCGGTTGTGGTTGTCAGCTGCCCGCCAGGTTGCGGACCTTCAATGACGAGTGGGCTCAGGTTCGCACGAGCCAGGTAGATTGCAGCCGTAAGGCCGGCAGGGCCTGTGCCTATAATAACGGATTTGTACATATCGTTTCCCTCCTATATATGGAACGCTTAATTATAATCATTATAAATTAATATTAATTATGGTTATATCAGAGCCGTCTGTCAATATGTCACATCACACCCCATCTGAAAATATTGTTAATCCATTCTTCATAAATCGCACTGAAATCCAATATTTTTGGGAATTGGACCCCTTTCTCCAATGAAGAAGACGGTCTTGATGTTCTGGAAACGTTTACTTCGAAAATAATCGTACGCTTAGAGAGAGTTAAATGAATATAAGGCTACCAAGTGCCTCCCCCACTCTTTCAACGAAAGGAAGATGAATGTTTGATGAAAAAAGGACAACGTAGGCACGAGCCCTAATGCCGAACCTAGCAGCGTAGAAGCTTGGGAGAAATCGAGATCGTTCACGGCCATTGAGAGCCAAACTCGGCAACTACAAGAATCCCCTGCACTCGCCATGCGAAGTCAGGGGGATTCTTGGTTAGGGCATCATTTCCCCAGATCCGATTATTCAATATAATCGATCCGGCGCTGATCCTGAGGACTTGTATTATACCGGTTATCCGACAGATTTACATATGGAAGTTCGGGCAAATGGGCAAATCCCCTATGAATTCCGGCTCGCTCAAGAGTTGGTTTCGACTTAAATCCAGGAACCTTAGATTTTGCAGCTGTCCCATCTCCACGGGCAGCTCCTTCAAGCCGGTATAATTAATGCTGAGTACTTCCAACAACTTCAACCGGCCGATCTCGGGCGGTACCTTTGTCAGCGAAACTTCCTCTCTCCTAATAATATCATTCGTAGGTCCATGATAACTCCCGCATGCGATATTCAAGCGTTTTAACTTGGTCAGCTGACTGATCTCCGATGGAATCTCCATCAAATCCGCCGTATAGACTGTCAAATCTTCTAATTCCGTTAGACTGAACAGGGCCGCAGGTAGACTGGTGATATAACTTTCGTGGATCATAAGTTCCTTCAGTCCCTTTAATTCTCCAATACTCTCAGGAATCTCTTTGATGCCAAACCCGAATATTTCTAGTTTCCGTGGCTTGTGAAACAAAACGTCCTGCCAGAATGCTTCAAACTGCTTATGTTCAGGCCGACTTAGAAATAGACCCGGAACCATGGCCGATATTCTCGCGGCTTCTTCTTTGTCAATCTGAAGCCCTCCCATTCTTTCATGAGCCACATTATAGAGGAAGTCTTGTCCGTTGCTATCCCAAAAGTTTAAATCTTCCGGCAGAAGGGGATGCTGCCAGGCAAACAGATCATCCGCAGCCTCCTTCAACACAGCAGCAGCTTCCTCGCAGCATTCATAGATATAGTAGGTGCCTGCTCCGTATTCAATCCCGTTGCCTCGCTCGGTTTCCTCTTCAAACCGCTTCATGATTTCTTCCTCGCTAATCGAACGTTCTTCGATCAGATAAGGTTCGAGTAGCGAAAATATGCGCTCGGCTTCCTCCATGAGTTGGAACTCTCCACGCCTTGCTAGCACGAATACCGCCGACCGCTCTATCGCATAATCAATCAGCCAGGAATAAGCCTCGCCTCTCGGAGCGTCGTAAAAGGATGCCATATTGCTGATCACCTCTCATCTTTCACTAATTCCAGTAGCCTGTTATTTCGCTCCCCAAAAAGAAATCCCCTTCTTCTCCACCAAGGAAAAGAAGGGGATGCTTTGTCATAGCAGATGATGCTCAGTCGATTAATGGTTGGAACGCAGCAGACGAAGCCCGTTCAGTATAACCAGAATGGTGCTCCCCTCGTGACCGATGACGCCCAGTGGCAGCGCAACGCCTTGAATGAAATTGGCTGCAATCAGCGTCAAAATCACGGTGATGGCAAATATCATATTTTGCTTCACGATGCGCTGAACCCGGCGTGCCACCTTGACGGTGCCGGCAATTTCATCGATGTTATCATTCATAAGCACCGCATCCGCTACCTCCAGCGCCGTTCCGCTTCCCGAAACGCCCATGCCGATCCCGACGGTCGCGGTAGCCAGTGCCGGCGCATCGTTCACACCATCTCCAACCATGACCACATGGCCGTAACGGGACCGAAGCTCCTTAATATGTGTAACTTTATCTTCCGGAAGCAAGTCGGAGAACACCATGTCTACGCCGCTTTGCTTCGCAATCACGTCCGCCGTCGCCTTGCGGTCCCCCGTCAGCATCGCTACCTTGATGCCCAACTGCTGAAGCCGCTTAACGGCCATCGCCGCTTGAGGCCGGACCGCATCCTGCAGAGCGATCATGCCCGCGATACGGTCTCCCTTCAGAATAACGGATACCGTCTTGCCTTCGGATTCCAGCGTGTTCCGGATGGACAGCCAGTGCTGGCGATTCTCTTCAAGCACGCTCAAATCTTTTTGCGCGTAAGCTTCACCCGAATACTGATCTGCAGTCGGTTGATCCAGAATATCACTTTTTCCTATTTTCCAGGTGATTCCTTCCACTTCCGCCTGCATACCCCAGCCTGTTATGGACTGACCGTTCTCCACCTGCTGCAGCTCGGCCCCCTCTTTCTGAGCCGATTGGACAATCGCCAAGGCCAGAGGATGCTTCGACATTCTTTCGATAGAAGCACTGATGCCAAGCAATTCATGCCGATCCCAGCCCTCGCCTGCGATAAAATCCGTAACCACTGGCGTACCAAGCGTCAAGGTACCGGTCTTATCAAAAGCAACAACTGCCGTGCGTGCCATATTCTCGATATGGGCGCCGCCTTTGAATAGTACGCCTTTTCTGGCGCGATTGGAAATCGCCGACAGCATCGCAGGCATGATCGAAGATACCAGCGCGCAAGGGGATGCCACGACGAGAAACACCATCGCTTTGTAGAAGGTTGTATCCCAGTCCCATCCCAGAACGGGAGTAGCCAGAACAATCAGGGCCACGGTCGCAATGACAACGACACGGGCATAAATCGATTCGAACCGCTTGATGAACCGCTGCGATTCCGGTACTTCGTTCTCCGCTTCTTCCACCAGTTTGATAATCTTGGCGAACAACGTGGATTCCGCCGACTGGGTGACCTCAATGTACAATACGCCCTCCCCGTTCAAGGTTCCGGTAAATACTTCATCGCCTATGGACTTATCGACCGGTACGGATTCGCCGGTAATCGAAGCCTGGTTGACCGAGGAGCTGCCGCGATAAATTTTGCCGTCTGCAGGAATAAGCTCGCCCGGCTTTACCAGAATCAGGTCGCCGATCTCCAGCTTGCTGATGGATACCGATACCATCTCCCCCTTCTCGATACGCAGGGCCGTCTCCGGCTGCAGCTCCATCAAGGACGAGATATCCTTGCGGCTTCTCTCCATGGTATAACTCTCAAGCGCCCCGCTGAGGGCAAAGATGAAGATCAGCATTGCGCCTTCATTCCAGTACCCTATCGCTGCAGCTCCCATAGCGGCAGCAATCATCAGCAGATTCACATCCAGATCGCGCTCCTTCAGAAGGGTCTCCACACCTTCTTTGGCTTTTACCCATCCGCCGACGGCGTAGGATATCACATACAACACAACGGAGAGCGGCTCAGACCATTGGCTGGTCAGCCAAGCCACCAGCATCAGCAGGCCACTGCCCAGTGCAGCCACGACCTCCGCGTTGCTCAGCAGGCTGCGTATATCCCACTTCCCAGGCTGCCGCGGCTCACGTGGATCCGCTCCATTTTCTATTGTCGATATGCGTCCAGTCGTCGTTTGACTTTGTATCCATTGCATAACCAATCACCTTCCTAGTTGAGAATGAGATCCATTATTACTACCCTTAAAATGACACATGCTGCCCCGGCTTGGCCGGAGCAGCATGCTAAATGAGAATGAGAATCATTTTTGAACTTATACAATTTATTTTCCTTCGTACAACTTTATATGTATCATACTCACTTCATCCTCATTTGTAAACCATATTTTTCACATTTTTTAAATGCTGAAGAGTGCCTATTGGTGTTCCCTGATGGTGAAGATGAACCTTCAACACGTAAAAAAGCCCTTGCGATCTCTCGCAAGGACTTCTCTCTATACAATCACTTATTTCGTAAAGCGCTCACATTCCATCACTCGACAATCGTCGAACATCTGCGGCGCATCTCCAGCCTCGCGCCGGTTATTCGAATGGCTGCAATCTCTGAGGGCTGACAGCACACCTCATGTATGCCCTGCCGGTAAACCATCCGTAAATCCGTGGCAGCCACCCCATTGATCCGGAGCGTTAATTGCGGCTTCGTTCGCCTAATTCGATGGATCATCTCTGAGAAAGCCGCAACCCTGTGTCCTGCCTCATCCGAGGATTCGAAATTCTCCGTACCCTCCGAATCGAATACAATCACATCGGCCAAACGGGCAATCTCCGCTCCCGCTGCTGGTTTCATCCCTTCTCCGAACAGCGCCCCATAGCGAATACGCACAAAACGCCTTTGATCCATAAGGGTCTGCTCTGCCACTTCTTCGATAAAATTATGAATCGATATAAAGTCATCCGCGTGTGCCGGACGTACAGCCAGGAGCTCTAATTGGCAATCTACGCCTTCCTCGCTGCACTGCTCCACAGCTCGGAACAGCGACTCCAGCTGAGCATCCTGCACTTCACGTAACTCCATCGTGTTGGAAAGCCGGGCATCATGCAGCAAGCTGACCGCACATCGGGCTCCACCCGCCGCCTGAAACACCGACACCCAATAGGTCTTCCATAGCATAATGAGTCTCCGCCTTAACAGGGCGCTCTTCTCTGCGCTCCGCGAATTCAACCACGCCGTGTAAACCTCCTGCAGCAGGCCATGCTGCAGAGCATCCTCCCCGCGTATCAGCCCAATTCCCTGAGCACCTTGCCTGATATCTCGTGCAATGGATTCAGGGTCTGCGGATCGGCTCATGACTTTCAGTCTTCTGTTCCTGTCACTCCACCCCAGCAGTCGGGTCAAGGAAGGTCTGTCCGTGCCGTTATGCCGGATCCCGGAAACCCTGAGGGCTTCTTCAATATCGTCAGGCGATGCCAGTAACAGCAATACCTCCTCATGGGTGACTCCTCCTGCCATTGCAAAATGCTTCAGCAGATCCGTCTCGGGAGAAATCTCGTTTGCCATAATCTCCTCTGCTCTGATGAACTCTTCATCTTCAAATCGACGCTGTCCCAATTCACTGCCAGCTCCCCATTGCCTTTCCGTCATGGTTATCCTTCTACTCCCTTTCACCTTGAATTGGATAAACGCCTCCTTACAGATTATTATGAAACAATTGGAAATATACAGCGCATGGGATAAACACCGGCTGAAAAATATCGGGTGAGAACGAACCATGCCCCTACTCTCTTTATGCAGGATGCCTGTGCAAAGGCGGGAAAGCTTGACCTATCTATTTATCCTCATTTCACGGACAGGATAAAACCTATACAATGGAGGAATGAATCGAAGACGCAAGAAAACGTAAGGGAGAGTTGAACATGAGAACTGATTATGATCATTGGGAACCGATCAGCGTATCGGATACCGTCAGAATTTTTGCTGATATCCCTGCTCGTTGGTATATCGCCGGAGGCTGGGCTTTGGATTTATATTTGGGAGAGCAGACCCGGGAACACGGCGATATCGATATCCTGATCCTTCGCGAAGAGCAGGCCGCCATTTACGCTGCATTAGCCAAAGAATGGACGCTGTACAAAGCGGATCAAGGAACCTTATCAATCTGGGAGGAAGGCGAATATTTGCATTCGGTTGGCGATGTATGGGTAAGCCGAAATGATGAAGCCCCATTTTCATTCCAAATCATGTTGGTAGAAACCGAACAGGACCGCTGGGTTTATCGAAGAGAACCGTCGATCCGAAGACCTCTCCAAGATATATCCTTAAAAACAGACCAAGGAATTCCCTATCTGAAACCGGAGATACAGCTTCTATATAAGGGTGGCAGTAAGAACATTCGGGAAAAAGACGAGCAGGATTTAATCAAGGTGCTCCCCTTCCTTCACCCGCAAGCTAAAACATGGCTTACCCATGCGCTCCGTACGCAGTTTCCATCGGGTCACCCCTGGATCGATTACATCGCATCCTCGTTATAGCCGCCGAGCGGACACCCATCTCCATAAAAAAGACTGCTCCATGGTTTAGCCAAAATAACCGGAGAGCAGCCGCTGTCATATCATTGCTTTATCAGAATATGGAATTCACATTCAGCTCGTTTCACTTTTTATACTTGTCCTCACCGAAATCGATGTTCATTATCCGAGCGACCAAATGCGGTAAGTCCGTATTATTGTGTAGTCCGCGAAATAACTCAGATCCCGGTCCAAAAGCATACAGCGGAACATCCACACCCGTATGCAGATAGGTATTCCATCCCACGATGGAACGTTTGCTGATGACATGATTTATAGCTTGCATAGCGTCAGCAGCATTGATAATTGCGATTTCCTCCTCAGGCGTCACATCGATGCCGGCATAAGCTTTGAGCACCTCTTTGACATTGCTTCTATCCGTCTTCAGCTCTTTAGTCATATAGAGTCCGGATGCTTGTACCTGCCGCAGCACCTCCAGTTTGGCGTCCGTTTGATCATATCCTCCGACCGCCATTCCTCCGGTGTCGTGATCACCGGCTATAACGACTAGCGTGTTCCCATCCTCTTCTGCAAACTTTCTTGCCAGCTCCACTGCTTCTTCGAACGATTCCGTGTCCTTCATGGCCCATGCGGCATCATTGTAGTGACCGGCCGAATCAATCTGGCTTCCTTCCACCAGCAGGAAAAAACCGTCTTTGTCTCTATGGAGAATATCGATCGCTTTTCCCGTCATTTCTTTCAGGCTTGGTTCGTTCGTATGCTCCCGGTCCAGCTCAGGCGCCATATCTCCGTCCGCGAACAAACCGAGAATTCGGTTTCCACTTGCTAATTCCAGTTGAGTCCGGTTCTCAACTACACGATAACCTCTCTGTTTCGCTTCTTCCAACAGATTGCGGCTGCTTTGCTTCCCTCCCATAGTCTCAGGAAGAAAGAAGGCCTTACCTCCCCCTAGCAAAACATCCGCAATTTGCAGTTGCTGCTGCGCAATAAGGCTTTCATCTTTCCTTGAGAAAACATGCGATGAGAACGCAGCTGGGGTCGCATCGGTAATGCTCGAAGTAGCTACGAGACCGGTTGCCTTCCCCTGTTCGCGGGCCGCCTCAAGAATCGTCTTGCGCTCAATCCCATCGGGAGTCCTCCCGATCATTCCGTTATTCGTCTTGTATCCCGTGGCCATTGCAGTCGCCGCTGCGGCTGAATCGGTGAGCGCGGAATCAGCTGAATATGTCCTTACCATGCCTACAATCATGGAGTCCATCACAGAGGGCTCACCCTTGTACAAACGGTAGTTGGCTGCATAGGCAGGTGAAAATCCATCCGGAATCATAAAGATTACGTTTTTGGCCTTTGTACGAGAATTGGAGGCGGCTGCCTCCGCCGATTGGTCAGCCTGCAAACCCAACATGCAGCATACCAGCATAAGAGTCAATATGGCAGCAGCTGAAAGCTTAATTTTCACAGTTCCTCACCTTCCTTAATGGGTATTCTGAAGCTGGAACCAAATATGAACGGGGCACATGCTGTGCCCCGATTCGCCCACTGTTGTCTCAGATGAATTGATACATGTCCTGTTTGCTACAGCAGCAGCTTGCTCAGCACGTTGTCACTGATACGGACTACATTGTTGTTATAATCGTTCCAACCTAGGCTGCCGGCCCAGTTAACCGAACCGACAGAGAACACAGCGCCGCCGCCATGAATATCAAAATAAGTCATGTCCGCCCGCACGAGCGGATTTTCGGTTCCCCCCTGACCTGGTGCAGTATGAAGTTGATCTTCATGCACGAATTGGTAGTTATCGTCATGACCGGTCGATGTTGCCAGACGCAGCGTGTGCGGAGGTGTTCCGAAACTCAGATCGTAACGGTCGATCTCATCGCCAGCGGCTCCTCCGGCAGCATGTCCGAAATCACCAATGATCTCGTTTTCGCCGATACCGTCAAAAATAAACCCGGCTTCCGGTTTGAAGCTGTCGTCTAACCGCCGGTAGCCGGTAGCAGACCCGCCACCCAAAGCGCTAGTTCCTACACCGACTAGACGCTGGGGCATATAACCATGGTGACGCCATAGACCGCCGGACTCCCCCGTCGTGCTGTGGAACAGTTCACCAGGAGGAGAATCCGAAGCACGTGAACCGGCGTTACCGCGCCTTACTTCCAATAGGGATGGCCGGTCCGGATCAAGACTCGTCACCCAATAAAACCCGTTCCCGCCTAAATACATGACCCGCCCGCCGTTCGCTAAATATTGCTCCAGCGCCTTCATCATCGGTCTCGTCCAGTATTCGGGATGGCTCCCGGTGATCAGCACCTTGTAAGGGCTCAATAGATGAACTCCCTCATGATGCAAATCCTCGTCCGTAGCAACGTCATAGCTCTGACCCCGTTTTTCCAGCCACCCTGTAATGTACAAATCGGCGGAAAAGTGGCGTACAGCCCGCCAATTACGGTAGTGAGGCCGGATATTCAGAAGCGGTCGCAGACGGGATGAGAATTGCACGCCGCTGCCATCGTTATGCAGGTCGTAGATGGAGCTGCCCACCTCGGGATGTTCATCCAAATAAACGTCCTGGGAAGGAAGAACGTAGTCCTCACCCAGATAGTCTTTGGCAAATTTAAACAGCCGTTCGTTCCCGTAAGCCAAATAAGTATTAGTCGGCGCAAGAAACAGAACGGGTGCACTTACGGTTCCTTGAAGAGGGCGAACAAAGAAAGGAATAAAGTCTACGCTGCCTTCAGCTTCAAGTTTGAGCGCGTATATTCCGCTCGGCAGATCGCCCGGGATCTTCCAGGAAATATCAATCTCCCACTCGGCATCGACAAGATCATTATCATGAAAGTGAACAGCCGCATATTGTTTAGGCGCGTGCCGGTAGTCCAGGTGTTCCCCAGTCCAGTTGTGACTGGTTACCGCTCTTGTGCCCCCCTGATGCAGGGTGCCGTGATAGCCGCCTGCCGACAGGTCCTCAAGGCGTGTTGAAGCAATATCGACGCTGAAATCGTAATCCGCTAGGGGAACAACGCCAATTCCGTCTGTGCCAAGCAGTACGTCCGGTAACAACTCCTCGGGTAGAAGCTCTCCCCAGAACCGGGGATTGCCGATTTTACCATTGTAATGATGAATGGTGCGTCCCGGAGCGGCAGGGTCGGAATCCGCAGCGATCAGGACGCGCGCTAAGGCGACATTGCTGTAATCCAGATTTGCAGCAGCGGTATGAACTTGTAGGCCGTCATCCGCCTTCCACCCGTCCCGGCTGTTGACAAAAAGCTTGACTGTCTGTGTGCTTGCCGCATACTGAAGGACTACGGAATACCATATATTCTCCTTAAGCGGGATATCGGTGCGGACTGTAACGGATTGCCCGCAGCCCCCGGTTAGGGATAACGCCAGACGTCCGTCAGTTTCCAATGCCAGGGCAGCACCGGATGTGCCATCTGCAGAGCGTGCGGACCAGACGGTCTGAATATAGTCATATACGGGAACCGTCGGGAAAATCCACAGCTGTGCCGAGAATTCGCCGCTCTGCATCCAATTTCTCGGCAGGGGCAGCTCGGCATAGGAACCTGGAGCCGTTATCTGCCGCCGCCCGGGATATTCACCTGCACAATCTGCCGACACCGGTTCTGTCGGCAAAAAAGTCGAGTTGTCCGGATCAGGCATTCCTCCGATTAAACGCACAATATTAGCCGTATATACCGAGCTTCCGGTATCAATCATAAAGTGCAGATCTTGACCGGGCTGGACGCTGAATTCATTCGTATACCCGATAATAGTTACAGGATTTGGCGCCTGCGGATCGGTCACATTCGCCTTCACATCTTCTTTGGACATTCTTACATTCCTCCCGTAGTTCAAAGTTTTTCTTTGTACAACGTGAATCGGTTCTGTTATGCCTGCCATGAATAAGATGAGAACAAACACCTGGGTTCCTTCCTCTTATACCGCATACAAGTTTTCGGAATTCTTCCATAAGTTGTATGAGATATAATAGAATTATAGCATGTAAATATTATGGTAAGAAGGCAAAACTTGTTATAATAAATAAAATCTACTGAATATTGGCAGTGATATCAATTGATCCTTGCATGATTATCCACCTGTTTTATTCAATAAAATGAAAAACACCATGACGAAGCAGGAATAATTCCCGCTTCATCATGGTATTGTGAGGATCCTATCTTCTGATGCCTGCTGTAATTCAGGAGTTCTCCCGTTTGCTTTTAATCACCCATTCCGTCAGGTTCTTAACACTGCTGATGGAATCCAGAGTCAAATCATCCTCGTCCACCGTAAAGTCAAACCGCTTCTCTAACTCCGCAAGCAGTCTAATAAATGTCATAGAATCCAATACTCCGGCCGTGCCGATTAAGACGGTATCATTATCAACAAATGACAACTGAAGCATTTTCTTAATTATGTCCGTAATCTCTTGTTCGATCGCATCGCGGTTCATCGTTCATTCTCCAATCTCGAGCCAATTAAATACTTTGTGCGGAAGCGGCAGTTGCAGTATGTAAGTGGATGCCAAGTCATCCGCAGCGGATTTCTTGAAGCCCAGCATTTCCAATAACAGTCTGGCCGGTAAATTTCGTTGTTTGCGCACCAATCGGCACCGTACAGCTTTCGCCATCGGCACCTGTTGTCCCAGCCGTTCAAGAACCGTATACAAAAATGCCGAAGCGATGCCACGGCCTTCGATCCGACAGGAGATGCAAAAGAGATCCAGATTGATTTCTGCGTCGACGATATTCACAAAACAGGTCCCGATAAGCCCGTGCGCGCCGAACCGATCCTCAAGCTTGGCCACATACAAATAGCGGCCGTCCTGCTTGCAATAGGAATCGACGAACGTCATGTCAATTCTCTCCAGCAAATTGTTCATCTGATTCGTACGATGGGACAATTCAACAACCCGGGGGTAATCCCTCTCCTGCGCTAATCGGATCTGCAGCTTCATACCGCATTCCTTTAAAAATTGCTCACGGCTTCCCTTGTGCTCTTTTTGGGCTTCTTCTCTCCTAGATCGCGCCTGCATATATTGACGCCGGTTCTCCGATTCCTCGGTCGCATGGCCGATCTGAAATTCGGGGTACTCAGGCAAATCCCGATATTGACGGGCGTCATATGTACGTATCTGAGGAGCATAGTAGTTTATTTCAAAGCGTTCGAACGGATCATTGTCGATCAAAGCCAGCGTATCCAATCCAATGTTCAGTTCCTTCGCTATCCGTTCCATACTGAGCGCTTTTGAGTCAAAATGACACTGTGGATACAGAAAATATTGACCGACGCCCAGCTCCTCCAGCTTGCTTTTCACCTGGTCCCAGTTGTTGCGGCTGGCTATGCTCTGAACAATTCCGCGTCGGTCCAACGTATCGAGGACGTTTATTATCCCCGGCAGCAGTTTAATGCCTGCTTTGTCTTCTTTAAGCGTTCCCTGCCACAACGTATCGTCTAAGTCCCATACTAGACATTTAATCTTGGGGTCCATTAGGAAAGAGCTCCATCGTCAAATGTGTCGGCTTGAAGCCGTATTTCTTATAGAGAAGCCGCATTGGCAAGTTGCTCACATGCACCTTACCTACGATCTGCGTAACTTCCTCGCTTCTGCAGTAGTTCATTCCCGCCTCGAAGAGCTCATCGACATAGGCGGTTCCCCGGCAGGATTCAGCAATATAGAAACTTTTGAAATTCGCATACGTCTCTTTGGTAACCGAGTTTTTACGCGGGGTTATCCACATCCAGCCTGAGACTTCCCCATCCACATCGAGAACAAGCATTCCTTCCCTTTCATATCGAAGAGCCTTTTCTAGCTTTTTCGTATGAAATAGAGGATCGGTAATCGCATCTTCTCCGAATGAAATCATGGAGATTTCTGTCTCGAATATTGTAATAACAGGGATATCCTGGGGCTCGATTTCTCTAATCGGCATCGTGCTGTAACTCCAATCTGTATTCTTATGCGTTCTTTTTTTGAATGAGCTCGAAAGTCTCATAGCGGCAGCCCGGGCAGCCCTCTTTCTTCAGGTGCTCAATCGTTTGCCACTCCATTTGGAAACCTACTTCGGTCACGCGATTACAGCGTTTGCACTCGTATAAGCGAACCGTACGTTTGACTTCCCCGGTATACAGCGCTTGCCTGTATTCACGTTCGATACTTTCGTGGGTCTCTTCAGTAGATTGTAACACAATCATCTGGCTTGTGTTACCAATAATTTCCGCACCGATATATTCATTGAAGCGAGGCAAGACACTCGTCACTAACAAGCCCATATTGGCAAATTCGCGCTGCATCGCCAAGGTGAAGTCAGGCGATTTGTGGGCGAACGACAGGAAGATAGGCAGTCCTACATCCCGCTTCAGCAATTGAATTCCGCGGGAGACGAATAACGACATCCCCTGCTGTGTATAAGGCGGATCGGTGAATACGCAATCAAAGCGGTTCAGAAATTCAGACGGAAGCTGTTCGCGAAAATCCATTTCGTAGCAGACGATCGGCAAATCTTCGGTTTCCGCCAGATAGTTCACATAGCTGGTAATACGTTTGTCAATTTCGAATACGTAAATACGGGTGTTCGACTTGGAGGCATCGTTACGATAAAGCTGCTTCAGCAGAAACGCCAGCGACACGCTGACGAGATCATCGTCCCCCAGACAAACGATGTCCCTGCCGATTAGAGCCTCGTGACGAAGCGCCAGAACAGCCCGGTTCATGCTCGTAGCCAGAGTGCAGCTTGACTGATCAATCGTAACATCGACCTGAGGACGTCCCTCAAAGACGCTCTCCAGCTTGGTCATCATGTCCTTCAGTTCGTCAGGCTGCCACTGCTCGTACTTCAAACGCTGATACAGGTCATGATCCAAATCGCCGAACCCCATCACTTGCTCGACAAAACGGCTTCCTCTTGCCGTGCAGTTCACCCCCCGCTTTTGTTCAATGAGGCCAACCTTGATTAGCTCTTTCTTAATTGCGGACACCAGCGGCAGGGGCAGCAGCGTTTTTCTGGCAATCTCTTTGGTGGAAATGCCCGGTTTGAAGTAAATATCCAGAAGAATATTCTCAATTACTTTTTTTCCTTCTTTCATTGACACTTGAGAATAAACGTAATCTATCAGTTCCTCGTTCATATATTTACCACCATCCCCTTTAATAAATATATTATCCAACACAATGCACAATTGTATATTATTGTATTCCCATGAAGTTCAATCATTATCCTATATTTACCATAAAAAAGCAAGGCATCCGTTGACAGGCGATAGCCTTGTCTCATGATGCCTTGCAGGTAAAGTTGCCTCGTATTATTCCATGACAGAGATTCGAATGAACGGACTTAATTGATGAATCGTGCGATATTTGAATAATTGCTGTCCTTCTGCCGATAAACCTTGTTTCTCCATTTCGATCTCAACCCGAACAGCATGAAGGGACGTTCCGCCAAGCCGGAAAAAATCGTCATCAATTCCGATGCCGCCGATCCCGAGCACCCGTTCCCAAATTTGTACCAAGGCTTCCTCTGTCTGATTGGACGGAGCCCGGTACGGAGCTCTCAGAGCTGCGCTATCTTCTACTTCCTTTACCGGAATCTGGAGCATCCTTGAAGCGTCAGAATACTGCAGCGGAAGCAAATGACGGCGATGCTGCTGATTTTCACGGCCAATGAGAACTTCTTCCCAGCCCGTTCTCTCTAAACTTTGCGCCGGCCCTGTGGCGGTGCCCGCTTCGCTGCCGGTGAGCTGAGGCTGGGTCAGTCCCACGCCGGGCAGTGGCTCGTTAAGGACTTCAATATGCTTGATGGAATCAGGGATATCCTTTACTGCAATCCGGAAACACACCTTGCGGCCGGACTCCTCCGTGATGCTCCACGGTCCCGATCTCAAAAATGCGAGCAGCGGCTCATTTTTCCCGGTAATTGTGCACACAGCCTCCATATATTCGGCCTTCCGTTCATGGCAATAAGCCTTTAAAGAACTGATTACGGCCGACTCGATCCCTCTCCCAAGAATGCGGCAGCTGAGTAGGAATACATCCAGATGAACAATATCGTTTTCGAAGCGCGTTATGACCGCCCCTGTCAGTCCGTAATGCCCGAACCGGTCTGAGGCTTCAATCGCCCAGCATTTCGTATCCGGTTCAGCCCGCGTAGCTTCCAGTTCACTCTCTGACATTATATCTGCGTTTAGCGTGAATTGATTGGTGCGCTGTGTCAGCTGGGCTATGCGGGGCAGTTGTTCAGCAGTTGCTTCGTAAATGCCCAGTCTAAGCTCCAATTCGTCGAGAAAAGTCTGCAGAGAGGGAGCCGAAGAACGAATTTCTCTGCGCTTGCGCTCTGAGACATACATTTCGGTTCTCCGTTTATCCTCTTCTGTCACGCGCAGGCGATCTGTTGCCCAGATATGCTCCAGGAATGCCGGGATTAGCCGCTCTTCAGGAAGCTGAAGCGTAAGGACTTCCGGACACTGTGACTGTACTTCGGAACATTCCAGCAAACTGTCATCGATGAAGATAAAACTGTCCAGTCCTAATCCGAGTTCTTCCGCCAATGAAAGCAAGTTTTCGGATTTTAAGTTCCAATTGATCCTCGTTCCCGCAAAATGCTCTTTTTTAAGCAGCATGTCTGGGTTATTGTCCAGTACATTCCATACATCTGCTTCATTATTCTTGCTGACCAGCACCAGCAGCATGCCCTCTTGCTGCTTGCTCAGCAGATACCGCTGGAACTCGCGGTAGGGACCGGAGGCTGTTACCCCTGCCGCTCCATCCTCCCCGCATACCCCATGCCAGAGCGTGTTATCGCAATCCACCGCAATAACTTTGAAGGGATGTCCTTGCCAAGCGAGCAGCCGACGTGCAATAAGAGTACCGATTGCCGCATAAGATTCCGGTGTGAACGGCATATGTGCAGCTTCATCGGCAGTGGAATCGTGGATGTGTTCAATACCGAACATGGAGCTAAGCTCTCTGAAATCGATAACCTGAACATAATCCAGCCTTTCCAATTCGCGCTTCCAACGATTCCCGAGCTCTTCCAGGTAGCTCTCCATGACCGGAGAAGCCCCTAATGAAGCGGATACGGGAAACACTCCGGCGAATATCGGGCCCGTTCTCCGGCCAGCAGATAATGTCTGCAGCATATCGGCCAGTGCTCGTTCTAGCTTTTTAATCTGCTGGGCCTCCGGAGAGCGGTCATCCCGCAACCAATCTTCAAAGCGGACGAGCAGCAGTCCCGCAGCCTCTTCGGACGAGAAGGAGCTGTCCGGGTTCAATAGCTCCTGAAACACTTGTTGATATGGTGCAAAACGGATATCGACACGTGTTCCGAACTGCTCTCCCCACCAGCTGACATAAGAACGGATCGGGTCCGCAGTAAAGGTAGAGACGGCCGTTACGGTAAAGACACGCTCCGGCAGTGAACTGCTTCTTTTTGCCGCCGCTTCAGCCTCCTGCTCTTCG
Organism: Paenibacillus sp. FSL K6-1330; assembly: GCF_037976825.1. Lineage (NCBI taxonomy): Bacteria > Bacillati > Bacillota > Bacilli > Caryophanales > Paenibacillaceae > Paenibacillus > Paenibacillus sp. FSL K6-1330. The sequence continues at coordinate 6,462,395 of NZ_CP150269.1, forward strand.
GTGAACAGCCGGATTTCGCTCAATTCAATAGCCGGGTTGTCCAGAGCCAGTTCAATCAGATCCGTAAAATGCCCCATGAGTCCCGCCATGGTTGCTTCCGCGAACAAAGCGGTATTGTACTGCATGACACAGAGCAAGCCGCCATGATCCGCATAGCCGATATCGAGTTTGAAATCGAGCTTGGAAATTCCCTTCGTAATTTCAAAATTCTCGAAAGTGAGTCCTTCGGCGGTAAGCACGGTGTCACCATCAAATTCATTGTGAAAAATCATCATCGTATCAAACAGCGGATTACGTCCGCGCGGTAGTTTCGCCGAGAGCTTCTCGACCATCCGGTCGAACGGGAAGTCTTGATTCTCATAGGCATTCATCATCGTGTCATTCAGAATAAGCAGTTGATCGAGAAGACTGAGCCGGGCTTGGAAGCGGACCCGGATCGGCAGGAAGTTCGTGAACATGCCTATTAAAGGCTCCACATCGGCATGCCTTCTGCCTGCCACCAACGAGCCGACCGTAATGTCGTCCTGACCGGTATATTCATGCAGCACAATCGTGTATAGATGAAACAAGAGCACATTAATCGTAACATTCTGGGATTTGGCCAAAGCATTCAGCCGGTCTGCGGTTTCCTTGGACAGGCTGATCTTGTGCGCTCTGCCGACAAACGATTGAAATTCAGGTCTCTCGAAGTCATACGGCATGTTCAGCACAGGGATTGTCTGCCGGAACTGGTTCATCCAATAATCCTCTTGCTTCCGAATAACATCCCCGCCCAGCAGGCGGTGCTGCCATTCCGCGAAATCCTTATATTGAATGCGCAGAGGCGGGAGATCTTTTCCGGCATACAGATCGCTGAATTCCTTAATAAACACATTCATTGAAGCGCCGTCCGAAACAATATTGTGCATATCCATAAACAGCACATGTTTCTCCGGCTCTATTCGAACGAAAGCGGCGCGAATAAGAGGGGCTTTGCCCAGATCAAAAGGCCTGATAAACTTCCGCATGATTTTCTTTAAATCTTCCTCGTCCGCTTCCATGCGTTCCACGGTAAACGTGAAACTCTCATGAATTTGCTGAACCGGTTCTCCGTCTACCATATGAAACGAGGTGCGCATGTTCTCATGACGGTGAATCAATTGAATGAAAGCCTGCTCAAAACGATCCGCTTCCGCTTTTCCGTGTACCCACAAAGCCATCGGCATGTTGTAAGTCGTTACCGAACCGATTTGCTGATGAATGAGGAACGTGCGTTTCTGTGCAGAGGACAAGCGGTAGTAAGGTTTGCTCTCTGCCGGTTCGATTGCAAAATATTTATTTTTAGCTTTCTGTCCGATATAACGGGCAAGCGCACTTATTGTCGGCATGTTGAATATATCCGACAAAGCCAGCTCCACATCAAGTTCCTTGTGAATCTTTGTGATCAGACTGGTCGCTTTCAAAGAATGCCCGCCTATTTCGAAGAAATCCTCATGAATTCCGATGTGCTCTAAGCCGAACAGATTGCGCCATATGCCGGCCAGCGTCTCTTCCAGCGGGTTGCTTGGTTCAGATAACCCTTTCTCTTTCTGGGTCTCTATCCGGTCATCCCGCTCCGTATTAGCTTGTTGTCCTGGCCTCTTCGCTGGCAAATCGGAGTGGACGATCTGGATTCCTTCCTCATCAAGCCAGAAACGGCGACGGTCAAACGGATAAGTTGGCAAAGGAATACGATTTCTTTTCCCTTCCCCGTAGAAACGGGTCCAATTTATTTTTATCCCCGCATTCCATAGACGCCCCACTTGAAGGAGCAGGTAAGCGACATCAGAGGTATTCTGCTTCGGATGACGCAGGAGGTTCACCATAACACGCTCTTTAGGGGCCCCGGCTGAGTTTTTGGAGAATTCATGATGACTCTTCGCAAATACGGTCAGGGCATTGCCTCCGCCAACCTCTACAAACGCAGCGTCCATTTCGTTCATCAGGGTACTGAGCCCGTCTGAGAACCTTACCGTGCCGCGCAGGTGCTGTGCCCAGTAAGCGGGACTAATTGCCTGCTCATCCTGAATCCAGGTTCCGGTGACATTGGAAATAAAGGGCAACTGCGGTGCTTTCAGCACAAGCTTGCCTACCTCGCGCTCATAGGCTTCCAGAATGGGTTCCATCATGGCAGAATGGAAGGCGTGTGACGTGTGGAGACGACGGCATTCGACTCCCTTCTCTTCCAAGGAACCAGCCAATGACTCGACCGCTTCCGAAGTGCCTGAAACAACGCACATGGAAGGAGCATTCACCGCAGCCAGCGATACGCCGCCGGACAACAGTGGAAGTATCTCCTGCTCGGTCAGCGGTACGCTCAGCATGACACCGCTTGGCAGACTCTGCATCAATTGACCGCGAAGGGTAACGAGCCGCACGGCATCCTCCAACGAGAAGACGCCTGACAGACATGCAGCGACGTATTCACCGATGCTGTGCCCGATCATGGCTTGCGGCTGTACTCCCCATTTCATCAGCAGTCTGGCAAGCGCATATTCGACTGTAAACAGAACCGGCTGGGCAATGTCAGTCCGGTTAATAAGTGACGTATCCGGCTCATTGGCGGAGGGATATAGTACCCGCTTCGCCTCATGGCGGATCTCATCCGGCATCAGCTCGAAGCAGCGGTCCGCCTCCTCGCGAAACACCGGCTCCTGTTCATACAACTCCCGGCCCATTCCGGTGTACTGCGAGCCTTGGCCGGAAAACATGAATACGACCGGCGGCTCATCGACAGAGGCAAATCCGTTCTGAACTTCGGGCGAACCTGGTTGAGCCAGCAGCATGACCGCTTCATCCGCGCTTCCGCAGACCAGTGTCCTGCGGTACGAGAAAGCTGCCCTTCCCTCATGGAGCGTATAGGCCATATCTGCGAGGCTCACGTCAGGATGCTCCTGCAAATGCAGTGCTATCCGCTCCGTCAGTCTGTCGAGCGAAACTTCCGTCTTGGCCGACAGAGAGATAAGCTGCGCCGACCTGCCCCGTGAGGAAGCGGAAGCAGGCGGCGCTTCCTCCAGGACAACATGCGCATTCGTGCCGCCGATGCCAAAAGAGCTGACACCAGCCCGGAGAGGGAAGGCATCGTTGGTCCAGTCTTTTAACCGGTCGTTAACAAAGAACGGACTGTTCTCAAAATCGATTTTGGGATTCGGACGTTCATAGTGAAGGGTAGGCGGCAGTTGTTTATGGGCCAGGGCGAGCACGGTCTTAATGAATCCGGCTACCCCTGCGGCGTTGTTCAGATGCCCGATGTTCGATTTAACCGAGCCGATGCCGCAGTATCTCTTCTTGTCCGTTTGAAAAGCGGTCTTCAATGCTTCGATTTCGATTGGATCGCCAAGTGTCGTACCTGTACCGTGCGCTTCAATATAGCTGATGCTTTCCGGCTCCACTTCAGCTACATGGCGAGCGGCACGGATTACGGACGCCTGACCTGATGTACTAGGAGCGGTATAGCCTACTTTTCGGCTGCCGTCGTTATTGATCGCCGAGCCTTTAATTACAGCGTATATATGGTCGCCGTCTGCAAGTGCATCCTCCAGCGGTTTCAAGGCGACAATCCCGGCGCCTTCACCAAAGACGGTACCCGCCCCTTTCTCGTCGAAGGCCCGGCAGTGGCCGTCAGGGGAATTAATCATCCCTTCCTGATAGAAATAACCGGCTCTCTTGGGCAGTTGTATCGATACGCCGCCGGCCAGCGCCATGCTGCATTCCCCGCTGAGCAGACTTTGACAAGCAAGATGAATGGCAACAAGCGATGTCGAACAAGCTGTCTGCACCGTAAAGCTTGGTCCCTTCATATTGAGTTTATAAGAAACAAGTGTGGCCATATAATCGCGTAAATTCAGCATAGCCGTCTCCAGGGTGGCGGATTCTTCCGCTGTTCCCAGCCCCTTGAACGCGCGCATGAACCAGTTGGAATTAAAAGCCGCGCCTACATATAACCCGATCGAGCCTCTATATGTCTTAGGATCATATCCCGCTTGTTCGAGCGCTTCCCAGGAACATTCGTGCATAAGACGGAACTGCGGATCCATAAGCTCGGCCTCGCGAGGCGTATAATCGAAGAATTCGGGATCGAAGTACTCGAGATCATCGAGTACTCCCTTGGCCTTCACATAATTAGGGTGAGTCACCGTCTTCACATCGATGCCTTCTTCCAACAGCTCTTCATCACTGAAAAAAGAGATGCTCTCCTTGCCGCTGCAGAGGTTATCCCAATATTCCCGCAAGTTTTTGGCTCCCGGAAACCTGCCGGACATGCCGATTACGGCAATTTCCGAACCGTTATACTCCCTACCGTTCGATATGCTCATAGCAAGACCTCTCCTTTGCGTCTCTTTTCTTTTTGCTGCTGCTGCCGCTTTCTTCCCTTCGCGGCGGAGTCGATCATTTGATGTTCCATCTCCGCCTCTTCCGCCTCGTTTTCTTCGCTGTGGGTAAGGCGCTGAGCTAGGGCATGAATGCTGGGATAGGTGAACATATCAACAACGGCGATACTCTCGTCTAACGCTTCATTCAATTTGGCGGTCACCTGGATCATATCCAGCGAGCTGGCTCCCAGATCGAAGAAATTATCGTGGATACCTACCTCGTCAATACGGAAAAATTGTTTCCACACCTCGGCTATCGTCTTCTCAACCCGATTGCGGGGCGCCGCATAAGGTGTGGTTAGATCCGGCCTGCTGAATGAGACGCCGCCTGCCGCGTGACTGTCTTCTTTCTTGCCTGCGCGCCGAATCCATTGATCGATCCGCGTCTGAAGATCACCGGTCGATACAATAATTTGGTTGCTGCCGCACGGACTGTAGACGTACCGGAACAGATCAGGCGCTTCGGCTGGCGTTATCGCCAGTTCGACAAGCGACTCTCCGATCGTCGAGCGGTGTTCTTCCCAGAATTCCCACGCATCCCAATTGACGCACAGCCACTTCGTCCCGCCAGCCCGGTTCTGTTTGCGGGCAAAAGCATCCATGTACAAATTCGCGGCCGAATAAGCGCTGAAGCCGAGTCCCCCGAGAATGCTGGCGATGGAGGAGAACAGGATGCATATCTCGGCCTCCCTGTCGGCAATTAGCCTGCCCAGCGTCTGCAAACCCTGGACTTTGGCCCGGAACTGCTCGTCGGACTGGTCTCCGCTAATATTCTCGATCGCGCGGAAAGATTCGCCGCCAGGAAGTCCCGCCGCCTGCACGACGCCATGAAGGCGGCCGTACTCACGATCAATAAACTTGAAGACATGGCGCATCTGTTCTTCATTAGACAAGTCGGCCTGCATATAGGTAACCTCAGCGCCGAGTTCTTCCAATTGCAACACACGTCTGATTTTTTGAGAAAGCGGATGCTCCTCTCCATGTTCAGCCAGACAACGCGTATATTCCTTCTTGTCGGGAAAGCTTGAACGTCCGGTAAGAATGAGCCGTGCACCATAATTGCGCGCCAGGAACTCTGCCGTCAGCATCCCGATTCCTCCCAGCCCTCCCGTAATGAGATATACACCCTGCTGCCGAAATGGAGCTGCCGATTTCTCCGCCTGGCGCAGTCCTACCGGCTTGAAATTCTGAACCCATCGGTAATTTCCCCGATAAGCGATAAGCCGGTCCGAGGGCGGAGACGATAATTCCCCGATAAGATTATCAGCGATTCGCCGCTTTTGCTTGGTCTCTTCCTGTACATCAATATCAATGCTCACACATGTAATTCCGCTGTATTCCTGCTGAATGACCATACAGGGTCCGAGCAGCGTCATTTTACCCGGAGACAGCGGCTCCATCCCCGTTACTTCCTGCATTCCTGAGGACACGACTGCTATACGGATATCCTCTACCTTATGCTTGCGCAGCGCCTGAGCCAAATAGATCAAGCTGTAGTAACCTTCTTGTTGCTGGCGGCGTTCAACCGCTTCCACATCGAAAGGTTCCATTTCCTCTTCTTCCTTCCCGGAGGAGGAAACATTCCACAGATGAGCGACTTTGTCGGGAACGAAATCCCGCTTTTGCAGTTCCTCCAGCAGCCGGACGTATTGCTCTGCAGAGCCCGGGACAAGCGTGAACGTTCCGTTCTCATGCGCGATGAAGGCGCTGCCCGCCTTAACCATTACAGTCCGCTCACCCATATTTTGAACACTTGCGGCAAGTTCGTCCGCGATCCCGCAATCATCCTTGAATACAAGCCAGTTATGACCGTTCTGACGGCTTTCTTCCGGATGCTCCTCCAGCAGGGCGCGTTCCCAGGAAGGATAATAGAACCAGTCCGCCATGTCAGCGTTTTTACCGCCTCTTGGGGCTGAGGATGGCCGTGCTCCCGGTAATGGCTGCTGCTCATCATCGAGCCAATAGCGCTGACGCTCCATCGGATAGGTTGGCAGCTCGATGCGCCTGCGCCGCTCATGGACGTAATAGCCCGTCCAATCGATGTCGATACCCGCCAGCCAGAGGCGTCCGATTTTGTTCAACAAGTGCGCGGTATCAGAAACAGCTTCCTGGGGATGTCTCAGCATATTGACAACGATCCGGTCACGCGAACCAGCTTCATGCTTGCGCACGAATGTGCTGAGCGAATTGCCCGGTCCGGCTTCTATGAATACAGAGCGCGGATTATTCAACAGTTCGTAAAGCCCGTCCGCAAACCGCACGGTTGACCGCAAATGCCTAACCCAGTACTCCGCATCCGTAGCCTCTTCAGGTGTGATCCAAGTGCCGGACACGTTGGAAATAAAGGGCAGCTCAGGCTCATGCAGCCGGATCGAGCGTACTTTATCCGCGAATGCCGCAAGTATCGGATCCATCATATGAGAATGGAAGGCATGAGATGTGTGGAGAAGACGGCAGGCACAGCCTTTGTCTTCCAGCAGCCGTGAGAATGCATCAATCTCAGCCGATGTGCCGGATACGACGCACAAGGAGGAGCTGTTGACTGCCGCCAGCGCAATATGATCAGGCAGCAATGGGCGCAGTTCCGCTTCTGACATCGCCACGCTGAGCATAGATCCCGCCGGCAGCCCCTGCATGAGCCGGCCGCGAAGCGCTACGAGCTGCAGCGCATCTTCCAGCGTGAATACACCAGCCAGGCATGCTGCCACATATTCACCGATACTGTGACCCAGCATCGCTTCGGGCCGGATGCCCCAGCGTATAAGCAGTCTGGCAAACGCATATTCGATCATAAAAAGCACGGGCTGGGCGATATCCGTCCGCATCAAGATTTCCTCTCGATGATCTTGGTCCGATTCGCCAGCGGCATAAAGGACAGCCTTTAAGTCAAGCTCTACATACGGTTGAACGAGCTCGAAGCAGCGATCAAGTTCTTCTCTGAATTCAGGTTCGTTGAGATAGAGCTCCCGTCCCATGCCGACATATTGTGACCCCTGGCCCGGAAACATGAATACTACAGAGCGTGTTTGCGTCCCCGTTTGGCCTTCGGCAATTTTATCGGACCCTATCGATGTCAAGATGGCGGTCGCTTCTTCCGCATCCTTGCACACAAATGCGGCTCTCCACTCAAAAGCCTTCCTGCCTGCTTGCAGCGTATACGCCGTATCTGCCAGATTCACTTGCGGATGCTCTGTCAAAAATGCGGCCAGACGTGCTTTCGCCTCCGTCAATGCTGTTGGCGTTCTTGCTGACAAGATCAGCAGCTTCTCTGCACGACCTTCGTCGGATGGTTCCCTAGGGGGAGCTTCTTCCAGAATGACGTGCGCATTCGTGCCACCGATGCCAAATGAGCTGACTCCGGAGCGCAGGGGATGCTGGCTGCCTTCCCAAGGCACCAGTTCCGTATTGACGACAAAGGGACTGTTAGCGAAGTCAATGTTGGGATTTCCCCGTTCATAATGCAGGCTCGGCGGAATTTGCTTCGCTTTGAGCGCCAGTACCGTTTTAATGAACCCGGCCGCTCCGGCTGCGCTGTTGAGATGGCCGACGTTCGTCTTGACCGACCCGATACGGCAAAATCCCTTTTTATCCGTGCCGAAGGCTTCCTTCAAAGCCTCGATCTCAATCGGATCCCCCATGTTTGTGCCTGTTCCGTGCGCCTCTACATAAGTGATGCTTTCCGGATCCACACCCGACATCCGATGAGCGGCACGGATGACCTCGGCTTGTCCCTTTGTGCTCGGAGCGGTAAAGCCTACCTTGCGGGTACCGTCATTGTTCAAGCCAAAACCTTTGATAACGGCGTGGATAACATCTCCATCCGCAATGGCATCACTCAGACGTTTCAGGACAACGACACCGACACCGTCTCCGAAAACAGTTCCTGCCGCCTGCTCGTCGAAGGCTCGGCAATGCCCGTCCGGCGACTGAATCATACCGTCTTCGTACAAATAACCGGATTTGTCGGGTACGCTGACAGTGGAGCCGCCGGCCAGAGCGATATCGCACGCGCCCGCCAATAAACCTTGCGAGGCCAGAACGATATTAACCAGGGATGTGGAGCAAGCGGTCTGCATCGAGATGCTGGGGCCCCGGAGATTGAGTTTATACGACAGCTGGGTGCTGAAAAACTCCCTATCGTTAAGGAGCATGGCGCTGAATCGTTCCGTTCCGCCCAAAGCAGGCGCAAAGCGGGAAACCCACTCCAGATTCGGGGTCGCGCCAGCATAGACGCCGATAAGTCCCGGATAAGTGTCGGGATTGTAGGCGGCGGATTCGATCGCTTCCCAAGCGCATTCGTGAAAAAGCCGTAACTGCGGGTCCATTAGCTGCGCTTCCCGAGGTGAATAGCCGAAAAACGCGGCATCGAACTGATCGATCCCGTTCAAAGCGCCTTTGGCTTTTACATAGGAAGGATGAGATACAAGCTGCGGGTCGACGCCTGCCTGTACCAGCTCTTCGTCCGTGAAGAACGTTATCGACTCGACGCCGTCGCGCAAATTGCTCCAGAACTGGCCGATGCTGTCCGCACCCGGAAATCTGGCGGCCATACCTATGACCGCTATCTCAAGCCCATTCTCCCCCACGGCTTCACGTTCCGTTTGTTCCTGCCTTCCCGTCAGATCTCTATCTTGGACCGATATGGTCCTCATCCGCTCGGAACGCGCCATTCCCTCGTTAATGGCATTCTGGCGCTCTGCTTCTTCTTCAACCGCTGCCTCATCGGACGCTGAGCTTCCCTGTCCGTTTCCACGTAAGAATGCCGCTAAGGTACGAACGGAGGGATAAGAATACAAGGTAACCACGGGCACTTCCATCCCCAGCACTTCCGCAAGCTTATCAGCCAGCTGGGAAATATCGAGCGAGCTTGCTCCGATTTCAAAAAAGTTGTCATTGATCCCAAGATGCGCGAATCCGAAGTGATTCTGGACAAGTTCTGCAACCGTCTGTTCTATAGAGGATGCAGACCGCATACGCGCGGCTACTTGGGATTGTTTAACAGCTTCGTTCCCGGTCTCCGTTTCCGTAGCTCCCATTCTCCGCTGAGCTGTTTTCTCCTGCATGTTTCGCAATGACCATTGTGCGCCCTCTACGGAGTACCGCTGGCGTTCGAACGGATAAGTCGGCAGAGTAACCCGCCGTCGGCGTTCCGAGCTGTAGTACCCCTTCCAATCGATCTGCGTGCCTGCAATCCACAGTTTGCCGATCTTCTCTAGTAAGAAAGCATCATCTGCGGCCTGCTCGTGCGGATGACGGACGAGATGGAACACTTCATGCTTACGCTCCGTTTCCTTCCCCTGTTGTTTACGGATGAAGCTGCTGAGAACATTGCCAGGTCCGATTTCTATAAATACGGCCTGCTTCTCCTTAAGCAGCTCGGCCGCCCCGCTTGCGAACCGCACCGTTTCCCGAAAATGCCTAGTCCAATATGCGGGATCGGCGACATCTTCCGGCGTTATCCATGTTCCCGTTACATTGGACACATACGGAATTGACGGGGCGGATAGGACCACCTGCTTGACTTTTGCCTCATATTTCTCCAATATCGGCTCCATCATGGCCGAATGAAACGCATGTGACGTATGAAGCTTTCGATGCACCACCTGCAGCCCGGTAAGTTTGGTTTCAAAGGAAGCGATGTCCGCATGCGGGCCGGAAACAACACAGAGCTCCGGTCCATTAACGGCTGCAAGCGCCAGTCCTTCCGGAAGAAGCTCTAATAAACTTGCCTCGTCAAGGGAGACGCTCAGCATCTCTCCGGCAGGCAGGCTCTGCATAAGCTTGCCGCGCAGTGTGACGAGCTTCAGCGCGTCCCTAAGTGATAGAACACCCGACAGGCACGCAGCCGTGTACTCTCCGATACTGTGCCCGATCATGGCATTCGGCTTAACGCCCCATGACATCAGGAGCTGCGCGAGCGAATATTCGAACGCGAACAAAGTCGGCTGTGCCGCTTCCGTCTGGTTAATCCTATCAGCAGCTGCCGCACTGTCCGAAGCCCCGTACAGCACATGCCTTGGATCGGTGCCACCCTCTGCTGTAATGATCTCGCAGCAGCGGTCCATTTCCGCCCGGAACAAAGGCTCCTTGCGGTATAAATCAGCTCCCATGTTCACATACTGCGAGCCCTGCCCCGGGAAGAGGAAAACAACCCGGGTCTGATCCCTCTCCGACTCGCCCGTTTGCAATTTGCCTTCATCGATAGCATCCAGACGCTCCAAAGCTTCACGGACATCAGCGCAGACCAGTGTTCGGCGGTAACGGAACCGTTTGCGGCCTGTCTGCAGCGTATAAGCCGCATCAGCCAAATCAGCTTCGGGACAAGTCCGCAGAAACTCGCCGAGATTGCGAGTCGCCCGTTCTAACCCTTCCTCCGTCCGGGCAGAGAGTACGAGCAGTTTCAGATCGCGTCCCGCCGAACTTGCCGCGCCAATCGGGGCCTCCTCCAGAATGACGTGGGCATTCGTCCCCCCGATACCGAAGGAGCTGACTCCTGCTCTCCGAGGTCCTTCTGTTTTTCTCCAATCGCTAAGCTCCGAATTGACTTTGAAAGGAGAGTTTTCAAAATCGATTTTGGGATTCGGTTGATGAAAATGAAGGCTTGGCGGGATTTGCTGATGCTTAAGCGCCAATACGGCCTTGATGAAACCCGCGACTCCTGCCGCGGCGTCCAGATGACCGATATTGGATTTGAGCGAACCGATTTTGCAAAAGCCCCTTTTATCCGTGGCGAAAGCAGCTTGCAGCGCCTCCACTTCGATCGGGTCCCCCAGTGTAGTCCCTGTTCCGTGGGCCTCGATGTACCCGATACTTTCCGGATCAACTTCTGCCATTTGGTGGGCTGCGCGAATAACTTCCACCTGGCCGTTCGTGCTTGGCGCCGTGTACCCTACTTTCCGGCTGCCGTCATTGTTAACCGCCGAGCCTTTGATAACCGCATGAATAACGTCTCCATCCCTAGCGGCGTCTGCGAGCCGCTTGAGCACGACGATTCCGATTCCGTCGCCGAACAAAGTGCCGCTTGCGCCTTCGTCAAAAGGCCGGCAGTGTCCGTCGGGAGATTGGATCATTCCTTCCTGGTAGAGATAGCCGGTTGTGCGCGGCAAATTGACCGAAACCCCTCCGGCCAAGGCAAGATCGCATTCGCCGGCCAGCAATCCCTGGCAAGCCAGATGAATGGATACAAGAGAGGTAGAGCAAGCCGTTTGCACGCTTACGCTTGGGCCTTTCAGATTCAGTTTGTATGAAATTCGCGTCGTAAACGAAGGATTATTTAATTGCAGAATTTGAAATTGATCACTGGCATGTACAGCATTCATGGCTTGGCTTGCGACCCAATAGGTGTTAGGAGAAGCCCCTGCATACACCCCGATGAGTTGATCCTCGGTTTCGGGAAGGTGTCCCGCATGCTCAAGCGCTTCCCATGCACATTCGTGGAACAGACGGAACTGTGGATCGATTAGCTCGGCTTCTCGTGGCGTGTATTCAAAAAACGGCGCATCAAACGACTCCACGTCCTCTAGCTGAGACTTTGCTTTGACATACTGGGGATGCCTGAGCATTTCCGGGGCAATCCCTGCTTTCTCCAGCTCTTCATCCGTAAAAAAAGTGACCGACTCCTTGCCGGCACGCAAGTTTTCCCAAAACTCCGTGAGGTTCTTCGCACCCGGAAATCTTCCTGCCATTCCAATAACGGCAATTTCCAAACCGGTTTCTCCGTACTTCTCGTTCTCGGCACTCATCTTGCCACCTCCTTCACGTTCTATTCCTTTTTTGCAGCCGCTTCTGCAGCCTGTGCTTTCCGTCCTGTATCAGTTCTGTGCGGTCCGCTGTCTCTTCCTGCTGACCGGTTCCCGCTTGTAATCTTCTCAGCAACCCAGCGAGTGCATAAATGGTCGGATGGCTGAACATGTCAACCACTGACACTTCCTGCTGAAGTGAACGTTGGAGCTTGGAGTTCATTTGAATAATATCGAGCGAGGTAGCCCCCAGCTCGAAGAAGTTATCATGCAGGCCGACTTGATCAATACCCAGATAGTCCTGCCAAAGCTGGGCTAAAGTCTGCTCCAGTTCGTCCTCCGGAGGCGCAAACGACGTGCTGACCTCGGAACGTGCCGTTGTGCGGGATATGCCGCTCATCTCCCCGTCCACTAGGGATTGCAGGGATGAAGTGCGGGCGGCATGCAGCCGCAAGCTCAAATCCGTCGTCGATACCGTTACCTGAGGCAGACCGCAAGCCAGTGCATACCGGAAAACAGCGATTCCTTCCTCAGGGAACAACCGGGTCTGCTTGTCCGGGCCTTGTGTGGACACTCCCGCTTGCGCTGCAGCAATGGCGACTTCTTGCTCAGCCGCAGCGGCCATTCCGACAGTCTGCCACCCGTCCCAATCAATCGCGACGACATGCGTATTGTCCAGCGAGCGTTTACGGTAGGCGTAAGCATCGAGAAACGCATTGGCTGCGCAGTACCCCGCTTGGCCCAAGGCGCCCAGCACACTGGTCAGAGAAGAACACAATACGAGGAAGTCCAGCTTCCTTCCCGCCAGCACTCGCTCGAGGACACGCGTACCGTTCACCTTGGCCGTCAATGCACGTTCTTCAATCTCCCAAGTCCGCCGCTGGATGAGCGCACCATCCGCCGTGCCGGCCGCGTGGATAACGCCATGAATCGTTCCGAAGCGGTCGACCGCCCGGGCTACGGCCTGCTCCATTTGCTGCTCATTGCTTACATCCGCTTTGCAGACCAGTACCTCGGCCCCGTACAACTCCAGCTCCTCGAGCTTTTTCAGCTGAATCGCCTGAGTTTCGTCTGCCGTATGTTCGACGCATTGACGCCAGTCCGCTTCTTCCCCTATTCCCGATCGGCTGACAAGTATGAGCTTAGCCCTCACACTCTTCGCCAGATGCTCCGCCAAGGTCATTCCTATACCGCCCAAGCCTCCGGTAATCAGGTATACCCCCTCTTCTCTGAGACCGAAATTCTCTTCGACAGCGGCAGGAACCGGAATTGGAATGTATGTCTGCACCCAGCGGTTCCAACCGCGATACGCGACGAAAATATCCGCTGGAAAAGCGGTTAATTCGGCTTGTAATCGGCCCAATAGCGCTTGCTGCCGATGTTCAGAAACCTCCTGCCCGAGCGAATCCGCAATATCGATGCTGCGACAGCGCACATTGCCGTATTCCTGCGGAATAACCAGACATGCCCCAAGCACCGCTGCTTGTTCCGGCAGCAGCCGCTCATCTCCTGTCACCTCTTGCATACCGGACGTTATGACCGTAAGCTGCAGCTCTTCCTGCAGTCCGCAAGTCCCAATCGCCTGAGCCAGTGCAATAAGGCTGAAATAACCATTAGCCAGTACCCTTGCGCTGCGGGAAGCGGTCCACCCTTCGGTATGTACGCTCTCCCCCGTCAGCCAGGCATGAACAATGCGCTCCGGCATGGTGCCGGCTTCCTTCAAATTCTGCAGCAGTCGGGTATAATGCTCTTGCTGCCCCGGATCGATCCCGTACGCTTGATCATCCAGCTTAGCAAACGAATCGGATGGATAAACCGAAACGATGCCATGACCGGCTTGCTGTAACCCCGCTGCCAGCCGGGAACAAATGCCATGCTCTGGCGCAAAAAATAGCCAAGAGGTCTTGGGTTTCATGCCCGCAGCCGCAACTGCCTCTTCGTTTAACAGGGAACGTTCCCAGATTGGCGTGTACAGCCACTCCCGTACAGCATTCTTTTTAACTCCGGCAACGCTTTGGGGTCTTGATTCCTTCGCTTCCTTGCGGACAAGACCTTGCTTTAGAACATCCGTATCAAACGGCGGATCAACCCAATAACGCTTGCGCTCAAACGGATACGTCGGCAGAGCTATCCGCCGGCGCTGTTCATGCGCATGGAATGTTTTCCAATCAGGGCGAGCTCCTTCCAGCCACATGCGTCCCACCTGCTGCTGCAAATAATAGTCGTCACGCACTTGCTCCTTCACATGCCGAACAAGATTGATGACGGCGTGCCGCTCCTTCTTGTCGGGATGCCGACGCACGAATGCGCTTAATGTGTTGCCGGGACCGACTTCCACAAATACGGCCTTATCGTCATGCAGCAGCTCGCGAAGACCGTCGGCAAAGCGTACGGTCCCGCGCAAATGCCGGACCCAGTAATCGGGATCGACTGTTTCTTCCTTCGCAATCCAGCCTCCGCTTACATTTGAAATATATGGTATGCCCGGGGCCTGCAGCTCCATCCCTCTTAACTTCTGGCGAAACGGCTCCATTGCCGGTTCCATCATGGCGGAGTGAAAGGCATGTGACGTATGCAGTCTTGTGCAGGCCTGCCCTTTCCGGGTCAGCTTTTCTTCCAAAAGCTCTATCACCTCATGAGATCCCGATACGACGCACATCACCGGACCGTTAACTGCCGCAATCGATAAGCCTTCGTTCATGAACGGTATGAGTTCCTGCTCAGGTAAGGGTACGCTTAACATCGCTCCCTCCGGCAGGCTGTGCATAAGTTTACCCCGCAGCACGACCAGCTCCAGCGCATCTTCTACCGTCAATACTCCTGCCAGACAAGCGGCCACATATTCTCCGACGCTGTGTCCGATCATGGAGGCAGGCTTCAGCCCCCATCCGATCAGCAGATTTGCCAGCGCATAGGAGAATATAAACATGACCGGCTGTGTCACGTCCGTCTGCTTCAAGCGATCACTATGATCACCGGCCGCTTCGCTACCGGCGGGATACATCAAATCTTTTAAATCAACGTCCATCAACGGACGGATAATGGCAAAGCACCGGTCGGCTGCTTCGCGGAATTCCGGCTCATGGTTGTACAGATCCAGTCCCATGTTGACATACTGCGCGCCTTGTCCAGGGAACATAAATACGAGCCTGGGCTGTTCATTATCGCCAACAAGGCTGTAAACCCGTTCCGGAGGCAGGCTGCCCAACAGCTCCAGCGCTTCCTCCGCAGAAGAACTTACGAGCATGCGCCTATGCTTATATGCCCTGCGGCCGATCTGCAGTGTGTAGGCCGCATCGGGTAGAGAAAGACCTGGATTAGCCCGTAAATACTCGCGTAAGCGGGCTGTAGCTTGTTCAAGTCCTGATTCCGTTTTTGCGGACAATAGGAGCAGCTGTGAATCTCTCCCTTTCGTTTCTTCCGCCCGGGGAGGTGCTTCTTCGAGCACCACATGCACATTGGTTCCACCGATACCGAACGAGCTCACGCCGGCTCTCAGCGGGTGCTGCTCGCTCGTCCAGCTCGTGAGCTCTGTATTGACGATAAACGGACTGCTGGCAAAATCGATTTTGGGATTAGGCTTATCGAAATGTAAGCTCGGCGGAAGCTGCTTGTGCATAAGCGCCAGCACCGTTTTGATGAACGCCGCAACCCCGGCGGCGCTATTTAAGTGGCCGATGTTCGTCTTGACGGAGCCGATCCGACAGAACCCTGTTTTGTCCGTCTGGAAAGCCAGCTTAAGCGCTTCGATCTCGACCGGATCGCCCAGCGCTGTACCGGTACCGTGCGCTTCGATATAGCTGATACTCTCCGGAGTGACCCGGCTCATCCGCTGCGCCGCGCGGATTACCTCAGCCTGTCCCTCTACACTGGGAGCGGAGTAACCCATTTTACGCGTACCGTCATTGTTCGCCGCCGAGCCCTTAATAACCGCATAAATAGCGTCTCCGTCGGCTAATGCCTGCTTAAGCGGCTTCAGCACAACGACACCCGCCCCTTCGCCGCCGACGGTTCCCTTGGCATTTGAAGCGAAAGCACGGCAATGGCCATCCGGCGAGCTCACCATACCTTCCTCGTATAAATAACCTTCCGTCCGGGGTACCGTTACGGTAACTCCGCCGGCTAACGCTATCCTGCATTCGCCCGTAAGCAGTGCTCGGCAGGCCAGGTGAATGGCCAGCAGGGAGGTGGAGCAAGCAGAATCGACGTTCACACTCGTGCCTTTTAAATTCAGCTTGTGGGCAATACGCGTGCTCAAGAAATCTTTGTCCGACAAAGCCAGTGCGGCGAACTGCTCGGCTGTGCTCTCGCTGCGCGAGAGCATGGCCACTAGCTGCCAGTAAATACTCGATGATGCCCCTGCGTACAGACCGATAGCGCCGTTTGTCTGCTCCGTGTCGTAGCCCGCATGCTCCAACGCTTCATAGGCGCACTCATGGAAGATCCGCAGCTGCGGATCAATGACTTCAGCCTCGCGCGGGGAATAATCAAAAAAATCAGAATCAAACCATTCCGCATCCGGTACGAGCCCTTTCGCTCTTACATATCTGGGATTTCGAATCAGTTCGGGATCGACGCCTGCCGCCTCAAGTTCGCTATCGGAGAAGAAATGGATCGATTCCTTGCCGTTTCTCAGATTATCCCAGTACTCCTCTATATTTCGCGCTTCGGGAAACCGGCCCGCCATGCCAATCACAGCGATTTCCAGCCCGGTAGCCGTTTGTGAATGTTTGCTTTTAGTCATCATGCGCTCCCTCCAGAATCAGCATCGTCTGTTCCATGGTTTCGAATCCCGCATCCATCTCTTCGTTGTCGGCCATATCTTGGGGCATTGGAGCCTCCCCATTGTCCATCCTCTGTAGATAGCCGCCGAGCGCCGAGACCGTAGTGTACTGGAACATAACGGGTACTGGAATGTCATGCCCGAAGGTTTCCTTCAGCATATTGACTACCTGGACCAGCTGAAATGAGTTGCCTCCCAGGTCGAAAAACGTATCCTGTACCCCGACTTTGTCTTCGCTAACCGCCAAAACCTCGGCCCAGATCCGGACCAGTGTGTTCTCTGTTTCACCCTGTGGTGCCACGTATTTCTTGCCAGTATGAACATGAGCTTTCGGATCAGGTAATGCTTTCATATCCAGTTTGCCGTTTGCCGTTACAGGAAGCTCATTCAGGTAGACAAAATAGGCCGGAATCATATAAGCGGGCAGCTGCCCGGAGAGATGCTCCCGAAGTTTAGCAGCGGAGAGATCATCCGGCCCGGTATAGTACGCGCATAAGAAGTTCTGCCCGCTCTCATCTTCCATGATGCGGATTACAGCTTCGCGAACTTCCTCGTGACGCCGCAGCAGAGCTTCGATCTCACCGGGCTCTATGCGATATCCCCGTACCTTGACCTGGTCGTCCTGTCGGCCCAAGTACTCCAGTGTTCCGTCTTGAAGCCAGCGTCCCAGATCACCCGTCAAATACAGGCGCTCTCCGGGAGCGAACGGGTGAGGGACGAATTTCTCTGCTGTCAGCTCCGGTCGACCGAGATAACCGCGAGCCAGACCCGCACCCGAAACGCAGATTTGGCCAGGCAATCCTGGTGGAAGCAGCTGAAAATTAGCGTCTAATATATAAACCTTGGCATTATCGACCGGCCGCCCGATCGGAATGCCTCCGTTGTCCGGCTTAATTTCGGTGAACGTAGTCACGACCGCATTCTCAGTAGGACCGTAATTGTTGAACAGCCTGTAGTTGCCCGGCTTATACCGCTTCAACCGATCGCCGCCTGTTAACAAGATCCGCAGTGGGGTCTGTTCCCGGTCTGGCAAATCCATGAACTGCTCGCACATCAGAGTCGGCAAGAAGGCGATGGTAATGCCGTTCTCTGTGAAAAAATCATCCAGTTTGTTTGCATCCAGTCTGATCTCGGATGGCACGATGTGAATGCATGCCCCTGCAAGCAGATAGGGAAACACTTCCCACACCGAAGCGTCAAATCCGAAACCGGCATACTTAATGCTGCGATCCAATGTTGTTACACCAAAAGTGCGATTGTGCCAGAAGGCCAGATTGACAAGCGAACGGTGCTCAATCATGACACCTTTCGGCTGTCCTGTTGACCCGGATGTATAGATAACATAGGCCAGATCATCCGATGTGCTCTCTAATGCCAAATTACCTGCTTCGTCGGCAAACAACTCTTCATCATCCAGACACAGCGTCTTGCGGCCTCTCATTCTGCCGATAAAAGCCTGTTGTGTCAGCACCACTTGTGCGCGGCTGTCTTCCAGCATGTACGTTATGCGCTCGTCGGGATAATCCGGGTCTATCGGCAGGAAAGCACCGCCGGCTTTAAGGACGGCCATCATACCAAGCATCATGTCAGCGGAAGGCGCAAACAGCATGCCTACGATGTCACCCGCCCCGATTCCTTCAGTCCTCAGTACCCGGGCGAGCTGGTTGGCCTTCTCATTCAGCTCACCATACGTCATGTACTGCCCCTGGTTAACGATGGCAGGCGCATGCGGGGTCCGTGCAGCCTGCTCTTCAAACCATTGCTGAACGGTCTTATGTTCAAGAAACTCGGCTGGACTGCCGGCCAGAGGGCCGAGAAGATCCTCTCTCTCCCCCGGCAGCAGTATGTCGATGCTGTTCAGCGGAAGATCCGGATTCGCCAGCGTCTCCCGCAGCAGAAGTGTGTAACGCGAGACAAGTTTATCTATCGTGTCGCTGCGGTAGAGCTGTGCGTTATATTGAACCGTACCGCTGATGCGGTCTTGCTCCCTGCAAAAAGAAAACAACGTAGTCCATTTCACATTCCGGAAATAACGCTCTTCATGAATGTTGTCGAGCAGCAATGCCGCCTCGAATAACGGATGTGCGATGGGATCATCCGTTTGAAGCGCCAACTGTTCCGCCACCATCTCCATCGGATAGCTCTGATGATCCACTGCTGCCACAACCGTATCTTGCGTGTGAAGAAGACATTGTCTGAACGAGAGTGAGTGATCGATCTTAATCCGCAAAGGCAGTACGGAATTGATAAATTCGGCCTCTTCCTTCTGCTTATAGATCGGAGTCCCTAGCGTAACGACACTGCGATTGGACATTTTGGCCAGCAAAACGGCGAGTGCAGCAGATAGTACGACATGAAGCTTTGAATCCGATCCGTTGCTGACTTGCAACAGGCGGTCCGCCAGCTCCTGCGGGAAGGAAAACGAAGCATATTCAACCGTCACCCCTGTTCCGCGCGTATAATCGCCAGGAAACCCGCTTTTGTCATATTCTCCGGACAATGCGGACAACCAGTAATCCCGTTCCTTGCTCTTTTGAGAAGCTGCCACTGCCAGTCGGTCCAAACGATTTTCAAGCCCCATCCCTATTCCTCCCTTTCTTCCTCCGGCTTTCACTCATAGTCCGAAATCTCCCCGGGCTCCGGCAAGATAGACAGGTTCGGGCTCAGATAAATGATGAGCAATCGTGATGTCCTTCAGCTTCTTGTCCGGATCTGCCAGAACACCGGATATAATATCCTGCATATAACCTGCATAACGCACAATCGTGTCTCTAAGGAATAAGCGTGTACTGTATTCAAACTTGAAGGACAGTCTTTCCCCGTCCTCCTCCGCAATCAGAGATAAATCGAAATGAGAGGCATCGTGAACGAACGGGAATGGCTCCATCTTCAGGCCCGGAATGCTCATCTCAGGGTTCTGCATATTCTGAAGCGCGAATACAACATCAAATACTGGATTACGGGCCAAATCACGGTCCTGACCCAACTGCTGAACCATTTCTTCAAACTGGTAGTCCTGATTAGCAAATGCATCCAAGGTTGTGCTCCGCACAGTTTGGAGAAGAGCACTGAAGCTCATTTCTTCATCCAATTGATTACGCAGCGGAAGCATGTTAACGAACTTGCCGATAATAAGATGCAAAGCCTGCTGTTTGCGGCCGATAATCGGGGTCCCTACAACGATGTCTTGTTGTACACAAACTTTGGAGAGAAGCAGGTTGTAAGCGGCGAGCAGCGTCATGAACAACGTTACATCTTCCTTCAGGCAGAGCGACTTCAAAGCTTGGGTCTGCTCCGTACTCAGATCAAAATGGACTCGACTGCCAGCGAAATTTCTTGCCTCTGGGCGCGGATAATCCGTGCGCAGAGCTAGCCGGGGAGCTTCCTGCAGCTGATTTAGCCAGAATTCTCCCTGCCGTTGCTGCTCTTCCGTTTCTTTCATCCGGTTCTGCCATTCTGAAAAGTCCTTATACTGCAGCTCAAGCTCGGGCAAGTCACGGCCAGCATACAGGGCCATAAAATCGTTAACGAATATGTCCTGTGATAAACCGTCCGACACGATATGATGAAGATCCACCATCAACACATGCCGCTCATCCTCAAGCTTGATCAGTCCGGCGCGCATCAAAGGCGCCCGGGTTAAGTCAAAGGGCCGCACGAACTTCGCCACTATTTCGCGGATTTTCGCAGCCGTTTCCCCTTCCTCATCAAGGAGTCCAGCGTCCGATGTCCCCGGCTCAATTTCGCCGCTGAAGTCCGCATATTCAACCTCGAACTCGACGGTTTCGTTGATTTTCTGCATGGGCAAGCCGTTAACCAATTCAAATGAAGTACGCAAGCTTTCATGACGCTTTATCAGCTGCCGGAGTACCGCTTCCATACGAGCTTTGTCCAGCTTGCCTTTTAAAATGCCGGCGACAATTTCGTTATATCCCGTATGTCCCTTCTCCATCTGCTGGATCAGATACAGACGCTTCTGCGCAGAGGATAACTCGTAATATTCGCGGATTGAGGCCTTTTCGATATCATGGTAGGTACTCTGTTCCGCCTCATCGATAAAGGCGGCAAGCTGCCGGATCGTCGGCATATTGAAAAAGGCGGGCAAGCTGATTTCCACCTTCATTTCTCTATGAATCCCGGTTACGACTGTAATTGCCTTGAGCGAATCTCCGCCCAATTCGAAGAAATCATCCAGCACCCCGATCCGGTCTATCCGAAAGAATTGCTCCCACATTCCGCAGAGCTTGCGTTCCGATTCAGTTACGGGAGCGATATATTCACCGGACAATGCGGGACGGGTATAAAAGCCGCCGTCTCCCTGTGGTAGGGATGCCTCTTCTTGAGCCGTCCGTTTCACCCACTTGTCGATCCGATCCTGCAAGCTGCCGGTCGACAGGACGATCTGGCCTGCTTCCCGGACCGACAACACGCGCCTCAGCAGCTCGATCCCCTCTTCTGGCGCAATGAGCAGCTCGGATATCGAAGCGCCCGCCTGCCCATGAATCGTCTGCTCTTTCTCCAGCTGCCAACCGTCCCAGTTGACACTGGTCCAAGCCGTGCTCAGACGACGGTTGCGATCGTGTACATAGGCATCCATAAAATGGTTCGCTGCTGAATAGGCGGTAAAGCCTAATCCGCCCAGCATCGGAGACAGCGACGAGGCCAGCAGGCAGAAATCAAGCTCCTTGTCAGCCAACACTCGATCCAGAACATAGAGTCCATACAGCTTTGCTTGGAAATGCTGTTCGCTTAATTCCTCGTCTGTCTCCTCCAGCATCCTAAATGCCGCTTCCCCAGTCATACCCGCTGTATGGATAACTCCGTTTAAGGAACCGAACACTGACTCGATTTGCCGGACAGCCTCCTTCATTTGCTCTAAGTCCGACGAGTTCGCCGTTAACACAAGTACCTCGGCTCCCTGGGATTCGAGCTGCTTCAGCTTGCCAATCTGGACACTGACGGTATTCTCAGGGCCGTGTTCGGCAAGCCACTGTTCCCATTTGTCATTGGTCGGGAATGATGAGCGGGTGGTGAAGACAAGCTTCGCCTGTACGCTTCGGGCCAAATGACCTGCGAGAACCTGGCCGATATATCCTAATCCGCCCGTGATCAAATAAACGCCGCCTTGACGGAGTCCCGATGCTTCCGCTTCAGGTTCCGCTATTTTAACGGGCTCATAACCGAGAACCCAGCGTTCGTTATCGCGATAGGCAGCCGCCAATTCAAACCGGGCAGCGCCGAACTCGTCCAGCAGGCGGCGGATCAGCCTGTCTCTCTGCCAGCTTCCCGCTTCCGGCAGGTTAATATCGATACTGTGACAATGAATGTTAGGTAATTCTTGCGGAATAACCCGGCATGGTCCAAGTACCGTCGCTTTCTCAGGATACAGGACAGATTCGCCGGCAATAGCGTGCATATGATCCGTCAGCACCCACATGTGTATTTCATGACCTGAAGCTTGTTTTTTCAGTGCCTTGCCCGTGTATAACAAGCTGTAGTATCCACGTTCCTGTGTGGCAGTCAGCCAAGATGCACCGCTGTCACAAGAGGATGGAGCGGAAATTCCCCAAGCGTGAAGCAGCAGGTCAGGCGAGGTTCCCCCGGCTTCCAGATCCGCAAAAAGTTTCATATAATGATGTTCATTTTGCGGATTCACGATATATTGATGAGCTGTGACCCGTTCGTAGTGCTCGCCCGCTCTAACGAAAACAATTTGCCCTCCGTACTCGGCTATAGACTGCATAATATCGGCGGACAAGCCGTTTTCATCGGCAAATACAATCCAGTTTCTGGCAATTTTTGCGTTCATGCCGGAGGAGCAAGGAAGCAGCTGTTCTTTTTTCCATGTCGGTACATAGAACCAGTCGGACATGTCGGGCAGCTTGGCCACCTTCCCGCCCGCGCCCTGAATCTTGTTCTTAGCGCTGCCCACCGGCAGTGAAGTACCGGCAGCAGACTCGATCCAATAGCGCTGCCCGGCAAACGGATAAAGAGGTAGAGAGATACGCCGTCGCGGTTCTTCTCCATGAAATGCTCTCCAATCGACGGACTGGCCGTAGAGCCACACTCTCCCGATCCGGTTAACGAGCAGGGAGGTGTCCGGTATACTGCTATGCTCAGGCGGCATAAGGTTTAGTGCCTGCTGTCCGCGCTCTGTATCGATGTAGCGACGCGCCAAGAGTGTCAAATCCTGCCCCGGACCGATTTCCACGAACAGCCTGCCCTGCTGCTCTGCAAGCCGCTCAATCCCATCCGCAAAACGAACGGTATCCGTCATGTGCCGAGTCCAATAACCCGGGTCTGTCGCTTCTTCATCCGTTATCCAATTGCCCGTCGTTGTAGAGATATACGGTATTTGGGGCGGATTCAAACGGACCTGTCGGACGGCTTCGGCGAACGGCTCCGCCACTTCGTGAAGAAGCGAAGAATGAGCAGCCGTTGACATCGGCAATCTCATACAAACGAATTTGCCCGCCTTCATCTGCTGTTCGAATGCGGCGATTTCTTCTTCTGGGCCGGATACAATGCAGGAAGGCCCGTTGACGACCGCCAGTGATATGGAGCCGCTAAGAAGGGGTTTGATATCTTGCTCAGGAAGAGGCACGCTGAGCATCCCGCCTGGCGGCACCTGATGCATAAGCTCTCCGCGCAGTATGATGAGACGCATCGCCTCTTCCAGTGACATGACGCCGGCGAGGCAAGCGGCAGCATACTCGCCGAAGCTGTAACCTATCATCGCATCCGGCTTCACTCCCCATGACAGGAGAAGACGCGCGAGCGCAAATTCGAGCATAAGCATGGCAGGCTGGATATGTTTAGTCTGATTTAATTGAAGGGACGCTTCCGCAGTCTCTGCGTCTGCATCCGGGTACAGCATTACCTTCATATCAGAGCCGGTAATGTCGAGATACAGACGGAAGCAGTGGTTCATCTCTTCTCGGAACACGGGCTCGGTCTCATACAAGCCCTTCCCCATGTTGATATATTGCGATCCTTGCCCGGAGAACATGAACACGATTGAACCGCGCTCCTCCCCGGTCGTGCCGGAGATTACTTTCCGTGCATCGAAGCTTGCCCTGTCAGCAGCAGGCGTCAGTGCTGCTATCGCTTCCTCAACCGTGCTGCAGGAGAGCAGGCGCCGGTATCTGAAGGGACGCCGGCCGGTCTGCAAGGTATACGCAATATCGGCCAGATTCTCTGAAGGATGCTCCTTGAGATAGACGCCTAGATTGGCTGTCATCGAATCGAGTGCATCCGGTGTCTGTGCGGACAATACCAGCACCTGATGGGTCCGTCCCTTCCCGGTGGCTCCCTGTATAGGCGCCTCTTCCATGACGACGTGGGCATTCGTTCCACCTATTCCGAAGGAACTGACTCCCGCGCGCAGCGGATAATCATCGTTGCGCCAATCGGCCAGGCCGGTATTGACTACGAAAGGACTGTTCGCGAAATCAATATTCGGATTCGGGGTCTCATAATGCAGGCTGGGCGGAAGCTGTTTATGATGAAGCGCCAGCGCCGTCTTGATCAAACCCGCCACCCCTGCTGCGGCATCCAGATGTCCTATGTTCGTTTTTACGGAGCCTATGCGGCAGAAGCCGGTCTTGTCCGTCCGGAATGCCTTCGTCAACGCCTCGATCTCGATCGGATCGCCAAGCGTAGTTCCCGATCCGTGCGCCTCAACGTAAGTGATACTTTCGGCTGGAACTCCTGCGGCTTCTTGAGCTCTGGCGATAACATCAGCTTGGCCCTGTACGCTTGGCGCCGTATAACCGACCTTGCGACTGCCGTCATTGTTGATAGCCGAGCCTTTGATTACCGCATAAATCCGGTCACCATCTGTGATAGCTGCCTCGAGCGATTTGAGCGCCACGAATCCGACACCATCTCCGCCTATCGTTCCCTTTGCTTTGGCATCGAAGGTGCGGCAATGACCGTCCGGTGACTTTACCATTCCTTCCTGATACAGATAACCCGATTTATGAGGGAGCACGATCGACGCGCCTCCGGCCAGAGCCAGATCGCAGTCCCCGTTAAGAATAGACTGGCAAGCCAAATGTACAGCTACCAGTGAGGTAGAACAGGCCGTTTGCAAACTAATCGCAGGACCTTTCAAATTCAGCTTATGCGAAATACGAGTGCTGACCGTATACGAATCATTCAGCGAATCAACCTCAAACATATCCGATAAACTCCCGTGCAGGCGGTCAGACAGCTGCGACAGCCAGTGGAAATTGTTCGTAACCCCGGCAAACAGCCCGATAGACCCAACATGTCGCTGCGGGTCACAGCCGGCATCCTCCAGCGTATGCCACGCGCATTCGTGCAGCAGGCGAACTTGAGGATCCATCATCGCCGCCTGATCCGGAGTATAACCAAAGAAGGCCGGATCGAAGTGGTCCATCTCATCCAGCACGCCCTTTGCTTTGACAAACTCAGGCCGCTCCAAAAGCTGGCGGTCAAATCCATACTCTGCCAGTTCGTCATCCGAAAAAAAGGAGATCGACTCTCTGCCCTGCTGCAAATTGCTCCAAAACTCACTGATATTTCGTGCGCCAGGGAATCTGCCGGCCAAACCAATAACTGCAATATCCCGGCTGCCTTCATTCTCGTGCTTCGTACGGCCGGGTTGTGCCGGGGAAGGCTGCTCGTTCTTCCTAGTGGGTGCTGCACTCTCGCTCTTCCGTTCTGCTGATCGTTCCGTTTCGCCTGCCAAATGCACAGCCAGTTCATACACGGTGGGGTATTGGAACAGCGTGACGATTGAAATCTCACGCTTAAGCTGTCTTTGCAGTCTGCTCTGCAGTTGGATGAGGCTAATCGAATTGCCGCCTACTTCAAAATACTTATCGTGGATACCGATGCGGTCCAGCTCAAGCACGGCTTTCCAGGCGTCTGCAATCAGATTCTCCAGCTCTGTCCTCGGCATCGCAGCTTCCTGAACCTCGCGGGGAGCCTCCGCAAGCGCAGGCAGTGCCTTGCGGTCCAGCTTTCCGTTAGGTGTAAGCGGTATCTGTTCCAGATGGACAATGTGAGACGGTATCATGTAATCGGGCAATTTTGCGGAAAGATATGTCCGCAGGTCAGATATAGACACCGTCTCACAAGCCGCTATGTAGGCGCATAACTCAGTCTGAGCGCCCCGTTGTTGCACCGTTACCGCTGCTTCTTGAACTGATTTGTGCTGCAGGAGCATCGTCTCGATTTCACCGATTTCGACGCGGTGGCCGCGGATTTTCACTTGCTGGTCCATTCGTCCCATATATTCAATGGTTCCGTCTTCCAGCCAGCGCGCCATATCGCCTGTCCTGTAGATATTCCCGCTTAAGCGGAAGGGATCCGATACAAATTTCTCCGCCGTCAGATCCGGCCGATTCAAGTACCCGAGCGCAACACCGTCACCTCCGACGATCAGCTCGCCGGGAATGCCGATCGGCAGCAGGTTATCATAGCGGTCGACGATATAAGCCGTAGAATTGCTGATAGGCGGCCCGATCGGAATATGCTCGTTAAATTCACGGTCGATACGGAAGCAGGTGGAAATAACCGTGTTTTCGGTAGGACCGTACGCGTTCCAAATCGTCAGTCCAGGACATGCTTGCCGAACAGCCTCAATGTGCTTCGGAGAGAGTACATCGCCGCCTACGACCAGGTTCCGCATCCCGGCGAACATGTCTGGACGCTGCTGGGCCAACTGATTGAATAATGCCGGAGTCAGCAGTCCGCCCGATATTGCGCGCGTACGCAAAAAGGCATCCAGTTTGGCATTGTCAAGCAGCGTATGCTTGTCCGCAATATGCAGACTAGCCCCGTTCAAGAGCGCCCCGAACACCTCGAATGTTAGAGCATCAAAGCCGATTGCTCCTGCCTGAAGGACGCAGTCATGCGCTTCGAACTGGACGTGGTTCGTGTTCCGAACCAGCCTCACAATTCCTCGGTGCCCGACAATGACACCTTTGGGCTTACCGGTCGAACCGGATGTATACATGACGTAAGCCGGATGTTCCGAACTGCCTGCCTGAGGCAACTCGGACGCTTCGCCGAGATGAAGCAGCGCCTCGTCCAGCTTCAGCACCTGGGCATGTTCCGGTATCAGATCCTCAAGGCCCGGTGAAGCCAGCACTGTGCGCACATTGCCATCAGACAGCATATAGGCGATCCTTTCGGCAGGATGCGCGGAATCAATCGGCAGATAGACCCCTCCCGCTTTCAGAATGCCGAAGATTCCGGCAACCAATTCTGTGGATCTGTTCGCCATCAAGCCCACAATCTGGCCGCTTTCCATGCCTTTCGCCTGCAGCGAACGAGCAATCCGGTTAGCCTGCTCATTCAGCTCGCGATAGGTATAGGATATATGCTCATCTGTTACAGCCGTACTCTCAGGGGACAACAGCACCTGTTCCTCGAACAGCTCATGAACCATTTTCTCACTGGGATAATTTGAAGTTGTCAGGTTGAATAACAGAATTTGCTCCCGCTCTTCATGGGTAAGAATCCCGATATCCTTAAGCCTGGTCTCCCGGTATGTAGTAACCTGGACTTGGGCTTGTGTGATTTGTTCAAGAATATAGAGATAATGATGAGCAAGCTTCTTGACCATATCCTCGTGATACGCCTGTTTATTATATGAGAAGGTTAATTCCAGCTCTTCGGCCACGGTAATGCGGAGTGTCAAATCGAACTCGGTCTCTTCCTCAATGTGATGGGGTTCAATAATAAGCGGTCCGTCGGTGCTTGTAACCACTTCATCCAGCGGATAATTCTCCACTACGACTAGGGTATCGAACGGACTACCTTCAGCTCGGAGCCCTCCGTATGTTTTAATATCCGTCAAGGAAGTGTTCGCATGCTCTTCGCTTGCTTGAATCGATGCATTCACCTCGGCCAGGAGCTCGGGGATCATTTTATCCGGACCCGCCGTTATGCGAAACGGCAGCGTGTTAATGAATAAGCCGACCATGTGCTCCATTCCGGGAATAATCGTATTGCGTCCTGACACCGTAGTACCGAACAATACGTCGTCACTATTAGTATAGTGCTGAAGCAGAATGCCCCACGCCGTATAGAACAGAGCGGCCTGCGTCACTTCCTCGGAACGGACCCACTGATGCAGTCCGGCAGTGAAGGTGCTGCCCTGTTGTTCTGTGTATACAGCCATGTCCGGCATTCCTGAAGCTTTTGCACTCCTCGTAACGATGGGCCGGTTCTGCATGTCATGCAAGTACTGGCTCCAGTAGTTCTCTTGTGTTTGCTTGTCCTGCTGCTGCAGCAATGAGATAAACTGCTTCAGGTGCGGCTTGTACTGCCGCTTCGGCTCCTGCCCCTGCGCCAGCATCAGGTAGGCGCTCCGCCATTCCTTCAACAGGATTCCGGTGCTCCAACCATCGAACAAGATATGGTGAAAGCTCATTAGCAGGGTGTGTTTGCGCTCGGTCTGCTTACACAGCGTCAAGCGGAAGGGCACCTGATCCAGCTTGAATTTTTCCTTTTTATCGGCGGCAATCCGGTCTGCAATCAGCCCAGCCTGAGCATTTTCGTCATAATCGGAATAGTCCTCATAACGAATAATGGGACGGTGCTCCCGCAGCACGATTTGAACAGGCTGGTTCACCTCTTCCCAGCGGAACAAAGACCGCAGCGCCTCGTTGCTCCGCACAACGTAGGCCCAGGCCTGTTCAAACAACGAGGGCTTCAGCTCCCCGCTGACGGCAAGTGCGATCAACTCTACATACTGCGTAGTTTCGGGATCTCTCAAGTATTGAAGCAGCATCCCGGACTGCATAGGAGACAATGCCAAAATATCTTCAACATTGCTTTTGTCCAGCTTCTGAGGTTTCTTCACACTCTCACCCA
The DNA here is from genome assembly GCF_037976825.1 of Paenibacillus sp. FSL K6-1330. Lineage (NCBI taxonomy): Bacteria > Bacillati > Bacillota > Bacilli > Caryophanales > Paenibacillaceae > Paenibacillus > Paenibacillus sp. FSL K6-1330. The sequence continues at coordinate 6,491,161 of NZ_CP150269.1, forward strand.
TCCTTTTCTATTCGAACTTCCCCTGCTTCTTTACCGCATATTTGCGAAGTCCGTATTGAGAAATGACCTGCTGCTGAATTTGGCTGGTGCCTTCAATGATTTCCAGCACTTTGGCTTCCCGAAATAACCGCTCGGCAGGGAAGCCGCTGCGGCAGCCGTTGCCGCCGTGAACTTGCACCGTATCGTTCGTGACCTCAACAGCAACTTTCGATGTAAAATATTTGGCGATCGCTGTCTCGTCAACCGCTTCCGCCGCCCCGCCTTTTCGCATTTCACCTGCGGCTATACAAAGCGTACGGGCGGCATGAACCTTGGTGACCGCGTCCCCAATCATTCCTTTGACCAACTGGAACTGGTGCAGCTTCTCTCCGAATTGGGACCGCGACATCGAGTAGGCTACCATCGCTTCCAGCGCCTCGCCTGCAATTGCCGCTCCTGCCCAAGCAATGCTGTATCTGCCATGATCAAGCGCGGTGGATACGATATAAGTAAAGCCTCCGCCTACGATGCCGAGCACGTTCTCCGCCGGAATTCTCACTTCATTGAGCTGAACCTCCGCAATGTGAGCCCCCCGGTTGCCGAGCATGCCTTGCATAGGGATTGTATGCACTCCTTCACGTTCGCGCTCTACGATGAATGAGGTGATTTGCCCGCCCGAATCAGCTGCGATCACAACGAAAAAATCAGCGATTGCGGCGAATGAAATCCACTTTTTGCTGCCATTCAGAATATAATGGCTTCCTTCTTTACGGTAGGTGGTCTGTACGCTTTTAGCATCCGAGCCCACATTTGGTTCTGATAAGGCGAACGCGCCCAGCTTCTCCGCCCGCGCCATCTGTGGCAGCCAGTATTTTTTCTGTTCCTCTGTGCCGAATCGCAGCATGGTCTCTCCGAGCAGTGAGGTTTGAACGGTTATCAGAGCCCTCGTGTTGCAGCAAGCTTTGCCGATTTGCTCTGTAAACAGTCCGTATGCCACAGGATCCAGCCCCAGACCGCCATATTCCTCCGGCCAGCTGGCCGCCAGATATCCCAATTGCCCCATTTTGTTAATCAAGGTGCGGGGCAGCTCGCCTTTGACATCGATTTCTCCTGCGAGCTGCCGGATTTCCCGATCGGCAAAAATTTTAGCCTCCTCTACGACTTGGGCAGCAGACGCGCATGTCTGTCCAATCATCGCTTAGGCCTCCTGCTTATGCTTTTCGATTAGCTTTACGATATTGTTAAGCGTGCTGAAATTAGCGATATCCAAATCCTCATTGCTGACCGTGAATCCGAATTCTTGTTCGATGTAGCTGAGGAGTTTCATCGCGAACAACGAATTGACGAAGCCCTTTTGAAAAATATGATCATCGTCAGTGAACACGGCCTCGTCTTCAAATACAACCAGATTGCTTTCAATAAAACTGCGGATTTTTTGTTTGATTTCCATCTAGTTACCCCTCTTCCCAGCAACCGTTACCAACACATCAATGTAAGGCGGAAACGGTTGAATATGATTTAAATCGTTCTCGAACAGAATGTTTCCTTCTCCGTCATTGGAGATTTCCGTGAAACTAGCGAAACGGTACGTGACATACATCATCTTGTTGCGGTCCGTCTGTTTAAAGTCGGCCCTAAGTACTTTCCCTTCATTCTTCGCCTGCTGCATGATATACGTGAGCATGACGGTACCGACTCCGCGAGACATCACTCTGCAGGACATGAGCAGCATTTTCAGATGCCAGCAGCTTTCCTTCAATTCGATCAGAGCGAGCCCGATCTTGCCGTAAGAGCCGTATTTGTCCGTCAATTCGCACACGAGCAGGATATGATTATCCGACCGTCTGATCTTGTCCAATTCCTCATAACTGTACGTATAACCCGTCGCATTCAGCTGATTCGTGCGAATGGTCAGTTCCTCCGCCCGTTTCAAGTCCTCCTCTCTAGCCTCGCTAATGACAAAGCGCATGCCGAGCGAGCTGAGAAACGCTTCTTGGGGGCCCTCAAACGATTCTTCCTCGTTTTTGCGCAGTATGTCTTCCAGATACATGGCCCGCCTACGTCTTGAATCTTCCGTAATGAACCGGGGATTGAGACGCGGGTGACCGAGCAATGTCTCGTATGGCGTCACATCCAAACACTCTACCTCTGGATGGACGCTTAGGACCTCATCCCGTTCGAAGGGCTGATCGTCGATGAATAGGATCGTGTCCATCCCGATGTTCAAGTTCAAGCGTATTTTATCGATCGACGTTGATTTGGCATTCCAGTTGATTTCGGGGTACAGGAAATAGGTATCGATGCCGAACTCCTTCAGCTTGTCCAGCGCATGCTCCGTATCATTGCGGCTTGCGATGGATTGCAGAATGCCGCGAGAATCCAGTTCCGCGAGAAGCTCGCGCATGCGCGGCTTTAGCTTAACCTCATCGGACTCCAGCAAAATACCGTCCCACATCGTATTGTCCAGATCCCAGATCACGCATTTGACTTCCTTTAGCTTGTCCGCTGCTTTGTTCATCGTTATCCCTCCCTACTTGCTGTAATCGAAAAATCCTTTTCCTGATTTTTTGCCCAGGTAACCGGCATCCACCATCTTGACGAGCAGCGGGCAGGGCCGAAACTTCGGATCCTTGTAGCTGTCCTGCAGAACTAGCAGCGAATTAAGAATGGTGTCCAGACCGATCAGATCACATGTAGCAAGCGGCCCCATTTTGTGGCCGAAGCCCTGGCGGAAAATCTTATCAACATCCTTCGGCTCTGCGACTCCATCCTGCACGGTCCAAACGCATTCGTTAATCGTCAGCATGAGGACTCGATTCGTTACGAAACCGGGAAAATCATTAACCACTACCGGGACTTTATCGAACGATTTTAAAAACTCCTCCCCGCAGGCAACGGTCTCGTCCGATGTATGCTCGCCCCGGATGACTTCGACCAGTTCCTTCATCGGGACGGGGTTCATGAAATGCATGCCGATGACATTCTCCGGTCTTGGCATTAACGAGCCAACCTTCGTAATGGAAATGCAGCTTGTGTTAACGGCATAGGTGGTTTGTAAGGCGCACACCTCGGACAGTTCCGTAAACACCGCCTTTTTCAGTCCCCATTCTTCTGTCACGTTCTCAATAACAAACTGGACGCGTGCGAAGTCATCATAAGCCGTGGTAAAGGTAATCCGGGACAGAAGGTCCTCCACGGTAAGCTGTTTCGCCTGAGGCTTGACCAGCTTTAATAGCCGGAAATCCGTCTTAATTTTCTCCTTAGCTTGATGCAAGACATCTTCGTTAATATCTTTGAGCACCACTTCGTATCCATAGCAAGCCAGATCCAAAGCAACGTCACTGCCCATTACACCCGCACCGACTACTCCGACGGTTCGTATCATGAATTCACGACTCCTTTTTGGTGGACATTAGCTCAACAGAGCTGCTTAGCACATCGTTGATGAGCGACACTACTTGCTCGGTATGTTCGTTTATGAAGAAGTGACCTCCTTCGAATTCATAAAGTTGACAGTCTCGGCTGCCATATGCGGACCACTCCATCAGATTGATGCCTTCTGTCGCTTTATCCTCTTTTCCGTTAAGCACGGATATATCACAGGGAATAAGCTCCTCTCTGCTCTTAAAGCAATGCGTTTCCACCAGTTCCAGATCTCTCCGCAGACCTGGCAAAAACAGTCTCAGCAGCTCCTCACGTTCAAACACTTCATCCTCGGTTCCGCCAAGCAGCTTAATTTCTTGCTGCAGCCTTGCATCAGATAGCAGATGCAGTGTAAGATTCCGGCGGGCGTGAGGGGGATAGGTCCCCGAGACGAATAAATGGATGGGTTCGCTCCCCTTCTTCTTCCTTACGGCGTGCGCCAGTTCGTAAGCGACGAGGGCTCCCATGCTATGGCCGAAGAAAGCAAAATCAGCTTCGTCCAGTTGCGGTTCCAAATATCCGTATAAATCCTCAATCATTTCGTCCATGCTGCCGTAATGAGGTTCGAGTAATCTTCTTCCTCTGCCAGCCAGTTCAACGGGATGCAGTTCAATATGGCTGTGCAAATGGCGTTTCCATCTCATATAGTTGGTAGCGGAACCTCCGGCGTAGGGCAGGCAGAACAGCTTGCATTTCATTTAGATCACCTCCTCTGCAGGAGCTGGAAGAATCAGCCCGGAACGTCGTTTCACGGATGGAAACAACCAGACTGCAAGAAAGAACAGGAACGCGATTCCGACGAATAGATAGAGTGCATAGACGAGCCAGATGATCGTGGAAGGCGACCATACTGCGACTACAGCAAGCGGAAGACCTGCAAATGCAGCCTCAAGCAGCAGACCGATCCCCCACAAGCAGACTCCGGTCAGTACAAGCGCAGCTCCAAGGCCGATGAGCCTTCTTCCTTGGGGCGGAACGAAAATGCGCCGCTGACGACGTAATTGTCCGGGAATACCGATGGCCTTACCTGCCAGTACAATCATTAAAATGCTGATGAGACTAAGCGAGATCATCGCAATCCGATCAAGCTGCGGATAGAAATCCGCTTCAGCGGGTGGAAGCTCTTGCTCCCGCAGCAGGCTCATCAGACCTTGGCCGATATGAAACGTATAGGCTGAGTTGATGTTGGCGAGTACTCCTACGCCGAGCTGCTCTTGCGGACGAATGATGAAATAGGACGAGAAATTGGGATTAGAGCCTTGGTGAGAGAGTTCTTTGCCGTCCGGCGTTACAAACCACCCCGAGGCATAGTAGGTTCCGTTGGCGTCCGGCCCTACGCTCGTATCGGGTATATGGGAACGTTCGATGATGATCCGGTCCGGCTCGGAGATACTCTTCGTCCCGAGCTGGAGCAGCAGCCACTGTCCAATATCGTCAGCACTGGAGATTAAGTAACCGGCGGGCGTGTTTCCCCTGTAATCGGGCGCTTCATATAAACGAGGCGAACCGAATCCAATCTTATATCCCCTGGCGAGCCGCTGTGGGTCCTTCAGCTGGGCCGCAGGCACCGTGTTGTTCATACCAAGCCGCTGCAGCAACCCCGACATGTAATCCTCATACGACATACCGGATACTTCCTGGATGACCAGCCCCAGAACATCATAATTAATGGTGGCATATTGATACTTATCTCCGGGAGGGGCGTCCAGCGCCGTACCCGATAATGCCCGTACAGTCAGTTCCAATGCCTGCTCTTCGGAACTGATCGGGATGGAAGCTAGCGAAGCGAAAGGCACGCCACTCGTATGGTGCAGCAGTTGGGCCAGCGTCACCTTGGCCGGCTGCCCTTGATAGATTAGCGAGAGCCACGGAATATAGCGGGTGACCGGATCGTCAAGGCTAAGCGCATCTTCACGCTCCAGTTCTAACAAGGCCAGGCCTGTGAATGCTTTGGAAGTCGATCCCAATTCAAATAATGTAGTGTTTGTTGCCGGAATCCCCAATGCACTATCGGCTAGCCCGAATCCCTTCGTATAAACCACCTGATTCCCGCTTACAACTACAACTGCGGCTCCCGGGCTTTGCGCCTTCACCAGTTGTGCCTGCACGAATTGGTCGATGGCAATCTCATCTATATTCGGCTGTTTTTGCGTAGAAGGGGCTCCGCCTTCGGCGGCTGCAGCTGGTGGACTGACTAGCAGCAGTATCATCAGTACGTAGAAAACAAGTTTCTTTACCACGATTGTCCGCCCCTTTATGAATTGAAGAGTACGTCAAGTTCTTCTTGTGCGAGCTTGACAGTCTCAAAATCAGAGGGCGTAAAATCAGTCTGTCCCCTGTCTGAGCCTAACTGAATAACTTCAGCCAGCCGCTGCATAAAAACTTGAATAAACGCGTCCATTGTATCCCGGCTGAACATAGCCTTGCTGTATGTCATGCGGACCTGGAGCCTCTTATCCGTAATCATGGCTACCACATCGACCAAACAGGACAACCTGTTGCTCGGGCATGTATCTCTTCCGGTATCGTCCCCGGCAATGGCGAGCACAGGGCTGTGTAAATGATTATCGATTTCGCCCATATAATTGAAACGGAGCAGGTTGCATCCCGTCTTCGGAATGCTGCCGGAACCGTATGCCAAGATACCATAGTCGATTCCTTTGTTTGGAATGGAGCGAAGCTGGCCCTTTATGCTCTTGATGATTCCCGCTGTTCTGGTTTCAGTCATCTGGAGATTAACGGGATACAGCGAAGTGAACCACCCGATGGTTCTGGATACATCCATGTTCTCGAACAGCTCTTCGCGTCCATGTCCCTCTAATTCGATCGTGATTTTCTTCTTGCCGGTAATTTCGCTCACGGCCATGGCCAACGAGGCGATCAGCAAATCGCTCGTTTGAGTTCGGAAAGCGGTATTCGCCTCCCCCAGCAGCCTGCTCGTCTCCTGCTCTGAGAGCTCCCGGACCAGCGTGCCGCATACGGCAATCCGGTCGTCATTCGAAGGGTAATCAGCATCCAGGCTGTCTTCTACGTTCTCTAAGACCGAATACCAGTAGTCAAGGTGTTCCAGCGCCTTCTCGGAGCCGTAAGCATCAATAGCATCTGACCAAGTTTGAATGGAATGCGTCTTATTCGGCAGGGTCCAAACCGATCCGGTCAAAACCGCTTGCAGCAGCCGGTCCAAGTCTTCCAGCATAATTCGCCAGGAGACTCCATCTACAATCAAATGATGTGCTGTCAGCAAAAGACGCTGTCCCTGATCTCCTTCATCAAATGTAAGAGCTTTGAATAGAAGGCCCTGTCCGAGCCGTACACTTGCTTTGAAAGATTCGGCTTGTTTCTTCAGAACCGCAGCCCGCTCTTTCTCCGGAAAGCTGGTCAGATCGAAGCGGGCAAGCTCTACGTCCCCGCGTCCGACCGTCCGGTACACCATGCGCCCTTGAGTTTCAACAGCCTGCAGCCTCAAGGTGTCATGGTGGCCGATTAATGCAAATAACGCATCGTGAAGCTGATCTGTTGTTATTGCCGGAGTTAGGCGAAGCAATACAGACTGCGCGTAGTAATGAGGATTGTTCCATTGTTGTGAAAAAAACCATGATGTAATCGGCAGTGGCTTAACTTCCCCGTAACTCGGCCCCTGCTCGATCGGAGCAGCCGTGTTTAGCTCAATAAATGCAGCCAGTTCTCGGATAACGGGATAACTCATAATTTGCTGCACCTTTAGCTGATAACCGGCCGCCTTGATTTTAGATACAATTTGTATTGCCTTGATAGAGTCACCGCCGAGCCGGTAAAAATTATCCTGAACCGTTATTTCATCCCTGCGGAGTACATCCTTGAATATATTCATTAACAGCGCTTCAACTTGACTGGTCCTTCCGGTCTCACTTGTTTCGAGGTACTGTTCCGGAGCCGGCAGAAGGCGCCGGTCCACTTTACCGTTCGGAGTAAGCGGCAATTGATCAAGACGGACAAAGTAAGCCGGTATCATATACGAGGGCAGTATCTCTGCTAGCTTCATCCTCAGCTCCAGAGCCGTAAGATGTCCCGTTGCGACGTAATAAGCGGCAAGCTGCTGCTGTCCGTCTTCTCCGATGCGGTCAATGACGACGGCTTCTTCAATACCGTTCATTTCAAGCAGCTGATGCTCGATTTCTCCCATTTCAATGCGGTACCCTTTAATTTTGACCTGATGATCGATCCGGCCTAAATATACGATGCTGCCACTATCGTGGCGTACGGCCAAGTCGCCCGTCCGATACATCCTATTGCCCGTAAGGAATGGGTTGGGCAGAAACCGGTCTTGAGTCAGCTCCTCCCTGTGCAAGTAACCCCGGGCCACTCCGGCCCCGGATATATATATTTCGCCGATCGATCCGTCTGGGACCGGCTCCAGCTGCCGATCCAGCAAATAAATCTGCACATTGTCAATGGGCTGTCCGATCGGAACGGAGACCCCTTCGTCGCTCGCCGGATCATACCGGTAAATCATGCAGCCGACTACGGTCTCAGTCGGTCCGTACTCATTGAGGATTTCAATCCCGCCCCGACTGTGTTCATGGATGTCACGAGCCAGCGAGCATTTCAAATCTTCACCGCCCACAATGAATGTCCGAACCGTATATTGGCTGAAATCCATGTCTCTGATGAGTGCCAGATGAGCCGGCGTCAGCTTGATAACTGTTGCCTTGTTGTCTTCCACAATACGTTTAACTATAAAGTCGCTCCCGTCATCTTCGTAGATTTCGATACGGCTGCCGCTAATTAACGGCGTAAAGATAGAGGTCACGGTCAGATCGAAAGCAATGGAAGAGTACAGCGCAAATACATCATTTTGCGAGCGGATATACGTCTTGCCAGCCCACCAGATGTAGTTCACCAGTCCCCTGTGTTCGATCATCGCACCTTTGGGATTGCCTGTTGATCCTGAGGTATAGATGATATAGACCAAATCATCTGGCGTAATCATAGCAGGCAAATTATGCCCGTCCTTGTTGTACAGACGTTCATCATCGAGTGCAAGAACCTCACCGTTGTAAGTAAGCTGCTCCCATTCCTTGCCATGAGTCAGCAGCAGGGAAGCTCCGCTATCCCTCAGAATATACTCGATCCGTTCTTTGGGATATTCGGGATCAATCGGCAGATATGCCATTCCAGCCTTGATTACCGCCCAGATCCCGACAACGATGGACAGAGAGTGGCGGCCCATGATAGCTGCCGGGGTGTGAGGGCTTATCCCTCTCTCCAGCAGTGTTCGTGCGAGCCGATTGGCGCGTTCATTCAGTTCGCCGTAAGTAAGCGATTGTCCCATGCATGAAACAGCAATGCGTTCCGAATTCCGCTCGACTTGTTCTTCGAACAGCTGCAAGATCGTTTGATGCGAGGGATATTCGCAATCTGTTGTGTTGTACGTATATAGAAGCTTCGTACGCTCTTCCGGCAGAAGCAGCTGCAAATCATGAAGTGCGGCATCGGGACGGCTCAGGACTTGATCGGTTAAATATAGAAGACGGCTATGTAGTTCATCGATTTGCTTCTCCGTGTAGTCGCCTTCTTTATAATCGAAGTACAGCTCCAGTTCTTCATTCGATGACCATTCGGTTACGATGAGCTGCAAGGAATACAGTTGGTTGCCGTTATTCACCTCAATTTGCTGCATTTTCCAACCAGGACCGAAGTTCCGGTCGAATGCCGTATTATAATAGTTCACGCACACTTGAAATAATTGGTCCAATCCCCGCTGCTGAAGCTGAAGATCCTGTACGAGCAAGTTGTAAGGATATTTCTGATGGAAATAGCATTGAATGAGTTCTTGGTTGACGTTATGTATGAACGATGAGAAGGACATCTCATGCTTGATGTCAATGAGAAAGGGCATCGTGCTGGTAAACATACCAAATGTATTTTTTTCTTTGGCCCCCGTACGATTCAATACAGGAGTGCCTATCAGGAGACGGTTTTGTTGATTCGCTTTGTGGAGATAAAGGAGCATCGTTGCTACAAAAAAGGTATTCAACGAAATACGATGGGTTTGTGCAAAGTCGCGGATGGCATCGGAAGCAGACTGGCTTACTAAGAACTTTTTGCGGTTGCCTGCGATGCCGATTGATGTAGTATGCAAATCAATGTCATGGATGTGATCAAATTTATGATTCCAATAGCTTTGATTTTTCGTAAAACGAGGGGATGATAAATACTTTTGCTCTTGTTCAATGTAATCCAGGTAGGTAGGTCGGGGTTCCTGAGGAACTTCCTCCCCCTGCATCAATTGCGTATAAATCTGATTGATGTGCGTCGTCATCAATTGAAAAGACCAGCCGTCCGAAATAATATGGTGGAATTTCGTAAGATACGCGCTTTCTGTGTCGCTGATTCTAACCAGTACAAAATCATACAATTGTTCTCCATCCAGTGGGAGCGGTTTGGAAAACTCGGCACTCACCCAGGCATCCACATCCGATTCTTGGGCCATAAAATCGATAAACGGGAACGTTTTCCTGCGGTATTCCATCACCGTCTGCAACACCGAACCGTCCTGTTCGACTAACCGCATACGGACGGCATCATTGAGCCGAATGAAATGATTAATGGCTTCCTCCAGCAAGGAAAAATCGACGGGTCCGTAAATTTTGATGAGTCCTCCGATGTTATGTATGCTCGTACCCGAGTATATATTTTCTACATACCAAATTCGTTTTTGCGGATGTGTCAGTGGATAGAGTTGGCATGTCTTCATAGAAATAACCTCCAATCGGAATAAGTTACGGATACTAGGAAACCACCCGAGGGTCCAGTGCATTCAAAACGGTTCCCAGTATTCGTTTTTCACTTTCCATGATGTGAGTCATCTCGCTCAATCCTTGCTTCAACATGCATTCGTCTCCGGTTAAGGCGTATTTCATCAACAAATGACGCAAAGCATATGCCTGCTCTTCTATTGGCCGGAAGCATTCTGTAAAATCTGGTGAAAGAAGTCCCTGATTACATAAATACTGGATCCGCAGCCCCATCATTTTCTTGTGTTCCCACAGAATGTGGATGGGCCGGATATCACGTTTACGAACAAGTACGGGCATATTGCGAATTAGTGCAGCATAAACATCGACACCGAATGCCGCCTCCAGTGGATTCGCCGTTCCCCGGTTGCGCAAGGAAATATTGCTGCCCGCCAAATATTCTTCCAGGGATTCTTTGATAAACGCTGCATCTAGCCAGTAGCTTCCCGATTTATTGAACTTGTAAAGGTAGATTTGTTCTTCATAGTTGTCCGTCCATTCGAGGTTTTGGAACCCTTGCTCCATTTCATGGTACGGCACCACGGTCTTCTGAAACTGCATTTCTTCATCGTAGCCGAGAACAAGAAACGTCCTTCTCGCATCATCGTAACCGTAAACCAGAATATCGTGAGCATAATGAGTATGTTGATAGACTCGTCTACGAGGGATATAGAACTCATCCACATAAAGAGAGATCGTATAGTTTGAACGGATACTGTTTATCAGAAATTCGATGATTCCAGGCGGTGAATCGAGCACGCATTCGCGCTCCAGCTTTTGTGTAATCAGCCAGGGACAGCGAATAAAATCTTCTCCGTAAAAGGTCATAGGCACTGAGCGTGAAGCGGCCTCTCCGTCAAGATCCTGATGACAATAGAGGTGGATGAAATTGCTGTAAAACCAAGGCAGCGCTTCATTTCGTGTAAGTACCGTACATAAGGGATATGCCAGATACTGATATCCGACAAGAGGCGGGATACTCAATTCAAGTTCCTTGCTACCCAAATCAATACTCACTTCTTTCTCGTTTGTTAATTTTTTGTAAAATAATGAAGCATTATATGAGTTTACCTAAAAATAATATAATAACTAATATATGTAATTCATACTCCCATAGATGTATTTTATTGTCAATATCTATTAAGATTTTTCATTTATACTTTTTTGTCGCCAAGTTATTCAACTCGAAAACAGCCGATCAGCTACAGGATCCGACAGGATCCGGCCTGTTCCAGAACTATGAAAATAGTCCTACTTAATGAAGTTATTCTGAAAACGTCCATCGATCCTTCTTCCCACGTCCCCTAACAAATAGAGTAGAAACATGAGTCTTGCTTCTAGGCTGAAACAGATTATTACAAGCTGTAAGGAAAGATTAACCCCATCTGGCAAGTCGCTCAGAGTAAAACAACAAAAGGCACCTTCCTCCAAAAAGGAAAGTGCCCTATATCTCAGTCATTAAAACTATATATAACAGCCTTTACTTCTGACTTGCCGCAATAGCTTGTTCCAGATCGTATAGTATATCATCGATAGACTCGGTCCCGATCGACAGACGCAGCAATTCCGGATTTACGCCCGCCGTAAGCTGCTCGTCTTCCGTCATCTGCTGATGCGTCGTGCTGGCCGGATGAATGATAAGCGACTTGGAATCCCCAACGTTAGCCAAGTGGGAGAACAGCTTCACATTCTCGATCACCTTCTGACCTGCCGCTGCCCCGCCTTTGATTCCGAAGGTCAGGATAGCGCCTTGGCCCTTCGGCAGGTACTTCTTCGCCAGCTCATGCGAAGGGTGACTCGGCAGCCCTGCATAGCTCACCCATTCCACCGCCTCGTGACTCTCCAAATACTTGGCAACCTTCAGCGCATTCTCGCTATGGCGCTCAACGCGAAGATGCAGCGTTTCCAGCCCTTGCAGGAGCAGCCAGGAATTAAACGGGGACAGCGATGCGCCAATATCCCGCAGCAGCTGTACGCGCGCTTTGATAATATAAGCAATCGGGCCTACTGCCTCCGTATACACAACGCCATGATAGCTTGGATCCGGCTCCGTCAATCCAGGGAACTTATTGTTTGCCGTCCAATCGAATTTACCGCTATCAACAATAACCCCGCCGATGGAGGTCCCATGACCGCCGATGAATTTGGTCGCAGAATGAACGACGATATCTGCTCCATATTCTATCGGTCGCAGCAAATACGGGCTTGGAAAGGTGTTGTCTACGATAAGCGGAATGCCGTTCTCATGCGCGATGGCCGCAACAGCTTCCACATCCAGCACATTGCCCTGCGGATTGCCGATCGTTTCGGCAAACACGGCCTTTGTCTTGTCATTGATCGCTTTTCGGAAATTTTCCGGGTCCGTGGAATCCACGAAATGCACCTTGATGCCCAGCTTCGCAAGCGTATTGGAAAATAAATTATAAGTACCGCCATACAAGCTCGAGGAAGAAACAATTTCATCACCTGCGCCCGCAATGTTGAGAATGGAGAAGGTGATGGCTGCCTGCCCGGAAGATGTCGCCAGTGCACCGGCACCGCCTTCAAGCGCTGCAATCCGCTTCTCAAACACATCCGTGGTTGGGTTCATGATACGCGTGTAAATGTTGCCGAATTCTTTAAGCGCAAACAGATTCGCTGCGTGCTCACTGTCTTTAAACCCGTAGGAAGTCGTCTGATATAGAGGGACGGCGCGGGATAATGTGGTCGGATCAAGCTCCTGACCGGCGTGAACCGCTAAGGTTTCAATGGAAAATTGGCGTTCTTCTGACATGGGTGTTTCCTCCCTTTTCTTCATATGGAAAGTATTATGGCTTCATAATTTCTCCCATTCTCTCATACTTTCCCGCATTTGAAAAGAGTTATAACCAACTAATTTCATCGGAATATTATAAATTATTCTGCATGCAGCTGGAAACCATCTTATTCCTCATCCGCTGCATACACCCTGCCCCATCCATATCCGGCTTCCGGGGACGTATCCTCCGGCATGCCCGGCAAGATTAAACCGCCGTCTATACGGAGATTGATCCCAGTAATGTAGGATGCCGCATCTGAGCAGAGCCAAGCAATCGCTTCCCCGATGTCCGACGGCGTGCCCAACCTTCCCAGCGGGATTTTTCTGCCGAGCGGCTCGTCCTCTGCCGATTGGTCCGGCTTGTGAACAGTCGCTCCCGGTGCCACGCAGTTTACGCGGATGCCATGCGGAGCCCACTCGAGCGCTAGCGATTGTGCGGCACGTATAAGCGCTGCCTTCATGCTGCCGTAAATGCTGTCCTTGGGATAGGCTCTCTCTCCCCGGGAGGACGTGATGAAGATGATATTTCCCGGAATTCCCTGGGCGATCATCTCCCGGACAGCATATTTGCTAAGCAGCATCGGTGCTCGAAAATCGAGATGAACCGTAATGTCCAGCGCGTCCTCCTCAAGCTCCGTGAGCTCGTCATAAAGGCCGATCCCCGCATTGTTCACCAACAGATCGATCCGGCCAAATTCCTCTATCGTCTTTCGTATCGTATTCTCCGCTTCACTGCGAACGGTCAAATCGCTTTGAATAATAAGAGGCGTCTTGCCATAGATATGACGAATATCCTCTGCTATGTCCACTATTCCATCTTTACTCGAATGGTAGGTCATCGCCAGCCGATATCCTTTTTCAGCCAAAACCTTGGCAATCCCCCGTCCAATTCCAGCTCCAGCGCCTGTCACCAACGCTACTTTCTCTATCCCTTGAATCCCTATGCTACCCATTCCTCTCGCTCCCTTCGAAATCCTGCATGCAGGCCACGATTACGCCGCTGTTCAACCTATACGCATACCGTGCCTACCCTTCCTTACCCTGTTCCGAAAGGGATGATTGGCTTTGATAAATAAAGTGAGCATCGTTATTATAAAAAGTTGAATCCTTACCGAGGTTAAATACGTATTGAATATTAATATGATTTTCCATAAACGATAATCTTTAGGAGGGTGTACTCATGAATTCTGAGTGGTGGATTGTTGGAAGTATTCTAGTCGCCGGATTCCTGTTTATGATTCCCGTGCAGTACCGCTATATTGCAGCGTTAAAGAATGATCCCCGGAAGCGAGGGGGCGATCAGGAAACGTATTACAACAAGATGTCGTTTCAAGAAGAACAGCTACACTACAACACGCAAATTATGTTTTTGCCTTCCACCATGGTTGCCTCGTGGATCTATAATTGGAGGCATAGGAAAAGAAACACGACCAAGTAGGCGCTTTCTTTCCAACGGACGAAACGCAAAAATCATCGCCCACAATAAGGGCGATGATTTCCCAAGATCCAAACTATTTTCAGCCGCGTCTAGCTAAAGCGTTCATATGTAGGAAAAAGGTATCCTCCAGCGTAGGCGCCTTCTCCACAAATTCGGGACCCGGCTGCTTTTTCCCCATCAGCCTTACTCTCATATGATGTTCCGTCATTTGAAAATGAATCAGCAGCTCCTGCGGTATCCGCTCGAAGGCTTCCAGATCGATTTCGCCTTCCCAGACGCTGGAGCTGGAGGCCACATTCAGTTTCCACTGGGTCGGTGAACCGATATACCGGATGCGACCGCGGTGTATCCATATCACGGTATCTACCGCCTCTTCCCACTCGTTCAGCTCATGGGCGGCCACGATCACCATTCGGCCCCTGGCGTATTTAGTCAAATACGTGATAAGGAATTTGCGTTCCTCAGCGTCCATGCCGTTTAAAGGCTCATCGAGGAATAGAAAAGAAGGTGAAGCCAGCAGCGCCTGCACGACGGCAATGCGCCGCTGCACCCCTTGTGACAAATTCTTGACCTTGCTCTTGCGGAAGGGCTCCAATCGAAAGTCCGTCATCAGCCTGTCAATGGCCTCAGGATTATAGATGCCCTTTAATTCTGCCATATAGGTCAGTAGCTTGCCGACCTTCATATCCCCATACAGCTCGATATCCGCCGGAACATATCCGATTTGACTGCGGATCAACGGCAAATGATCTCCTGCCCTGCGCCCGCTGTACAGAATTTCGCCTGCATCGGGTGCCTGGAGCGTGGTCAACAGCTCAATCAGGGTGGTTTTCCCAGCCCCGTTCGCCCCGACGATAAGGTTCAGGCCGGAGTGAATCTCCGCTTTGTCGATTTCAAGCCGGTACGTACCCGCTTGGCGTTCCAGTCCTTCAAGCCTAATCATTTGCCATTCTCCAAGCTCCGTTCAGCTTCAAGCTGCGTCCGTAGGAAGAGACGAGCAGAATCACTCCGATAACAAGCAGGGCCACGTCCGTCATCATTTTACCGCTCATCGAAACGCCGTGATCCACGATTTGTCCCTGAATTACGATCCACATTCCGTAGACCAGGACGGCCGAGATCAGTGAGACAACCATGCCTTTGCGAAACAGCATATACATCGCAGCCCCTCCCGTCACCAGCAGAATTCCCATCCACTCCAGAATAAAGGGTCCGAATAAAAAGCGAGAGCTTTCCGCCTGGATGGATCGCAGCCCGAGCGCGAGGGTGCTCAGCAAGGCCATTCCGATGACGATGCCGGTCACAAGCAGCAGACGGGTATACAACACAAGCGCCGGTGGATATGGGGTTAGGGTCTCCACAGCCCGCATTCCTTTATCCCAGGTTCGGCTGCTGAACAGCATCGATACAATCAGCAGCAGAGGGGTGATCAACGGGAAAATGCCGCCGGGCAATCCGGCAAACTGATCCAGTGGATACTCCGGATCGATCAGTAGAACCAACATGCAGAATACCGCGCCTGCTGTGAGCAGAATGGATCTTTGGTTCAATCGGATCTGACTCCGAAGAATCTGTTTTAATGAGGGCGGGTCGACCTGCGGATTAAAATCCAGCTTGGGGGACTCGGGCTCAATCCTGAGCTGATTGAACTCTCCCTGAAGAGACGCAATGAGCTGCGCCGTCTCATCCGGTGACGGCGATGGAAGAGCAGCGCGTCTGAGCGGGCCACGAAGCTCGTCTTCAAGTCTTCTCAATTCATTATCGAATGGATGATCCATGGAGGTACACCTCACTTTCTTTTACTTTGCTCTGCGAATCCGATTCTTCCGACTTGGAGCGGTTCCGAACCTGTTCCTGAGGGCTTTTCTCCCGTGTCCTTCGGGACGAACGGACGGGAACCAAATCAGAATGCTCCATCGATAATGTTTTCTTCAGCTTTCTCAAGCCGTTATATAAATGCGTTTTCACCGTACTTAGGGGGAGGTCGACCAGGTCGGCGATTTCCTGCAGCTTCAGATCATGAAAGAATCGAAGAGATATGACTTCCTGTTGTATATCGGGCAGGCTCTCCAGAGATGCTGCAATCTCCAGTGAGGTTTCCTGTCTTTCCACAAGTTCCTCCGCGCCGGGTGCAGGGTCGTATGCATCCGGCATCTCCTCACCCGCAAGACCTTCAGACCTATAAGATGCGCTTTTCCAATAATCCTTGCACATATTCAGAGCCACGCGGTAAAGCCAGGAGCGAACATGTTCCAGCGTGCCGTGCTGCTTCAGATGCCGAATGAGCCGGATAAACGTTTCCTGAACGATATCCTGGGCTTTTTGCCTATCAGCCAGCCTCTGGGTCGTATAACTGAGCAGCGGACCATGGTACCTCGTCACCAACATTTCAAACGCTTCCTGGTCGCCGGCAGCCATGCGTTCGGACAGCTGCTGATCGGAAATCATGCCTTTCCCCCCCTTTCTATGTGCATTCTAATCTTCCCACTATATCTATTTCTCAATTATAACCGACCGTGTGCAGGTGCATAGTCGTCATTATTTGACATTCATCATGGCATCCCATTTTTGCTGCCACTCTTTATACGTAATCGGGTTCTCCGGGCTTAAGTACGAATTTCGTTCGGTATCGGGAAGCATCAGCCCTTGTTGGTAAAAATGAACCAGCAGCTCTTTGACCTGATTCCCTCTGCCTTCTTCCAACGCCCTTCTGACTTGCTTAGCCATACCCATGCCTAATTTATTTTGAGGATCATCCCCGTCCCCATTCTTGAACAACAGTTGCTGTACCGACCGAAGGTTTCCGTATGCGGATCTCAGTTGTTTATCACTAAGCCCTTTCTCCTCCACGTAATACACATACCAGAAAAGACTGCTGATCTTGCCCCGCACATCCCGCTCTGGATGCTCAAAATAATAATTGAACCCCTCCTGGTTGCCGAACAGAACGGAGTTCATCCATTCGCCAGGCAGATTCATGAAGTTATATGTGTACTGGTTCGAGGACAGAATCAGACGATGGTGCACCCGGGGATTATTAAAACCGTGACCCAAATATAAAATCTTGTCGACGTTGCTTTTGAACTCGGGTACCCACTTGGAAAAATAGTCATACTTCTTTTTCATATCCTGCAGCATCGATACGGATGTTTTCTCCAGATATGGCGTTGTCACGATTGTGATCGGGAGATCAACCTGGTGGATTTCCTTCCAAAACTGACCTCCGTACAGGGAGATATTCTGCTCGATCTCCCCACCCTCGAACCGCTGGTAGCCGGGCCTTCGTTCCAGCTCCTGCATCCCCGTATACAAGGGTCCCGGATAACCTTCGACCTCCAGCTTCATCTCGCCGAAAGAATAACGCATCCGGCCAAATTCCCAGCCTAAATAAACGTATTCCGGAGGACCGTCTCCGTTATCACTCTTTAAATATACATGCTGATGACCGGGAAGCGGATACCAAGCGATATATCCATCCAGCTTAACTTCGGGCCCCACACTGTAAACCGAAAATTCCTCACGGGAGTACCCAGCCATAAAGTCCATGACCTTGCCTCTATATTCCAGCTCGGCTTGAATGTCCCCTCCCTTGGCATCGCCAGCCATCCTTACCGATATCCGCTCTCCCTGTCTGCGATAGGGAGCGTCAATGCCCTGGAGTTGGACACGCTCAAGCTCGAACATCCGGTTCAGGGTTAAGGGAAGCTGCCTCATGCCTGATAACTCGGAGGCGGGTATCGTTAGCTTCGCCCTTACGCGAAGCTCATCGTTTGACAGTCGTTTCAGCTTGATATCATAAGAAGAAACATGAAAGAAGGATATATTGTCAGGGTCATCGACATAAGAAACCGTAGGGTCTCCAAGCTTCGCATCAAATTGGGCATACCGATCCGCCCATAGTGTGCCGTAGGGTATGGCTGCGGCTACCGTCAATACGGCAGCCCCCAGCACGGCGAGCCATCCCGCTTTCCGCAGCATCGTAGGCCGCTTACGGTTTAACAAGAACAAACACACCGTTAGCAGCAGGAAAGTAAAGGCAAGCACGAACCACCGGGAACTCATTAAATCTTCCCTAAACAGACCGTACCCCCAATTCTCATATTCAAAGCGATTGGATTGAAGGAAGAATTGGTTGAGGTGAAACACTTGAGCCGGCATCCATCTTAATTCGGTGATGATATAAATTTCCATGAAAAATGTTCCAAACATCCATGCACAGAAACCGATCAAATAAACAATCCGGTTCGGAATGCTTGCCCCAAGCAGCATGGCGAGCGCGAGTGTCACCATATAGGAAACCTCGTACTGCACCGCAAATTGCATGGTATGCATCATCGCAATATCACCGGCTATCCCCTGGCTAACCGACAGGATATAGAATATAACCGACGTCGACAACGTGAACAGGGAAAAGTACAACAAACTGACCACATATTTCGACGACAACAAGGTAAAGAAAGACACAGGCAAGCTGTGATTCCATTCAAAGGACCTACGGCGAACATCCCGTCGAATAGACAAGATGCCAATTAGCATAGCCGGACCCAGGGTCATCGTATGACCCAGCATGTGGAATGAATAGGCCGCCGTGTACAGATTATGGTTCGGTCCATTGCCGCTTGCCGCCTGCAGCATCATAATGATGAACAGAATCGCATAGATGATCGGAAGTGAGGCAAACAAGGGATTACCGAACAAAAGCCTAAGTTCAAGGAGACTATGCCTCCACCACTTATGCATGACGATCCCTCCGCAGCAAGCTCAGATATCCATCCTCCAGCGTCGGATCCGCGGGAAACGCCCCTGCAACCGGGGCCGTTTGGCCGATAAACCGGCACAGGACGCCTTCCGGAACGGTTCGGGTAGATACGACGGACATGGGATCAATCAAGGCAAATTCATCCGGACTCATCACCGCTTCCCATACTTGTCCCTTCCCGCATGCCTGCAGTTCAGCCAGACTGCCGTTCATGGACAGTCTCCCCTTGTTCATGACTGCGATACGACGGCAGTTGCTCTCAATATCGGCGACAATATGGGTGGATAGCAGGACCGTCCGGTCGATGCTAAAGCGGGTTAACACATTGCGGAACCGGACACGCTCCTGAGGATCCAGCCCGGATGTCGGTTCGTCAACGATCAAGATATCTGGTGTTCCCAATAACGCTTGGGCAATACCCAGCCGCTGCTTCATTCCCCCGGAGTAAGTACGTACTTTTTTATCAGCCTTCCCCTGGAGATTAACCATCTCGAGCAGCCTGGAGATTTCCTTCTGTCTGGCACTCCGTTCTTTGATCCCTTTCATGGCCGCCACATAATCCAGATAATCTCGTCCGGTCAGCTGCGGGTAAATGTGAAAATGCTGCGGCAAATACCCGATCATCTGCCGAATCTCCTCCGGCCGTCCAATCGATATCCCGTTCACTCTCACCTGGCCGGAGGTCGGCGACAATAAGGTCGCCAGAATGCGCATCAGCGTTGTTTTGCCGGCGCCATTGGGGCCCAGCAGACCGGTCATGCCTGTATCCAATTGTAGAGAAACATCCAAGAGTGCCCATGCACCCTTGCGATAGGTTTTTGATAAATGCTCAATGGTAATCATTCTAGAATCCTTTCACCATTAACGATTATGGCATAAGCCGCGCGGTTTACGTTACTTGGAACGAACCATCGTCTTAAAAAGTTTGGCATTTCCAACGTTTTGACATCAATTCATTTTATAAGGTACAAAAAAGCCCGTGATCCTTTAAGCGGATTGCGGGCATGATCTATATTCACCTGATGTCAGGCTCTTATTCAGTTATTATAACATGCTAAGATGCGGTTCATCCGTAAACCTTCAGGACATAAATATTTCATGCCGCAAAAGATTAACGGGATGGATCATTCACGTGCTTATCGCATCGATCCTTACCGATGAGCCTCATATTGGTTGGCGCGACTGATCGCCTGGATCGATTGGATGCCCTGCGGCGATAACTCTTCCTTATTCCCCGCCGCCAAGTTATGCAGCAGCTGTTCAAGCGAGCTAGCTCCAGGGATGGTGCAGGCAACAGCGGCATGGGCCACAGCATATCGAATAGCCAAATGGGACAAATCCATGCCAGGGCCAACCTCTTCAAGCCTCTTGAGTATATCAAGCAGCTCATTTTTGTTGTAATCCAGATAGCCCTTCTCGGCTTTGGCTTGTCCGCGGTCCGACAATATGCCGCGGGCAACGGGTCCTCGTGCAATGGCGGATATTCCGTTCTCAGCAAGGAGATCGAGCACCTCTTCCTCCGGTCTCCGGTCCAGGATGCTGTACTGACTCATGACGCTGACGATATTGGATTTTCCGACATACTCGCGGATGACGTTCGGCCGGATGGACGAGATGCCGTAGTATCGAATCCACCCTTCCCGCTTCAGCTCTTCAAAAGCTTCAATCGTCTCGTCAATCGGATCATCAAGCGTCCCCCCATGAAGCTGATACAGATCGATATAATCCGTACCGAGTCTGCGAAGACTATCCTTGACAGCGGATTTGATGTAGTCCTTGGAAGGATCCCATACTAAGCCATCCTTACCCGGTACACGACGGTTGCCGACTTTGGTGGCGATGATCACATCCTCGCGCCGACCTTGAACCGCTATGCCTACCAGTTCCTCGTTACGGCCTTCGTCGTACAGATCCGCCGTATCCAGAAAATTCACGCCCCGGTCCAGCGCTTCGTGGATAAGCTTTACGGCTTGTCCCTCATCTGTACCCAGTGACATACAGCCCAGCCCGATTTCGCTTACATACAATTCCGAAGATCCTAGCTGATTGATTCTCATGCTTGATCTCCTCCTCTTCCCTATGATGAATAAGGTTCTACTTCTTTACTTACCCTAAAATATCGATCCAGATCTTCACGGCCGTAACTGCAATGAGAATCGCCAAGGCATACCGCAGCAGTCGGACGTTCATCTTGCGACTGATGATGGCGCCGATGGGAGCACCCATCAAGCTTCCGGCAACCGCGAACAGGGACGGCCAGATCGGAATGTCGCCCGAGGCGATTTTGCCAATGACACCCCCGACCGCAGACAGAAAAACGATCGCGAGCGAGGAGGCGATGGTTATCCGTGTCGGTATCTTAAGAATCGTCAGCATGATGGGTATCAGGATAAAGGCACCTCCAGCGCCGACAATCCCCGCAATGCCGCCGACGATAAAGGCGGCTCCCATCGCAATCCCTGAATGATAGGTCACCTCGTTAACCGACCTATTTTCCATAGTTGCCCGGGTCGGCACAATCATCAATAACACCGCGATAACCGCCAGAAAACCGTAGATCACGTTAATCATACCGCTTGTCATCAGCATCGAGGACAGACTCCCGATCAGACTGCCAACCAGGGTGCTTACCCCCATCTGAATGACCAATGGCTTGTGAAAATACGACTCACCGCCGCGCGAACTCATCCGGTTGGTGATCATGCCTGACAATGAGGCGAAAAATACCTGCAGCATGCTGATGGACGCCACCTCCTTGGAGGTAAAGGCCTCCAGTCCAAACCAGGAAGGAACATAGAGCAGCAAAGGAAAGTTAATAATCGCCCCGCCAATTCCCAGCAATCCTGAGAAAAAAGAACCGATGATACCTATAAAGATCATAACTACAAGTTGCACTATCAAGGTGATCGATCTCCGTTCAATTTAATATCGTGACCGCGCACATTGCTATTGAATGTACCCCATTGTTGATTTATAATAAAACCAAGTATTTATATCGGAAATTGAGGAGGTATGTGGTGATCATGTTGAATAAGCTGAAATTCCTCTTCCAGGACCGTTGCCCTGACTGCGAGCAGAAGCTGATCTCCAGACAGGAAGACATGGCTACGATCAAGCATTGCCCGGATCACCACTACACCGAAGAAACATATAACCAGCTGGGAGTTACGATTGTTTATCATCCCAGCAAAGATAACAGTTAAACTTTGTTTAAACTCCGTTAGCTATTTCGGACTGAGATCTTTGGATTTATTCCGTTCCCTCTGCCCATTCCCGTCCGGCAAGCCTGACCAGAAGCATAACCGCGATCTCGGCAACCATCACTACGAGCGAGCACATAAAAATCACAGGGATCATATCGCCCGAATCCAGATTTAAAATGAACGGGTAGGCGATAAGCCATAGCAGCTGCGCGGCCATAAACAAGTGCCCCCGAAAGCGAGCCTTATGATCCAGTCCGGATTCGGCACCTGCGGAATTGGCTTGAATGCCTCTACAGATTCCAAAAATCAGTACCATATGCAAGCAGATGGCAGGCAGTTGAATCAGCAGCTCCTCTACCGATTGCATAGGCACGCCGCCTGTCTTCACCTCAGGAAACCAGAATAATGAAAGAACCGACCAGATCAGCAGCAGCCAAGCGGATAGATGCCCTGCCTTAAAATATCCGTTCAACGCCTGAAGCCTCCATAATCCCGAAGCAATCAACAGGTATCCCAGCAATTCCGGCAGCAAGTCCACCGTTTCCAGCTTAAAGTCGACAAGTACAAGCAGCAGCCCCCACACGATGCGATAACAAGCGCTTCTCATGGTTTCCTCCTGCTTTCCCGAACAAATTCCGTCATTTCTCGATCCATCGGACTTGGATGATAAGGAATCATCGTATCTCCATACCAAAAGCGACGGCCGTCCTCCAAAAAGGTGGTTCTTAATATCAACTGATATACCTGCATGCTCTTCTCAAGCGACATATCAAATTGGTGGCTGATTCTAATGGAATCCCCTTTATTAATCTGGAATGGAAGCTGAATCTCATTGATAGGTTCACCTCTTAACTCGATGTGCGCTTCCGAAGGTTGAGACCGGTAACTAGTACCCGGTATTTGTCTGGAAATGTCGACAAAGATTCGGAGATCTCCATTCTCTGCGATATCGAGCAATTTCGAGGAGAACGCCGTTAACTGAAGCGGCCGACTCACGACGGCAGATTCATAGCCCGAGTTATCGGAAGAGGATCCGCCGGACGTCCCTGATATCGGATCTTGATCTTCCTGATCATATACGCCAGGCCATACGTAAATCTCTCCGATATCCACTTGTTCCGAGGTTCCATCAGAGTAAAGGGCGGTAATCTCTCGAACGAGAACCGGCTCCTTCCTCTGCTCTCCTGCCCCTTCTTTCCCCGGGGCGGGTTTATTTAAATTCACCATCATTTTTCCCAGGCACTGTCTCTGATACTCAGCATATTGAGGGTATGGCGTTACGATCTGTTCGGGATAACCTTCGATCCGGATGGAGCTTAGCGTCTTGTCTGCTCTTTTGTCCTCTACATAATACAAGTCAAATACACTGCCTCCCCCTTCCCTTGTTTCCACATGATGCTCAAGGAATACGGTTCTTCCCAGTTGGTTGGCTTCATAATACCAGACATTCCCGACCCAGCTGCAGGCTACGAACAGGATGGCGAGAACATAATACCATTTCTTGCTCATAGCGCCTCCTTATGTATCATGCGATTGTTCCATATTATTAAACTATCTTAACACGTAAATAGATGAAGAGGGTTTGATCAGCGTTAATTTTTCATATGATTCTGACGAAGGAACTCCATGAATTTGAAATAAGGTTATGACTTCATGGACAGACTATTTGAAGCCACCCTAAAATCAAGGAAGGTGTTCATGATGAATCCATCGATCGAAGAGGTCACCCATTGGCTTCAATCCAAAAGCAATCACACCCTGCACATATCCAAGCAAGAAGAGAAGGATCAGGACCAGATTGAAATACAGCTGGAACGATTTGAACACCAGCAGCATCAAGAGCAGTCCATCGACGGTTATGGAGACCACCATGCGCTCCTGCTCCACGGCCCCGGCGTGGTCATCACCGCCGGCCATGAAGCCCCGCTGCCAAGCAATTCCTTTGTCATCGGACTGGACGGGTTAACGGCTGCGGACATCCAAGACCGTCAAGTGGTGCTCACAACGGACCGGGGCACTTATTCGATCACGGCAACCTGAGGGCAGCCGGCATGAAACAGCAAGAACCGCCAGAGTTGTTGCATCTCTGGCGGTTCTTTTGGTTTTATTCAGCTCACACTCGTTTGAACCTCCAGATAAAGCTCTGGAAATCCCCATGCATCGCGGGAATGGCCAATCCGGCGTTCATCAGTCGGTCTCCGCCATAGATGTTCCCGTCTTCTTCGCACCGATAATCTCCATCCCCATCCAGCCCGGCCGTACGCAGCCAAACAATCGGCTCATTCGCCTCGCTTAAGATGCGGAAGTAATACAGCACCGCTTCCGAGCGGTCCTCGGAGACGATGGTCCAGGCAGCTTCGTTCCCTTCGAACGGATTCCGAAGGCGGTAGAAATCCCCGAACTGTACCAGATGCCGAATCTCTTTATACTGTTTTACCTGCTCGCGGACCTCTTCCTTCTCCTGCTCACTGAAGGCTGTCAGGTCCAGCTCATATCCGAAATTGCCCGACATCGCCGCATGACCTCTCGTACGCAGCGAAGTATGCCGGTGCACCTGATGATTCGGAACGGCGGACACATGGGCTCCCATGGAGCTAAGAGGATACACAAGGCTCGTTCCGTATTGAATCTTCAATCGACTGACGGCATCAGAGTTATCGCTTGTCCACGTCTGGGGCATGTAATACAGCATCCCCGGATCATAGCGTCCGCCACCGCCGGAGCAGCTCTCAAACAAAATATGCGGGAACTCCGTCGTCAGCTGCTCCATCACCCGATACAATCCCAGCATATAACGATGGGCTGTTTCCCGCTGGCGTTCAGGCGGCAGCGCGGCCGACCCGATCTCCGTCATGTTCCGGTTCATGTCCCATTTCACATAGGTGATCGGCGCACTTTGCAGGATGCTCCGAACCATATCGGCCACCGCATCGCCTACTTCCTGGCGGGAGAAGTCCAGGATCAGCTGCTGTCTGCCTTCCGTTCGCCGGCGTCCTTCCACATGCAGGCACCAGTCCGGATGCTGACGGTACAGATCGCTATCCGGCGAAATCATCTCGGGCTCAAACCATAAGCCAAACTGCATATCGAGATCGCGAACCCGCTTCACGAGATCCTCAAGGCCTTCCGGCAGCTTGTTCTTGTCAACGACCCAATCTCCGAGGGAAGTCGTATCGTCATTTCGCTTGCCGAACCATCCGTCATCCAGCACAAACAACTCGATGCCGAGATCCCGTCCGACGCTGGCGATTTGTTCGATTTTATCCGCATTAAAGTTAAAGTAGGTCGCTTCCCAGTTGTTAACCAGCACTGGGCGCGTAGCATCCCGGAATTTCCCCCGGCTCAGCCTTGAACGGTACATCTTATGATAGCGTCTGGACATGCCGCCCAAGCCTTCCGCCGAAAAAACCATCACCGCTTCCGGCGTCTGGAACGATTGTCCCGGCTCCAGCAGCCAGGAAAAATCAAACGGATTCAATCCCATCGTAACCCGGGCGGTTTCGTAATGATCCACCTCAACCTGTGCAGAGAAGCTGCCGCTGTATACAAGGCTGAAGCCGTACACCTCACCGTGCTCTTCGCCAGCGCCTTCGGACAGCAGCGCAAGAAACGGATTGTGGTTGTGGCTGCTTGAACCCCTCCGGCTCTCAATCCCCTGCATGCCGGGGGATAATCTTCTGCGCTGCACATGGCGCTCTCTCGCCCATGCTCCATGGAGATGCAGAAGGTCATAACAGCTATGATTCATATCCACGCTGGCGCTCATAGCCCGCAGCAGGGTGATGTTCTCCTTGCTGTCATTACGGAAGGACACGGAACGCGTAATGGCATCGAACGCATTCATGACCGTATAAGACAAATAAATCGTCAATCCGCTTACCCGATCCAGCAGTTCCAGCTCCAGCGTATCCGCCTCAGCATCCTGTTCCGCGTATACGGCAGGCAAGCCTTCCAGCTTCGGTTTGCCGCTGTAGATCCGGTGACGGACATATTCCGCTTCGGTGACCGTGGTCCCGTTAGCCAGCTGTACCTGGTACGCAGGCTGCCGGAAATCGCCGCTGCCGTAGCCCGGGTATTCCTGTGGCAAACTGTCCAGGGAAAAGGATGCATCCTCGCGAAACGGCGACGGTGAAAAGGATGCTCTGCCCCTCCGTTCCAGCAACCCGCCGATGCGGTGATCGCGAATCCGCCGCCCCCAATAGGCGTGCGCCGGATAGACGCCCCGCACAAGCTCAATCACATAACTTGACCGCTCGCTCTGGAGATGGAATATCCCCAGATCTTCATGAAAATGTATACTCACTGCTTTTTGCCCCCTAACCCAAGGTCCGAGTTAAATCTCCATGTTCCGTTTTAAGACCCTACGGCGGTCGTCCGTTCCAGAATCATGACGTCCCTTCCCGGAATCGTGACATGGCCTGAAATCTGCCGGCTACCCAGGAGATCGAATTGATTGGCAGAACCTGCATCAAACGTCATCTCTTCGGCATTGTGGTTCATAATGAACAAGTAGGAGTTCCCATCCTTCACCCGTTCCACCACCTCTACCCCGGCAGGTGTATTCAGCAGCGGCTTCACACCCTGTTCTTCGCACAGATTAGCAAGAAATGCCTGCAGGAACTGCGAATCCGGACTGCTCGCCACATAATAGGCCTGCCCTTCGCCAAACGCATTCTTCGTTAGAACAGGAGTGCCTTTATAGAAGTCGGATCCGTACTCAGCCAGAATCTCTGCCGTCTCCGCATGGATGACGTCACACAAAATTCCACATGGATAACTTCCACGCAGTGATCCCCAATCCTGCTTCATATGGATCTGATTTTGCTGCCCGGGAAGCAGGGCATCGATCTCCTCGGCCCAGATGCCAGTCACCTTGCGCAGTTCGCCGGGATGACCTCCCAGGGTCACCAGATCATGCTCATTGACGATGCCGCTGAAGAAGGTCGTCACAAAGGTTCCGCCCCGGGATACAAACTGCTCCACGCGCTGGGCAACGCCCGGCTTCACCATATACATCACGGGGGCAATCACCACATCGTACTTGCTCAGGTCCTCCTCGAAGCTGATGATATCGGTCTGGATATTCAGCTGATACAGTGCATCATAATACTTATGAACCTCATCCACGTAGTTCAGGGCTTTGGAAGGTCCGCTTGACAGCTCCAGCGCCCAACGATTTTCCCAATCATACATAATCGCTACTTTGGCGTCCGATCGGGAGTCTAGCAGCTTATCTCCGAGCTGCTGCAGCTCGTGCCCCAGCTCCGCGCATTCCCGGAAGACCCGGGTATGCTCATGTCCCACATGCTCAATCAATGCACCGTGGAACTTCTCGCATGCCCCCACGGAACGGCGGAGCTGGAAGAACATGATTGTATCTGCCCCATGGGCTACGGCCTGGTAACTCCACAATCTCATCACGCCGGGCCGTTTGGCGGAATTGTATGGCGACCAGTTTTGAACGCTCGGCGTCTGCTCCATCAGCATGAACGGCTGTCCACTTTTCAGTCCGCGCATCAGATTATGCGCCATCGCTGTAAAGCTTACCGGCGTATCAATCGCAGGATAGTTGTCCCAGGATACCACATCCATGTGCTTCGCCCACTCGAAGTAATCCAGCTCCGGATAAAATCCCATCAGATTGGTGGTGACCGGAATGTGCGGCGTAACCTTCTTCAGTTCTTCCTTCTCCAACCGATAACATGCCAGCAGGCTGTCAGATTGGAAACGGCGATAGTCCAGTGATATCCCTTGGAAGAAGGTCCGGTTTCCGCCGAATTCTTCACTGAGCGCGTTCGGTACCACAATCTCGTCCCATTCGTAAAAGGTATGACCCCAGAAGCCGGTATTCCATGCGGCATTCAACTTATCGAGCGTCCCGTAACGCTCTTTCAGCCAGACGCGGAACTGCTGCTCGCAGTTGTCGCAATAACAATACCCGCCGTACTCATTCGAGACGTGCCAGATGACCAGTGCCGGATGATCCTTGTAACGCTCAGCCAGCTTACGCGCCATCAGCATCGAATATTTGCGATACGTCGGACTGTTCGGACATGAATTATGACGACCGCCGAATTTGCGTTTGCGTCCATCGTAGTCAACGCGCAGGATGTCCGGGTATTTCTTGGCCATCCAAGCCGGATGCGCCCCCGTGCTGGTTGCCAAGCAGACATGAACCTGCTCCTCGGCCAGCCGATCCATCATTTCATCAAGCCACGTGAAATCATAGCTGTTCTCATCACGCTGCGTTCTGGCCCAGGAAAATACATTGAGGGTCGCCACATCAACACCGGCCAGTTCAAACATCCGCAGGTCCTCTTCCATCGTTGCCTTATCCCATTGCTCGGGATTATAGTCCCCGCCATACCATATCTTAGGGAAATGTTGATTAATCATTGAAATGCCTCCTTCATCGTTCTTTAGCTAAGAAAACCGTATCTATCGACGTACTTTGAATCTTAAAGAAAAGAGGCACCATCCCATGTCATGTTGGACAGGAATCATACCTCTTATGAACGATTAGCTAACTTTGATTAGAGCATTGCTCCTTACTTTTTCAGACTATCCCAGGATGTCTGCATATCCTCAAGCATCTTGTTCGCATCGGATTTGCCTGCGAAGAAGGCCTGCATCGCGCCGGAGAATTCCTGGGCTACACCGTCAGGGAACTTCGCGGATTGTCTTGGCAGTACTTTGCCAGCTTGCACGTACTCCCACACGGCTGAACCCAGATCGCCCATGTCCTCAGGTGTTGCTTCGATTGTCTTCAAGGCCGGGATGAATTTGAATTTTTTGACGATGTACTCTTTACCGATATCGGATGTGACAAACCAGTTAAGGAAGATCTTCGCTTCTTCCTTCGATGCGGAATCCTTGTTGATGACCAGGTTCGCAGGTACCCCTACGTTCAGCTTGTCATTTAGCTCCGCATTGTCGCCAAGCGGCATCGGCAGGTAGCCAAGATTCAGGTCCGGATTGATGGCATCAATCTCGGTTTGGGCCCAGTTGCCGTTCTGCATCATGGCTGTTTTCCCCGTAGCCAGCAGGGAAATGGCCGTATTGTAATCGGTGGTCAGCGGATTTTTGTTCCCGTGATCCAATGTCAGCTGCATCAGTTTGGCCCACTCTTCGAACTTCGCATTGCCCGCAAATTTTTGCGTGCCGTCGTTCAAGCCCTGGATAAAAGCATTCGGATCATCCTGCTGGGCAAACGCCGGGTTAATACCTTGGTTACCGATCAGCCACCATTCCTGGTAAGCGTTCGCAAAAGGAGTTATGCCTGCCGCTTCCAGCTTCTTCGCAGCATCTTCCAGTTGGGCATAGGTTTTAGGAAGCTCGGTAATGCCCGCCTGCTCAAACAAATCTTTATTGTAGATGTACCCCCAGCCTTCAAGGTTCATCGGCATGCCGTATACTTTACCGTCTTTGGTCATCGGCTCTTTTGCCATGTCCACCAGATCGTTCACCCAAGGCTGATCGGACAGATCCTCCAGGCGGTCAATCCACATCTCCATCTCGGCGTCGCCGCCATTGGAGAAAATATCAGGCGCATCGTTGGATGCGAATTTCGTTTTCAGTGCAGCACCGTAGTCAGCACCGCCGCCTACTGTTTGAATATCAAGCTTGATGTTCGGATATTCCTTCTCGAATTCAACCTTGAGTTCATTCAGGCCGTCCACGATCTCGGTTTTGAATTGGAAAATCTTAACCGTCTTAACTTCGCCGGAAGCTCCATCCGAGCTTCCGCCCTGACCTTCCTCCGACTTGCCGCCGCAAGCCGCAAGCAGCAGCGAAAAAGCCAGCAGCATCACGAGAGATAATTTCATTTTGTTCATCTTTACTACCCCCTAGTATTGTTTATATATAAAGATGGGAAAACCGATTTGGGAGAAGCCAGGCTGCCATTACCCCTTAACGGAGCCGGCAGCGACGCCTTCAACAATGTACTTCTGTAATGACAGGAAGAAGATGATAATCGGCGTGATGCCCAGCACGAGCGCTGGCAGCGCCATATCCCACTGCTTCGAATACTGCCCGAAGAAGGCAAAGGTCGCAAGCGGAATGGTCCGCAGTTCCGGACTTTGCAGGATCAAGGATGGCAGCAGGTAGTCGTTCCAGACCCACAGACAGTTCAGGATAATGACCGTCACCATCATAGGTTTCAGCATAGGCAAAACGATACGGCCAAATACTCTGAACGGAGAAGCTCCGTCGACCGTGGCGGCCTCCTCGATTTCAAGCGGAATACCTTTCACGAAACCGTGGAATAGGAAGACCGACAACGGGATACCGAGTCCCAGATAACTGAGAATCAAACCCACGATACTGTTGTTAACACCCAGGAAGTTAATGACCTGCAGCAAGGGAATCATTATGGATTGGAACGGAATGACCATGGCCGATACGAACAGCATGAACACGATTTGATTGAATCTCGTATTGGACCGAACCATTCGGTAAGCCGCCATCGCACTCAACAGGGCGATGATCAGGTTGCTGATGACCGTAATGATGACGGAATTCACGAACGCTTCCGGGAAGCGGGTCATTTCCCAAGCCTTGCTGTAGTTGTCAAAGTGAAAGGCGGTTGGCCAGTTGGCCGCGTCGACCATAATATCGCCCAGCGATTTGACCGAGTTCACCAGCAGGAAGTAAAAGGGCGCCAGGAAAATCAGCGCAATAATGACCATCACAATCTGAAGTACAATCGTGGAAGCCGACATAGGAGGTTTCTTCGATCTCATTTAAGCTTCAACCTCCTTCTGCTTCGTTAATCGAACTTGAATGAGCGTGATGACGGCAACAACCAGGAAGAAGATCAGGGACTTGGCTGTTCCGAGTCCATACCGGTTGTTCAGGAATGCCTCATTGTACACGTTCATAGCCAGCGACTCCGTGGAGCGGTATGGTCCGCCCTTCGTGAGCGACAGGTTCAGGTCGAACATTTTGAAGGACCAGGATATCGCCAAGAATAAACATACGGTGACCGCCGGCATGA
This sequence comes from Paenibacillus sp. FSL K6-1330, assembly GCF_037976825.1. NCBI lineage: Bacteria > Bacillati > Bacillota > Bacilli > Caryophanales > Paenibacillaceae > Paenibacillus > Paenibacillus sp. FSL K6-1330. The sequence continues at coordinate 6,522,534 of NZ_CP150269.1, forward strand.
TGAGCGGAACGATGATGCTCTTGAGCACTTGAAACCGGTTCGCTCCATCAATCTCGGCAGCTTCCATGACTTCCTTGGACACATTCGTAATGGACGCGATGTAGATGACCATCAGATAGCCTGACGATTGCCATACAAAGACCATGACGATGCCCCAGAAGCCAGTTACTTCGTCTCCCAGCCATGGAAGATTAAAGAACGGAATCCCCGTTGCCTCGCCAACGGTGGCAAAGCCCTTTATGAAGATAAACTGCCAGATGAAGCCGAGCAGCAATCCACCGATCACGTTTGGCATGAAGAAGATCGTCCGCAGCCAGTTGCGCGCCCTAATATTTTTCGTTAAGAAGTAGGCCAGGAAAAAACCGACCAGGTTCGTTAGAACCACGCCAACGATCGTAAACTTGGTGGTAAACCAGAAGGACTGTGCGAATGCGCTGTCATTTGTGAAAATCTGTTTGAAATTGTCCAGCCCGACCCATTCAACATTCCCCGATACACCATTCCAGTTGGTAAACGAGTAATACATCCCCATTACAAATGGGATAATGATCGTCATACCGAAAAACAGCAGCGCGGGTCCGATATAAACCAACTGCTGCGTCAAGGCAGCCGTTCTCTTGCTATTCATGTAAATCCCCCTCCGCTTGTCCTCTCGTTTCTCTATCCATTTCTCTATGATTTAATTATGCTAAGATGAAGACCTTGGGACTACCACAGGATGTGAACTAAATGGTATAGAAAATTGATCGGCGGTGAATTTATGAACTGGAATTGGAACAGCATTCGCACGAAATTGATTACCTTTATGATCATGGCTACCATCATTCCAACCACCATCTCCATGATCATCAGCTATGTCATGACAACCAACTCGCTCAAGGAACGGGCCGTTGTTGAGAATATGAACCTTCTCTATCAGGGACGGTTGAATTTGGAGAGCTATTTGGAAGACATGAACCGGAATTCCCTTACGGTTTATTCGGATCCGGATTTTTTCCGCAGCCTTTATTATAGTCATGAGAACATCAATGCCAGCGGTAGGCAGTCCGCCACGCTGCAGTCCATTCATAAAGCCATCGGCGGCGCAAGACAGGTCTATCTCTATGTCGACGGCAAAAGAGAGGCCACGTTGTTCGCCCAGGATATCGCCAGAAAAACGAGTGATGTCAACCTCTATTCCGAAATTCCCAATCTCGGTAACGATACGGTGGTTTTACAGCCGCCCCATCCCCTTCACACGTATGGCTTTCAGTTAGCTTATCCCTATGAAGCCAATAAACAAGTATTCACCATGTACCGGGTCATTGAACGCGTCCCATCTACCGAGCGATTAGGCATTCTCGCCATCGATATGGATATGAATTTCCTGAGCCGGATCAGCGATCAGCTGTTCCAGCCCGAACATGAGCAGCTATATATTACGAATGAAGCCGGGTATATCATGTATGCCGGCCATGGCGAGATGCTGGGACAGCAAATTCAAACGGAATGGTACGACAGCATCAAGCAATCCGGCAAGAAGGAAGGCCATTTCGAATATGACAACAAAATCTATTTATATAACAATATCAAGACGTCGATCAGCGACTGGACAATGATCAAGGAGGTTCCTTCCTCCTATATTCTAAGCAGCGCCGACAAAGCAGCCTTCGTCAATATTTTGCTGATCGGCGTGTCCCTGATTCTCATCATCGCCGCCACGATCTGGATTTCGGTCTACATCACGGCGCCGATCCGGGAATTGGTAGGCCTCATGAGCCAGGTCAAAAGCGGACGAATGACCGTGGATATCTCCTCCAGCCGCAAAGACGAAATCGGAACTCTCCACCGCAGGTTCGGGAGCATGATGGATACGATCAACAATCTCATCTTGCAGGAATACAAGCTGAAGCTGGCGAACCGGACCAACCAGCTCCGCGCGCTGCAAGCGCAGGTAAACCCGCATTTTATGAACAATGCGCTGCAAACCATCGGCACCCTTGCGCTTGAGCATGGCATGAAGAGGATCTACTCCCTGATCTCCGCTCTTGCCCGGATGATGAGATACAGCATGTACAATACGGACAAGCCGGTCACGCTAGCCACAGAGCTCGATCATATCAAGGATTACGTGGAGCTGCAGAAAGAACGATTTGAGAATCAGTTCGACTTCCGTTACGATGTGGATGAGTCGACTTTGCAGGTGTTGATCCCGAAAATGCTGGTTCAGCCGCTGATCGAGAACTTTTTCAAGCATGGCATGAACCCCTTGGCGGAAAACAATTACATCGCGCTGAAAAGTAAGCGCCTGTCGGCCTCCATCGTGCAGATCACGGTCGAGGATAACGGTAACGGAATGCAGGATGAGCCGTTCCAAACCCTTCAGGAGCACTTGCTTCGGATGGAAGAAATAGATCTGGAACAGCTTCAGGTTCTTTCCGAAATGGAAACGGAAGACAGCAGCGGGATCGGACTCAGCAACATCATGACAAGGTTGAGACTGTATTATCGTGGAAAATCCAAGTTCAGCATCGAAAACAACCAGCCGCATGGCTTTCGTGTTGTACTGACTATAAATGTGGAAGGTGAAACGGATGAAGGCATTGATCGTGGATGACGAGTCTCGCGTGCGTAAAGCCATCCGACTGCTGGTCCAGTGGGAAACGCATGGGATTACCGATATTGAGGAAGCCGCCAATGGTCTTGAGGCGATGAAGCTGATTCCGGCGTTCCGGCCGAGCCTCGTGCTGATGGACATGTTGATGCCGCTCAAAAACGGCGTAGATCTCATGGAATGGATTCACAAGAATTACCCGGATATCAAATTCATTGTCATTAGCGGGCATGACGACTTCGAATTCGTACGCAACACCATCTGGTACAGCGGCACGGATTATATCCTCAAGCCCATCGAGGAAGCCGTCATCAACCAAGCGGTCGCCAAGGCGACTGCCGCCTGGAAAGCCGAGGAACGGGAACGCCTTGCGGCGCGGCAGCAGCATGTTCAGGTGAACGAATACCGGCCGGTTTATTCCGAGAAGCTGTTATCTAGCCTGGTTGATGACAAAAGCGCCCATTCCCAGGTGGTCAATCGCCTCAAGGATGAAGGCATCGTACCGGAGCAAACGCAGACGATACGCCTGGCCGTCATGCAGATGGACAAGTCAGATCATGCGCTTTATAGCCGCTTTGGCCATCATCAGGATTTGCTCATGTTTGCCCTGCTGAATATTTGCAATGAATTTCTGCAAAAGGACCGGATCGGGATCGCCTTCCGTCACTTCGGTTCACCTCACCAACTGGTTATTTTGTTGTGGGATCAGCTTGCCACGCTGCCCACACTGCTTCAAGAGATCAATAACGGGATGCACCGCACCTTGTCGCGCCACATGCACTTTGGCCTTAGTCCTGACGGTCAATACCCGGCAGACATTCCGGAATTGTATGACCGAAGCTCGTCCACCCTGCATCAGAGGGATTTAACGGTCCTAAATCACTTTATCCATGATACGGAGCAGCAGCTCCGATCGGGCGTTGACCATCATAAAGGCGCGCAGTTCAGCGGGTTTGAGGATACCTGGAAACTCGCCATACTTAGCGGCCAACCTGCTCCCATAACCGAAGCTGTAGAGTCATTCATCGCGGCTATTCGAAAAAGCAGCGTTCTTACGCCGGAGCTTCTGGAGCGTTGGGACCGCGATATCGAGAGATTTGCCAATCACGTGATTCATGAAACCGCTAACCCGTCGTCTGAAGCTTTGTTGAAATTGTACAAAGAGGAAAGCGCCACCATCGAGCGGCCAAGCCCGGACAAATATGTGTGCTCCCTGGCAGAGTGGCAGCAGTATTGGATTGAATTAATGAGCCTGCTGGCCTCGGCCGTGCAGTCCCAGAAGCAAACGGGACAGGACCTGATCCATGACATTACGACGTTTATCGAGCAAAATTATCAGAACGACGTGTCGCTGTATGATATTGCAAACCGATTTCATGTAAGTCGTGAGTACATTTCCCGCAAATTTAAGCAAAAGCATGGCATTAACATTCCGGAACATCTGAACCGGATCCGCATCTCCAAGGCCAAGGTCCTGCTGCAAAATCGAAGCCTAAAAATGGCAGCGATTTCCGAGATGGTCGGCTTCAAGAACGAGAAATATTTCAGTCTTGTTTTTAAAAAGCAAGAGGGCATCTCGCCGAAGGAATTCCGCAAGCTGCATGAGCAGGAAGCGTAGGCTGGACAGCGGTTTACCGCCGAAGGACTGAGAGCCTAGGCTGTTTAAGCATATCCGATCGACGCATTTTCTCAGAAGCTAGACCGCATGCAGCCTAAATTTTTCTTGCGGGATCAGGAGGGTAACCTCAGGCGTATATTAAAAAAATAAAGCAGAGAAAGCCGGGGATTCCCCGTCTTCTCTGCTTTTTTTGAGAGCGCTCCAAGCTATTTATTTTTCGTGTAAGCCCTCATGCTATCTCTACCCCAGCCGTTTCTCTAATATCATCACTCCGCGTGCCGGCACCTCGCAGGAATCTCGATGTTCTTCTTCTGTCAGCAGGTCAACATAGGTATCGCCTTCCAATGGCACGGGTTTGCTCTCCGGCATGTGATTAAGTACAAAGGTGAACTCCACGTCCTCCTTCACACGCTTTGTCACCTCAACGCCTTCCGGAGCTTTCAAGACGGGCTCAATGCCATGGTCGTTGCATATGGTTTGCATCAGGTCCTTCAGAAATTTAGGCTCTGGACTCGTGGCCACATACCATGCCTTCCCTTGCCCGAAGGAATTCACGGTTAACGATGGCGTCCCCTGATAGTAATCGGAGCCATATTCGGCAACGACTTCCGCTCCTTCAGCATGGATCACGTCACACAGAATTCCGCAGTCGTAGGTGCCCTTCAGTTGTCCCTTCGGCCCTCGCATCACCATCTGATTCTGCTGGCCCGGAAGCAGTGCATCAATCTCCTCGGCCCATATTCCCATTACCTTGCGCAGCTCGCCCGGATAACCGCCAAGCGTCACCAGATCATGCTCATTAACGATGCCGCTGAAGAAGGTCGTCACGAAGGTTCCGCCTTGCGATACAAAGGCCTCCACACGCTCTGCAAATCCCTGCTTTGCCATATACATCACCGGTGCGATGACAACGTCATATTTCCGGAAGTCCTCTTCCACGCTGATCATGTCAGTCTGGATATGCAGCTGATGCAGGGCATCGTAATATTTATGGACCTCATTCACGTAATTGAGGGCAACAGTCGGGCCGCTCGACAGATCGATGCCCCACCGGTTCTCCCAGTCGTAGATGATCGCGACTTTGGCGTCGGAACGGGCATCCAGAATACGGTCCCCAAGCTGCTGCAGCTCCTTGCCCAGCTCCGCGCACTCGCGGAATACGCGGGTAAACTCATGCCCTACATGTTCAATGACCGCGCCGTGATATTTCTCGCAGGCTCCGATCGAACGACGCAGCTGGAAGAACATCACCGTATCCGCGCCGTGGGCGACCGCTTGATAGCTCCACAACCGCATCACACCCGGACGTTTGGCCGAGTTATACGGCTGCCAGTTCTGGACGCTCGGCGTCTGCTCCATGAGCATAAAGGGCTGTCCTCCCTTAAGTCCCCGCATCAGAGCATGCGCCATGGCCGTATAGCTGTACGGTGTATCCAGGGACGGATAGTTGTCCCAGGATACAACATCCATCTCTTTGGCCCATTTGAAGTAATCCAGCTCCGGATAGAAGCCCATGAGATTCGTGGTCACCGGAATATCCGGCGTGATCCGCTTCAATTCATCCCGCTCCAGCTTATAGCAGTCCAGCAGGCTGTCCGATTGGAAACGGCGGTAATCCAGAGATATGCCTTGAAAATTGGTCCGGTTGCCGGACCACTCCTCGCTTAAAGCGTTAGGTACAACAATGTCCTCCCAGTCATAGAAGGTATGGCCCCAGAAGCGGGTATTCCATGCCTTGTTCACGGCATCCAGCGTGCCATAGCGCTGCTCAAGCCAAGCCCGGAATGCCGCGGCACAATTGTCGCAGTAACAGTACCCGCCATATTCGTTCGATACGTGCCAGATCAGGACTGCCGGATGATCCTTATAGCGTTCCGCCAGCTTGCCGGCCATGATTTTGGCGTATTTACGGTAAGTGGGGCTGTTCGGGCAGGAGTTATGGCGGCCGCCGAATTTGCGTTTACGGCCCTCGTAGTCGACGCGCAGCACATCCGGGTATTTACGCGCCATCCACGCCGGATGGGCCCCTGTGCTGGTTGCCAGACAGATATATATCCCGTTCCGGTACAGTCGATCGATCGTCTCATCCAGCCAGGCAAAATCGTACGTGTCCTCATCCGGCTGGCTCAAAGCCCAAGAGAATACATTAATGGTGGCTACATCGATACCCGCCAGCTTAAACATGCGGTCATCTTCCTTCCACGCTTCCGCATCCCATTGCTCGGGATTATAATCGCCGCCATACCACATTTTGGGCAATTTTTCGTTAATCATCTAGGGTTCAGCTCCTTTAGCTTCTTAAATTCCGTATCCAGTTCCCTATTCAAAAAGGCCTTGTTCGATCAATCCATGTTCACGCTGCCTTCGTCGGTGGCTGGCGTGATCCGGTAAGTCGCTCCGCTCACCGTTTCAAACGAGCCTTGCTCATCCGTCGTCACCACACTTCCGTCTTCCCTTCTAATAGCAAGCGGCACGGAACAGCTAATCCTACAGACTCGGCCATGCGTAGAGGTTACGCTCGCAGACGTAAGGATGCCTTCGCTCCATTCCATGTCCACAATAAACCCGCCACGAGCCTTTAACCCTCTTACGGAGCCTTCTGCCCAAGACTTCGGCAGCGCCGGCAGAAGCTGAATGGCGTCCAAATGACTCTGGAGCACCATTTCTACAACTCCGGCGGTGCCTCCAAAATTCGCATCGATCTGGAACGGAGGATGGTCTCCGAGCAGATTAGGATGCATGGAACGGGAAATCAGCGTCCGGACATAAACATACGCCTTGTCCGGTTGCTGTAATCGGGCAAACAGGTTGATCAGCCATACGCAGCTCCACCCCGTGTGCCCTCCTCCATGGTCGATGCGCGACATCAGCGTACGATAAGCGGCTTCCGCAAGCTGCGGCGTATCCTGAAGGGTTATGTCAGAGCCGGGGTACAGCCCATACAGATGGGATACGTGCCGATGTCCGGGCTCCGCTTCCGGATAAGGCTCGCTCCATTCCATGAGTTTACCCTCGGCATCGATGGCGTAAGGCAGCAGGCGTGCAACCGCTGCCTTCCATTCCTCCCGCAGCTCATCATCCTGCTCCAGCAGCTGTGATGCCTCAATACAGTTATGAAATATATCCCGAATGATGGCCATATCCATGGTGGAGCCTGCCGACACGCTGCAAGGCTGGCCGTCCGCAGTAAGAAACTGATTCTCCGGCGATGTCGACGGGCTGGTCACCAGATGCCCTTTCCCGTCTTCAGTAAGCCAATCCAGGCAAAATAATGCCGCATTCCTCATCAGCGGATAAGCCGTTTCCCGCAAATATTGGAGGTCCGGGTGAAATTGGTAACGCTCCCAAAGATGCCGGCACAGCCATGCACCGCCCATTGGCCAGAAAGCCCACATGGCTCTGCCATCGCTCGGGCTGGACATTCGCCATAGATCCACGTTATGGTGGGCGACCCATCCGCGGGCGCCGTAATGAATCTTCGCCGTCCGGGCACCGCTTACGCTAAGCTCCCGGATCATCTGGATCAGCGGCTCATGGCACTCGCTCAGATGGGTCGTTTCTGCAGGCCAGTAGTTCATCTCGGTATTGATATTCGTTGTATAATCACTATTCCATGGTGGCTGTACATGCGGATTCCATATGCCCTGCAGATGGGCGGGCTGTGTACCTGACCGGGAGCTGGCGATGAGCAAATATCTTCCGAATTGAAACATCAGCGCCTCGAGTGCAGCATCCTCTCGTCCCTCCCGGTACGCTTTCATCCGCTCGTCGGTGGCTAAAGCTTGTGCGGAACGCACACGCTCTGGACGGCCAAGCTGAAGCTTCACGCGTCTGAACAAGGCTTGATGGTCCTCGATATGCCGTGAGCGCAATTCTGTAAATCCATGCCGCATCGCGTCCTGGAGTCTCCCCCTGCATATACTGGACGGATCGGTTCCTTCAGAACCCGGAGATCGATCGAAGCCTTCAAAATTCGTGGCAGCCGCAATCAGCAGCGTGACCGAGCCTGCGCCGTTAATACGTATACCGCTGTTATCCACCGTAACCTGCCCGGTGTCCGTCAAGGCCAGCAGCCTCATTTCATACCGTATGCCAATCCCGTCTTCATAGAGCACCGACCCGGGGTGATCACCTCTGTAATTCTCAGCAATATGGGTGGGGGCTTGTCCATACAACACCAATGCTCCGTCTTCTGCACTACGGGTACCATGCTGCAGCGGTGAACGAAGCCCGATCTCTAATTGGATGGTTCCGCCGTTCGTGCTTGTATAACGGATAACCGCGACCTGATCAGGCGCACTGATGAACATTTCCCTGCTGAAGCGATCATCGGGACCGCCGGTTCGAAAGTGAGTGGATGCAATCCCTGTATCCAGATCCAGTGCTCGCCTGTAGTCCGTCCAGTGATCCCCTATTCCCGACTGTCGGATGACCAGGTCTCCTAAGGGCAAGAAGGACTCCGTGCTTCTGCCAACCATCTTGCCCTCAATCAACTGCTCGGCTTCGGCAAACTTCCCGGACGCAATCAGCTCTCTTGCCGCTGCCAAATGCCGGAGAGCCTCGTAATTATTCGTGTCCCGGGGAAATCCGGACCAAAGTGTATCTTCATTCCATTGAATGCGTTCTTCCTGAACGCCTCCGAATACCATAGCCCCAAGTCGGCCGTTTCCGAGCGGAAGCGCTTCTTCCCACCTGTCCGCGGGCTTCCGATACCACAAGGTTGTGTTCTTATTCTCAGCTGAATTCAGTGTAATCCCCCCTTATTCCAATTGATAAAGGTCTTCTCGATGAACCTCTCATATCCTTCATCCGCTGCTGTATTTCTTCTGTTAAATAACGGCACAATCGCTATAACAGTGACCCTTTCATGTAGCGGCAAAAGGGGCCGCATATTGCCGGCCCCTTCTATTCACCTATACCTTAATCATTCCAGAGTTCGACGCGGTCGCGTACCAATTGGGTGTATTCCTGCTCCATCTTCTCGGCGCCGGCATCATTCAGCTCTTTGATGAACTGTTCATACAGCGCATCAAATTTCGCCGGATCGGCAAGAATGATTTCCGGAATCCGTTTACGGGTAATCTCTTCCACCTTTTTGTACGTGATATTGATATTGGAGTCGCTCGGTACTGGAATGTTGTAAGCAACGCCCCATGGCTTCACTCCAAATTCCTCTTGTTTCGGCCACAGATCTTTCCACATTTCCGCGCCGTATGCCTTCAGTGTTTCCTTCGCGGATGGCGTATAGTTCTCTATGATCGTCTCCGGGAAATTCGTCGTATAGTAGTTATCCGTCGAATCCTTCACGCCGTCTCCGTAACGCGGGAACATGGCGTTGTACAAGCCGATTCCTGTTTCCTTAGTGAAGTTGGCGTTGTCATAGGTTTTGCGCTCTTGGACATCTTCCGGAATGACGCGCTTGCCGTCCACAACGTTGTAATGCTCGCCCTCTATTCCCCAATTCATCAAAACTTGCCCTTCTTCGGAAGCCAGATAATCCAGGAACTTGATGATTCGAACTGGATCCTTCGCGGACGTCGTAATGCCCACACCCCATCCGGCGACGTAACCCGCGTCTTGGAACGTTGCATCCTTAGTCGACTCATCCAGCTGGATCGGGAATCTCGCATAGGTGCGGTTTTCCTTGCCGGAAGATCTCAGTGCGTTTGTTGCATTGCCGAAGCCCCATTCCTGATCGATGACGCCAAGAACACGGCCAGAAGAGATTTTAGCTTCGTATTGGTCCGTTTTCTGTACGAACGTTTCCTTATCCAGAAGACCCGCATCGTTCATATGGTTCAACCAGCGGAAATATTCTTTCTCTTCCGGGCGCTTGTAGTGCAGCTTAGCCTCGACCGTCCCCTGGTCGATATAATACTCGCCGTCATCCGATGCGCCTGTCGCGATAAACGCCGGGTTCGTTACCGAGATCATGATTCTCCATCCGTCCGCATTCAGCGTCAGCGGAATCGTCGGCTGGCCGTCAATGGTCGGGTGTTTCTCGGCATAGTCTTTCAGCGCTTTCTCGTAATCCCTCACCGTCTTCAGTTCAGGGTATCCGAGTTCTTTCAGCACTTCATGCTGGATCTGAAACGTGCCGCCGGCATCGAGCGCCTGATGGTCCACCGCTGCAAGCGTCGGGAGGACATAGATGGCCTCATCATCGTTACTCCATTTCAGACGGCTCATGTATTCTCCATACACCTTCTTGATGTTCGGTGCATGCTCTTCGATCAGATCCGTCAGATCAATAAATGCTCCGGAATCCACAAACAGATTGGCGTCACCCTTCGCAAATACCAAGTCCGGATATTCCCCGCTCGCTACCATCAGCGGGAGCTTCTGATTGGAGCCGTCTACCGCGTATTCGGCCTGGATTGTAATGCCGGTTTTCTCGGTCAGCTTCTTGCCGACCGCATCCTGCATGTTGGCCCAGTTCGCATTGGAATCCGCGCTGTAATACGTCATGGTCATCGGCCCCAGCTTCTCTTCCTGCTGTGTATCGTTGCCGCCATTGCCCTCTTCACCGCCGTTTGCGCTATTGTTACTGTCGCCGTTGCCGCACGCTGCAAGAACGAATGTGGCCATCATCATGATCGCGAGCAGCAGCGACAATCTCTTCTTATGATTCATTGCTATACCCCCTAAATCGATTTTTAATCATCTATCGTATAACAGGTCATAATGCCTGCTGATACCGTACATGCGCTTAGCTTTTTACTGCTCCAAGCGTCATCCCCTTCACAAAATACCGCTGCAGGAACGGATAGACGAGCAATATGGGAACCGTAACCACAATCGTAATCGCCATTTTGATCGATTCCGGCGACACCTGCTTCACGATTTCGGCCATATTCTGCCCGGACATCATGCCGCTGGTTTGTCCCTGTGTGCTCTGCAGCACCTTCATCAGCTCGAATTGGAGCGTCGTGAGATGGGGTGCATTGCCGTTATAGAGATACGTATCGAACCATGAGTTCCACTGACCGACTGCCAGGAACAAGGCGATGGTAGCCAGTACGGGCTTACAGAGCGGGAGAATGATTTTGTAATAGATCGTGAAATCATTAGCTCCGTCAAGCTTGGCTGATTCCTGAAGCGAATATGGCAAGCTGTCGATGAAAGACCGGATAACGAATACGTTAAATGCGCTCACCATCCCCGGAATGATGTAAACAAGAAACGAATTCATCATGTTCAAGTCGCGGATCAGAATGAAGACCGGAATCATCCCGCCGGAGAAGTACATGGTCATGGCCAGGAATACAGACATGAACTTTCTTCCCTGAAAATCTACCCTGCTGAGGACATAACCCAGCATCGTTCCGCTGACCAAGCCCAGGAATGTTCCTGCCAGCGTACGGAGAATCGTAATTTTGGCGCCGGTGATCAAACCGTCGTATTTAAAGATCTGAACGTAGTTCTCCAGCGTAAACTCGCGCGGCCAGAGATAGATCCCCCCACGCACCGTATCCACGGAATCGTTCAGCGATATCGCAAGAACATTCAGGAACGGATACAGAGTGACAATCATAACCAGTGCCATAAATATAAAGTTACCCATATCAAACACGCGGTCGGAGAGCGTGGGCTTGAATGCTGTTTTGGTTCGTGCCATGCTGCTTCCCTCCCCTACATAATGGATTGCTTCGTGAATTTTTTGAATACGCCGTTAGCGAGCAGCAATAAGAGGATACTTACAATGGAGTTGAACATCCCAATTGCCGTACCGAAGGAGAAACGTCCCATGCCAAGGCCATAATTCAGCGCATACAGATCCAGCACTTCGGAATAATCCACCACCAGCGGGTTACCCAGCAAGAACTGCTTCTCGAAGCCGATGCTGATCAGATGTCCGATGGACATGATCATCAAAATTGCAATCGTAGGGGCGATGCTTGGCAGCGTAATATGCCATATTTGGCGAAGACGGCTTGCGCCGTCAACCTTGGCTGCTTCGAATTGCTCCTGATCAATTCCTGAAATCGCTGCCAAATAAATGATCGCGCTCCAGCCCATTTCCTTCCATATATCAGAGCCTGTTACGATATACCAAAACAGGTTCCCCTGAGCCATAAACTGTATCGGTTCATCAATGAACCCCAGCCACATCAGCAGCTGATTGACAGCGCCTCCATCTGTGGACAGCATTTTGGTCACGATACCTGCTACCACGACCCAGGACACAAAATGCGGCAGATAAGATATCGTCTGTACGGTCCTCTTGAATACGCTTCCACGAAGCTCATTCAACAAGACTGCGAATAGGATCGGAATCGTAAATCCAACGATCAATCCCATAAAACTCATGGCGAGTGTATTTCGCAACACCAGATAAAACTTATCATCCGAGAAGAGTGTCACGAAATGGTCCAGGCCCACCCATTTTTGCTCGAAGATCCCTTTGCCCGGCTTGTAATTCTGGAATGCCATCAACCAGCCCCAGACCGGCATGTAGCTGAAGATGAACACAATGACGATAAATGGAAGCGACATTCCATACAGTACTTTCTGCTCTTTGAAAGTGGCCCAAAAGCCTTTCTTTTTCTTTGCGGCAGGTTGGATGCTACCTTCTGTCTTTGTTACCGCTTTCAAACCAACCCCTCCTCTCTTGTATATCCTGATGATAAACCAAGCTGCGGCGGGGAAGTACCCGAAGGATTGGTTTAAAAATCATATAAAAATTAGACATTAACTGAGGAGAAAATGCAGAAGAGCTTTATGCCGCTCCGTGTCCGGATCGTATCTCCGATCGCTGTTAAACCCGGGAAACTTCGGATGATACGGTGAGGTGGTTTCCCGGCTTTAAAGACGAGCGCTGTCGCTTCTCCGATACGATTCCGGCCCCTCCGCTCTATGCTTCGCAGCATTTTGGCTCCCCCAGTCATGTCTTGGGGAGGTAGGAGGAAATAAAAAAAGACGCGTACCTTAGTCGCGTCTTAAAGGGCAGCGATATGAAAGTACTTATGTTTAGTCTGGTTGTAGGGTAAGTGAACGCTATCCGATATTTGGCTTACCTATGTTCGATCTCCCGTCAAACCCATGCTCAGCAGCTTGATGTCAGCACGCTACACTGCGCTTCCGCATCGCCTTCCCGTTTGGCAGTTGGTTCCATGGCGAAGAGGCAGACGATGAGGAACTTGACCCTGTTTACAGGTCCAGCTCCTTGCGGAAATTAGACGGAGAGGTACCGACGTATTTTTTAAACTTGCTATGAAAATAATCTACGTTCGTATACCCGACCTTCTCCGCAACCTGATATACCTTCATGCCCTGTTTCAGATAATCCTTGGCCTTGTTGATCCGGACCTTATCGAGGTACGTATTGAAGTATTCTCCAGTTGTATTCTTGAACATCTTCCCGAGGTAGGCGCTGTTGTAATTAAATACGGAGGCCAGTGTTTCCAGTTTAAGATTCTCATTGTAATTGCGCTGAATCAGGTCCATGATCCGCTTCATCTCCTGATCTCGTCCGCCATCCCCCGCCTGCCAGATCAGCTCCTCCAGGAATTGGGACGAATGGCGGTACAAATCATAGGCCGTGCGCTGGCGAAATATCGCGGCAATCCGATCCGAATATTCCTTCGTGCGGGACCGCAGCTCTGGCTGATGCTGCATCAGCTTATTGTGCACGCCGGTGAGGAGCTCCACGAACGCCCCCTTCATCCTTTCCTCCGTATACTCCACATTGACCATGGCATATGCAGCAACATGCAGCAGCTTCCGCTGCACCTCGACATTGCCTACATCTACAGCGTAATAGAGCTGCTCCATCAGCTGCTCCGGATCATAAGGTTGCCGCTCTTCATCCGTAATGTCGCCAGCAAACCGCTTGGATTCAGGGAATAACAACTCGCCGGAAGGATAGAAGAAACGTTCGCGAATCCGTTCCTTAGCACAGCGGTACGACTCCGCTACATCCTCCAGACGATGAACCTGGCGCCCCAATGAAGCCGTAATTGACCTACCTGCCAGTGCGGCAGCAGCCTCCAACGTTTGAAGCAATTCCTTCCGCCCTCCTGCGGTCAATACTGGCGTGGGCATTAGAACGCCAAGTTGCCCATGCATGGAAAAGACCGTGCCGCGGCCGTTCTCTTCAAAAGCTTCAAGCAGCTGGTTTTTCAATCGGTCGTTGGCTCCCTCACCAGATTCATCGTAGCCGTTATGATGAATAATCAGCACTTGGTAATGGTTCCATAACAGTCCTGACCGCTCGGCGATATGCCGTAAAGCCGCATGATCGGGCTTACTCTCCGGATTGAACCATGTCTGAATGAACTGCTCGCGGTTCATATCGGAGGCTGCCCTATTCAGTGCCTTCCTCTCCTGTTCCTGCTCGATGGCTTCTTTAATCTGAAGCAAATACTTGCTCAGCTCGTCCTCATCCACCGGTTTCAATAGGTATCCGTCCACGCGATGGGAAATCGCCCGTTTGGCATAATCAAAATCAGCATATCCGCTTAGGATGAGCAGGTGAATCTCGGAATCCAGGGTTCGGATGGCTTCGATCAGCTGCAATCCGTCCATTCCCGGCATTCGGATATCAATCAGCATCAAGTCCGGGTCAAACATCCCGTGCTTCTCCAGCGCTTCGCTCCCGTTCGCTGCGGTACCAACAACCTGATACCCAAGCTCGTTCCATGGCACAATGCTCTTCAATCCTTCGCGCAGCTTGGGTTCGTCATCCACGATTAACACTTTCATCATCGCTCTCTCCTCCTGTCGGAATACTGAATTTAATGCGCGTTCCAATCCCCGGTTCGCTATAAATGATCAGACCCGCTTCAGGGCCGTAGGTAAGCTGCAGACGGACATGAACATTCCGGAGCCCGATCCGTCCTCCGTCCTTCTCATCGGTATCGTTCAAATAACCATAGATCATCTGCAATCGCTCCAAGGTTATGCCCGCTCCATTATCCTCGGTTATGACATGCAGTTTCCCTTCGCTGGCCGTGACCCTCACCCTGATGAAAGTTCCTTCTTCCTTGTGATCCATCCCATGTATGACCGCATTCTCCACAAGCGGTTGTATGATCAGCGGCGGGATTCTAACCCGATTGGCTTCGGGATCTACCAGAAGTTCATATTTCAGACGATCCTCATAGCGGAATTTTTGAATATCCAGATAACACTGCACCATCTCGATCTCGTCTTTTATCGTTGTTTTTCCGCTGCCTATCTCGAGATTGCTTCGCATCATTTTACCGAGCAGACGCACAATCCGGGCGATTTCGTCCTCACCCTTGAGATGGGCCTCCATGCGAATAGACTCTAAGGCATTAAACAAAAAATGCGGATTGATCTGACTGGCCATCATTTTGAATTTAATTTCGTTCTGCTTCTGTTCCATTAACCGTTTCTGTTCATTGGACTCCTGCACTTCGTTCATCAGGTCGTTAATGTTACCGACCATGGAGTTGAATTGGCGGGATAACTGGCCGATCTCATCCTTGCCGTCAATTTCCATCGCAACGCCGAGGTTGCCGGTACCTACCTTCGTAATATGCTTGCTGAGTCGCAGCAGCCGATTAGAGATCAGTGAGGAGAAACTGTAGATCAAAAGAACAGCCAGCAGTAGACTAATGATGATGACCGTCATCGCCAGCTTGCTGATCCGGTTGGCGTCCGCCACGATGCTATCAATCGAAAATATGGAAATAATGCGCAGACCATTAACCCCGGATTCCGTATTCAACGGTTCAATCAGCACCTTGGAGGCTTCATCATGGATGACCGATTCATAGCTTCCGCTCGCATGGTATACAACCCCGCTGGTATCTTGAATCTCGGCTAGCGTCTTCCCGTACAGCTCCGGGCGGTTAGCGGCGACAATATTGTTATTGCTGTCCACAATAATGGTGTCAAACGTTTCTTGGCTGAGGATCGTGTTCAGCATACCCGTATTGACATTGATAACCAGTACACCACGATTGTCCTTGCTTCCAAGATCAACCCCCTTGATTAAGCTGAGGTAAACCTTCTGATCTCGTTCATCCGTAATATAGTCCCAGTAGATGACGCCAATATCATCCTCGGCTCGCTGATACCATTCCGTTCTCTTGATTTCATCCTCGGGATAAAGGAACTCCCAATTGTTCAGCATGGTGGGGTTCTCACTGTAGAAACGGATATTCGATATTTCCTTGTACATCCGAATCGCCTGCTGTAAATCGGGATACTCCCTGTAAGCCACAAATACGTCGTATACGCTTTCATATTGCTGGCTAGCAAGATTTCTCAGACGCTCGTCGTAGGATAGCCGATAGGATAAATCGTCTGCCACGTTGATGACTTCGGTGGACCGTTTCTTGACCCGGTCCACGTTCTGGTAAGCCTGCTCCAACGCATTGTTGAAAGCAAACTTGCGGAGCTCGCCCGTAAGGAATATCCCCACGATGGCAACCGGCACAAAGACCACGACAACAAAAGACAATATCAATTTGTTGCGGATTTTCATGTCATTCACAAGTTGAATGAAATAAGATAACATCGGACCGTCTTCGCTCCTGTCCTTTAATCTTCGGCAAGCCTCTAAAAGAAAACGGTTACAACTATTCGTGAAAAAATCTGCCGCAGGCCTATTATATCAGCATTGCCGTTTGTTCAAGTCCATTCAAAATATGGAAGAAGCCCGACTCCAGCATAAGGCTGGTCCGGGCTCATCTTCGCTATGCTTTTTTCCCTTTTATCAAACAGGCGTTCACCGAGCTTACCCTTCCAGAGCTGCCGTGAAGGTCACCGCTTGTTGTCCAGCTTCTACTTGAATGCTCCCTTCTTGCAGGCTCACTCCCGAGCCCTCCACAGATGAAACGGCTCCCATGTCATGCAGCTTCACGGAGAATGGCTTGCCGCTGCCTTCCATCGTAAAATCAATCCGGCTGCCTGCACGTACCGCCCGCACATCAAGCTCGGTCTCCCCATTCATGTTGCGAACGGTAACCGAAGCCTCGCTGCCGTCTTCCAATGCATACAAGCCAAGTTCAACTCTGTCTGCATAGTCATATTCCGGACGGTTATCGGTTGCTCCCAAGGCGAGGAACGAGTTGCTGCGTACAAACAACGGCAGCCCGAGGAAACCGTACGTTTCCTTGCGCCAAGCTCCGCCATCCACCGTTTCTCCGGTTAACAGATGCGTCCAGCGGCCCTTCGGCAGATAGTACTTCACATCGCCGTTCTCGCTGAATACCGGTGCCACAAGCAGGGAATCTCCCAGCATATATTGACGATCCAGCATTTCAACGGCCGGGTCTTCCGGGAATTCCATGAACATGGCGCGCATGCTTGGCACCCCTTGCTCCGATGCCTGTACGGCGGTATGGAACAGATAAGGCATCAGACGGCTCTTCAGCTTCGTGAAGAAGCGCGTAACATCCACTGCCTCCTCGTCATAAGACCACGGCACCCGGTAAGAGCTGCTGCCGTGCAGACGGCTGTGACTGGACAGCAAGCCAAATGCCAGCCAGCGTTTGAATACATGCGCCGGAGCCGTATTTTCGAAGCCGCCAATGTCATGGCTCCAGAAGCCGAAACCTCCGAGACCAAGGGACAAGCCGCCGCGCAGACTCTCCGCCATCGATTCGTAATCCGCATAGCAATCGCCGCCCCAGTGAACAGGAAACTGCTGTCCGCCTACGGTTGCAGAGCGTGCAAATACGGCTGCCTGATTCTTGCCGAACTTCTCCACCAGCACATCAAAGACCACTTTGTTATAGAGCTGTGTATAATAATTGTGCATTTTGTGCGGATCGGAACCGTCAAAATAAACAACGTCCGTCGGAATGCGTTCGCCGAAATCCGTCTTGAAGCTGTCGACACCCATATCTGCCAGCTCGCGCAGGTACCCTGAATACCATTCGCATGCGTCTGGATTCGTGAAGTCCACCAGCGCCATACCCGGCTGCCACAGATTCCACTGCCACACATCGCCATTCTCTTTCTTCACGAGATAGCCCTTCTCACGGCCTTCCTCAAAGAGACGCGAGCGCTGCGCGATATACGGATTGATCCATACGCAAATTTTCAAGCCTTTTTCTTTCAAACGCTTCAGCATGCCTTCAGGATCCGGGAAAACCTCTTCATCCCATTGAAAGTCCGTCCAGTTGAGCCCCTTCATCCAGAAGCAGTCAAAGTGGAACACTTCCAGCGGGATATCGCGCTCCAGCATACCGTCAACAAAGGAGTTTACGGTTGCTTCGTCATATTGGGTCGTAAAAGAGGTTGAAAGCCACAATCCGAAGGTCCAAGCCGGCGGCAGTGCCGGTTTTCCTGTCAGGTTCGTGTATTTATCTAGCACACCTTTCGGATCAGGCCCGTCAATAACAAAGTACTCCAGTGACTCGCCTGGCACGCTGAACTGCACCTTCTTCACTTTCTCCGATGCCACTTCAAATGATACGAGGTCCGGTTGGTTGACAAACACGCCATAGCCCTTATTCGTCAGATAAAACGGAATATTTTTATAGGCTTGCTCGGAGCTTGTACCGCCATCCTGGTTCCAAATATCCACGACCTGGCCATTCTTCACAAACGAAGTGAATCGCTCGCCAAGGCCGTAAACCCACTCGCCTACGCCAAGATCCAGCTCTTCGCGCATGTAGGTCTGTCCGCCATCTTCCACGATATGTGCCATCGATTTGGCTCTGCTGCCGGTAATGCGTTCTTCTCCTCTATAGAAGTGAACCGACCATTCCGGGCCTTTCTTGATCACAACGCTCAAATTGCCGCTGCGAAGAACCGCTTCCTGATCATTCTCTTCAATGACCGTATGGTCACCTTCCTGTTTGTACAATTCGAATGCAGGTCCGCGATCTCTTACGCCTGCATAGTGAACCAGCTTTACACCAATGACGCCGGGCGCCGGAGATTGAAATTGCACGGTGATCAGCTGCGCATTAATGGTTGCTCCTCTACCCGGAATCGGGGCCGTGGAGGCATAGGCTGTCAACGTGTCTCCTTTTACTGCAAAATCATAAGCCTGAACCGCTCCCGAAACGGAATATCCTTCTCGGATAAGCCAATTGCCGTCTGTAAATTTCATTTTTTAATCCGCCTTTCTATATGATGAAAATTGAACTTTAAGATGTAAGCGTTATAATATCATTATACTGATCTATTTCAGGCCATTCTAACAGTATTACGTTATTTTATAGCACAATCTTGATATAAGATGACATCATTCAAGCACTATTCATTCAAAGGAGGAATATGATGGATCAATCCTTTCGCCAATCGTTAAAAGAAAGCACCGTCCACGGAAATGAACGCTTCCCGTTTGGTGCCTACTGGCATCAATTTGCCCCCGGTAACCATGTGGTAGACTCCCATTGGCATAAGGAAGCGGAAATTTTCTACGTGATCGAAGGCGAGGCTCTGTTTCAGATCGACTCGGAATATATCCCTGTCCGGGCGGGTGAAGCGATATTTATCGATGGAGGAGACCTTCACACTGGTCATGCCCGGGGCGATCAAGGGTGCAGTTTCTGTGCGATGGTGTTCGATTTCGGCATGCTTGCAAGCAGCAGCTACGATCTTGTACAGGAAGAAATGATTGTTCCCTTTCAGGAGCGAAGAGCCACCTTTCCAAGATGGATGACATCCGAGACCGATGAGCAGCTGCTTCAGCATATAAAGGAAATGACGCTGCTGTCGAAGCACAAACCTGCTGGTTATGAGGTCGCTATTAAGGGACATCTGTTTCTCATGTTATTTCAGGCCGCATCCTCTGGCCGACTGGTCAACCGGAGCCGGAGCGAAACAGCGGATATGGTGAGAACGGAACGCTTGAAGAAAGTCATTCTCTACATCCAGAATCATTATCACCGTCCCATCCGGCTGAGTGAGCTGGCTGATCTGATCCCGATGAGCGAAGGCCAGTTCTGCCGCTTCTTCAAATCCATGACCGGGCAAACGCCCGTGGATTATATGAATTCCTATCGCGTTCGCCAGGCAGCGGAACTCCTTCGTCAGCCGGACAATAAAATATCCGACATCGCACTCGATGTCGGATTTGGGCACATCAGTTATTTTGTTCGGGTCTTCCGTAAGATTATGGACTGCACGCCTTCGGAGTATCGGAAAAAACTATAATTTCGGCAGGCTCGGTATGGTCTGATTGCAATCCCCCGGAAGCGGCAGATTTCGACATACGTACTGGCCCGCGCTGTTCTCATTTGCAGCACCTGACGGCGCTGGCTGATGAACCCGCTGTTTCCAGAGCTGCCACAGCATGAATCCATCATTTGCTCTTCCCTTATTTTTAATATAATTCACCATCGTTTCTACATTATAATAGGGCGTTGCAATATTATTCTGACCGTTCATCATGTCGGCATCGTATACCGTGCCCGGTGCGGCATTCAGTTGCAGGACGGCCCCGCCGGATCCCTCCGGAGCAATCTGCATGCCCATATTGATAGGTCCGTTGTATATCGCCTTGTACGATTCATATCCTTCACGCGGATCGTAATAAATACCGCCATCGTAGGACATCAAATTGATGAAGTTGATCTTACTTCCATGATCCTTGACTACGCGGTACATGGTACCGCCAAAAGGAGATCCCCATTGGACCTTGCCTTCTTCAAACGGCGTTCCTTTCACGTAATAAGCGCCCGTGGACCAACCGGCGATGGAAATCTGCAGATTCGCATTTCTTGCATGGATTTCATTATAGAGACTCGTAATAATGCCCGCGATTTCTCCATCCTTAGTGCAGCTGAACTGAGCGGCTGTTCCTTTGTTGCAGCTGCTGCCGCTGGATTCCCAGTCAATGTCGACGCCGGCAGCGCCAAGATCGAGAGCCAAATCCACAATGTTCTTGGCATTGAATCCGGACCACTGTGAACCTTGGCTGTATGACCAGCCTCCTACCGATAAGAATGCTTTTGTTCCGCGGGCTCTAAGAGATGCGATATTGTTACGCAGATCCTGGGACTGCTGGGCTGTAAATTTACGTTGGCCGTTCGGGGTGGTCGCCCCTTCCACAAATTCCAATCCCGCAACGGCTTGATCAAACGCGTAGGACCCTTGGGTATACGTGGTATCCGGCCTTACGAATGCAAGATTGAGATGGGTAATGTAATTGGGAATGTTGGCAGTCGTCAGATCGTAAATACTGGTGTTCCAAGAGCTCGCGTAAGCGACATACATACGGTCACCAGGCAGCGGAGGGTCTACTGGAGGATCTACTGGAGGATCTACTGGAGGATCTACCGGAGGATCTACCGGAGGATCGACGGGCGGTGTCCCAGGAGTGCAATCTCCAAGGTCCTCCCATACCCCCCATTGTCCTGTCGTTCCAGGTACCTCGCCCTGTGTCCACCATTTCGCTTTCCAGGCATGACCGTTGTAGGATACGATATTACCCCCGCCATATACGGCAGAACTGCTCCAAGCAGGCTCCGTACAAACCTCAGCGGCTTGAACCTTGTACACAGGGAACAAACTAAGTACCAGCACGGCGATGAATCCGAGAATCCATCCTCTCATCGTTCTGGACAACCTTGTCATTCATCAAACAACTCCTTCGCCAATTGATTTTGTTTATTAAAGCGGTTTCAAAGCTGGTGAAAGCTTCGTACCATACACACCTCCTAACGCATACAGATAAAATGATATGACGCACTTCAAGTGTAACTTGGTCATTTTTTGTACAACAAGGATAAGATTTACTTATTCAGGGACAAAATCCTATACCCTGGCCTATCAGCTCTTCTACGCAAAAAAGGCTGTCACACTGCGGATTACCGCGAATGAGGCAGCTCTTCAATAGAAAGCATGGTTAACCCTGACTCCGATTTAGGGTATGATGATAGCAACGTGTTATTTCTTATTGTTGACTGATCTCTTTGTGCTGCCTTGCAAACGGACATTTCGATAGTGACTCCGTGTTATCCCGCAAAAAATATTGCTTCCATTCATAGTTATCCTCCGCCCCGTAGAACTTCAAGTCAGGGTGCGGTGGTACGGGATCATATTTGGCTAACCGCTGACGAATCAATCCCTTGGTGTGTTCTGCTTGCCTTGTTCGGGCATTGAACTGCTTCAGAACCCAACGAGGCGTAAAAGCAAGCATCATGTAGGGAAAGTATCTGCTCTGGCGAAGCTCATGTGCCGGTGTGCCGCAATAAACAAAATAAGGTTCGCCTGCAAAACAAAACTCCCACAGATGATCCGCAGGCTCCTCCGGCAGATCCGCCGGCCAAGGCTCCGTATCGTATTCGGTTGTCTGGCTTAACAGCTGCCAGAACAAGCGCTCATAATATTGGACGCCTTCCAGGCTATCGCGCCCATGCTCCGTACAGATCATGACGACAAGTGAAGTATATGGCCCGAAGTCCCTGGAGCCGAGCCCGTACTCGCGCAGCAGAGCAGCAAGCTGTTCCGCCGCGGCCTGTGATTCACCTTGATGAATAAAGCCGTATCTAAAATGATTCAGTGCATGTCCTTGCACTGCGGGAATACAAGGGAATTTGGCGTAACGGTCCGTCATTTTCTCGGTCAGCTTGGTTATCGCTTTCCGCTGCCATTCCTCCTGTAATCCATGGACAGCATCCATATCGTCCAACCTCAATAAACCGCTCATCACGAGCCCCCCTCTTCTACAGCATATAAGAGTGGGTAAAAATAGGTGACTGTCTCGTGCGAAATGCACATGAATTTTGAAAAGCGTTTCCCAAAAGCTTGAACTTTCTGATATCTTTAGTAGAGAAGAAATTAAAATGACCAGGCTTATGCCTTAATTACCATAGAGAGGATTCTTTCACATTATGTCTAAACCCCTGTTAACAGATCAGATTCAAACTGCCAAACCCGCCAAAAAACCGAGGCCTTCCGCTCCACCTGTGCGCATCTTTGCGCTGGGAGGGCTTGGCGAAATCGGCAAGAACATGTACGGTGTGGAATTCAAAAATGAGATTATTATCATCGATGCCGGGCTGAAATTCCCGGATGCCGAAATGAGTGGCGTCGATTATATTATTCCAGACATTCGTTATTTACTGGATAACAAACATAAAGTAAAGGGTATGTTCCTGACCCATGGACATGAAGATCATATTGGGGCTATTCCCTATGTGCTTCGTCAAATCCAAATGCCGATCTATGGCGGGGCACTGACCATCGGCCTGGTTCGTGCGAAGCTGGAGGAGCATCGGCTGCTGGATCAGAGTGATCTGCGCATATTCCATGAAGACGAAACGATTTCATTCCGTCATCTTTCCGTTCATTTCTTTAGAACCACCCACAGCATTCCGGATGCCTTCGGGATCGTTGTGGAAACCCCGTACGGCCCGATCGTACATACCGGAGACTTTAAATTTGACTTTACGCCGGAGGACAAGCCTGCCAATCTGCATAAAATTCTGCATATCGGCGCGCGTGGCGTCCTGGCCCTGATGGCTGACAGTACCAATAGCGAGCGGGACGGGTTTACCCCTTCTGAACGCACTGTCGGCGATTCCATTCTGCGTCTGTTCCGGGAATGTCCCGGACGGATCCTGTTTGCCACCTTTGCTTCGAACGTTCATCGTCTGCAACAGGTTGTTGAAGCTGCCATCCGAACAGGCCGCAAAATCGCCATCGTCGGCCGCAGCATGGAGAAGGTATTTGTGATTGGTCAGGAGCTTGGATATATTCGCGTACCGGACGGCATGATGATTGATGTGAAAGCCGTTAATCGTTATCGCGATGACCAGGTGCTGATTATTTGTACAGGCAGTCAGGGCGAGCCAAATGCGGCACTGACACGTATCGCTTCAGGTGCCCATCGTTCGATCCAGATTCATCCGGAGGATACTGTTATTTTCTCGTCTTCGCCGATTCCTGGGAATACCCAGAACGTCAATCGCAGCATCGATCTCTTGATGCGGGCAGGAGCAGAAGTTAAATACGGCTCCATTCTCGATATCCACACTTCGGGTCACGGCTGCCGCGAGGATTTGAAGCTTATGATCAGCAGCTTGCGTCCCAAGTATTTTGTGCCGATCCACGGGGAATACCGGATGATGCTCAATCATCGTCACCTCGCCGTGCAGGTTGGGGTTGCCGACAGCAATGTTTATTTGATGAACATTGGGAATACGCTGTCCCTATTCCGCAACTATGCGCGTAAAGGCCGGAACATCCCCTCCGGAGACGTCTACATCAACAATGGAGAGCTGCGTACCCATGAGAAGGAATTGCTTGAGGAACGAGTACAGCTCGCTCACGATGGCGTTGTCATCGTCGCCATCACCATCAATCGCGAGACGCGCAAGCTGCTCTCCGGGCCGGAGCTGATTACCCGTGGGTTTGTATATATGCAGGACTCCAAGCCTCTTCTACGCAGAGCTGAAGCGATGCTGCGCAAGCAGCTGAACAAAGCCGGTGAACAGCGCGAATACAACCGGGCTGCCTGGGAACAGATGACAAACAACACACTCAACCGTTATTTTAAAAGGGAACTGGGCCGCAGCCCGTACATTATGCCTTCCATTATGGAAGTATAAGGCTCTGGTCACTCTGAGCCTTAACCGTATCTCAACATAAAAAGGGTGGATCCAAGGTCATTTGAACCTTCGGATCCACCCTTTCTTCGGACATCAGAAAGTATACACTTCTAAGCATGTGCTACCTGATATCGCAAGAATAAAATCATCTAAACGCGGTCTTCAGCCTTAGTCCGCAAGCTCCAGCCCTTTCGTTTCCTTGCCAAGTACGAGTACGCCGAGCGCACCGATCAGGATGGTCACGAAAAACATCACGAAAATGAATTCGATCCGGGTGCCATTTTGCTTCAACACCCCGACGAGCAGCGGTGCAATAACGCCGCCGATCCGTCCAAACGACGTTGCTAGCCCAACCCCCGTTGAACGAACCTTCGTCGGATAGAGTTCCGGACTGTAGGCATATAAACCTCCCCATGCTCCCAGATTGAAGAATGACAAGGAAATGCCTGCTGCCAGCAGCGAACCTTCCGTGTTGGCATAACCAAACCAGATGGCGCTAAAGGCCGTAAGCACCAAATAGGTAACGAGAACGAATTTCCGCCCGAACTTTTCTATAAAGTACGCGGCAGTAAAATAACCCGGCAGCTGGGCAAGCGTCATGATCAACACATACTGAAAGCTTCGGACCAGACTGAACCCTTTATCGACCATGACGGTCGGAAGCCACAGGAACATGCCGTAATACGAGAATACGACCGTAAACCACAGTACCCACAGCATAATGCTCGTACGCCGATGTTCAACCGACCAGACCGAAGCCACTCGCTGCCCAAAGGTCAGCTTAGGGGCAGCCTTAGCTTTCTGCTCAAGATATCTTGGCGAATCCTCGATGGCACGCCGCAAATAAAGCGCATAAAAAGCCGGCAGAGCTCCAATAACAAAAGCAGCCCGCCATCCGTAATCCGGGATGACAAAGTAAGCGATGAGTGCGGATAGTATCCAGCCTGCCGCCCAAAAGCTTTCCAACAGCACAACCGCTCTTCCCCGTTCATGAACCGGCATGCTTTCCGATACCAGCGTGGATGCAACGGGAAGCTCTCCGCCTAGTCCGAAGCCGGCAATAAAGCGCATCAAACACAGCATGATAAAGCCGGTAGCCAGTGCGGAAAGGCCGCTCGCGATCGAGAATATGAGCAGCGTCCATAGCAGAATATTTTTCCGTCCATATTTATCAGCCAAGAATCCAGCCATGGCCGCGCCGAATACCATTCCGATCGATGTGGTACTTGTCAGAATCCCTACCTGCTGCGAGCTCAGCGACCATTCAGCTGCCAATGCCGCGACAACAAACGAAATCATTCCAACATCCATCGCATCAAACATCCAGCTGGCACCCGCACTCATCAGCAGCTTGCGCCGCTTCGGCTCTTTTAACAATTGCATATTGCCCATGTTGCCCGCCCCCTCTCCTATATCTTTCTATAATGTAGAGCGAACCATACGCCTGGTCAAGCTAGATTATGCTGAGCGGCAGAATTACCTTGATGGTCGTTCCCTCGTGAAGCTTGCTGGATACATGAACCTGCCCCTTGTGATCCTCGATCATTTTTTTGCTGATCATGAAGCCCAGGCCATTGCCTTTCTCCTTCGTGGTGAAGAACGGTTCCCCGAGACGAGAGAGGATTGCTTCCGGAATCCCGCAGCCATTATCCGTAAAATGGATGGCCACCGTATGGTCATCGCTTCTCTCCAGCCGAATGGTTAACTCCCCGCCACCCGGCATGGATTCCACGGCATTTTTAATAAAATTGATGAACACCTGCTTCAGATGATTCACATCACCCTCGACATTGGCCTCTCGCTCTCCGAAATCCGTTATAATCTCGACGTTATGTATGATGGCCTGCGTATTTAATAGAGTAATCACTTGGTCCAGGAGCTGCCGGATATCGGTACGCTCGAATTTCACACTTTGCGGCTTCGCCAAAAACAAAAGCTCACTTACGATCAGCTCAATCCTTTCGATCTCCGAGGAGATAATATCGAAATATTGATCCTTCCGGCCAGCGCCGGAGCGAATGAGCTGCACGAACCCTTTGATGGAAGTCATGGGGTTACGAATTTCATGGGCGATCCCTGCCGCAAGTTGACCGGCCATGGACAGCTTATCGGACTGGATCAGCCGCTCCTCTTCTTGATAGGCGGCCTTTTTCATATCGGTAATATCCGTAAAATGCGCTACGTAGCCAAGTGTTCTTCCTTCCCTGCTACGAGCTGTGCTTAGCATACAAGATACCCACCTGATATCGCCTTGTTTATGTATCAGTCTCTTCTCCAATTGCAAAGAAGCGGTCTTACCCGACATTAGCTTCTCCATCCTATCTTTGTCCTTATTGACATCTTCCGGATAAATCCAATCGTAATAGGGGTGGTGCAGACACTCTTCCGCCTCATACCCCAGCATGACGCAAGCAGCGGGATTAATTTTGATAATGCTCCCCTCTGAATCGATGAATACGGTTCCAATCGGCGCTACTTCAATCGCTTGGACCATAAAATCATAGCTGAGACGTTCACTATTCATCATCGTTTGGAGATCCTCCTGTCTTTCATTGTTCAATCGTTTTACATATTTCGAGATATCGGTTTGCTTCTCCTTTCCTCTCGCCTGTTGAAAAATATAAATAAAGCAAACCAAAGGATAATTTGGACATGGGGCGAATATATTGTGATGAGGTTTCTAATTTTTGGTGGCAATTCCAGCGCTATTCTATTAAAACTGAGAGAAAATGGTTTTTTTTGACTTGAACGCTATGGCTTTTTCGTTTATTGTGAAAGAAAGCAAGTCATTTACAATTGCTAGTCGTTAGGACCGTTAACAAAGGAGTTTGCGAGTATGTACACGGAACAAGATATTTGGATTGTGCTTACAGGCACGGGCACCTGGTTCAGCAGAATGATCCAATATTTCACGAAGGCCCCACTCAACCATGCATCCATCGCGTTTGATTCCGAATTACGCGAAGTGTACAGCTTTGGGCGAAAGAAGGCGAACAACCCGTTTGACGGCGGTTTAGTTCGCGAGAATCTACGCGACCCCTTCTTCTACACTTCGGAATGTGCGGTATATCGTTTCCGCGTTAGTAATGAAGACTATCAACGCATGCACAACCTTGTCAAAGAGATGATGCGTGATCAGGACCGCTACAAATATAATCTGCTAGGGCTGCTGGGTATATTGTTTCGGATTCATATTGATCGTGACGATGCTTTCTTCTGCTCCCACTTTGTTGCTACGGTGCTGGAGCAAGCAGGCCTGCGGCCTGTGAACAAGCCTTGTCATCTTGTAACGCCGGAGGATTTCTCCCATTCATCACAGTTGAATGAAGTCTACCGTGGACCTCTCCACGGGTATCTTGCTCAAGACATGACATCCCCGCTATCCCCATCACCGACGTTTACTCCTGTGACAACGAAAGGCCGAGGCAAGTTCTTCAGATTCGGAAAAACGGGTTAATACTGAAATATGTAGTTATCATATAAATATGTTTCTCTGATACCTTGAAAAAAAGCAGCCGGGCTCTCACCCGGCTGCTTTTTTGTATATTCCTCGCGGGGGTAACCCCCCGCGTCATGTTTAGCATTAAGCGGATGGAGTCTGGTCCGACGCCTGCTCCAGCACCGTCTTTTCGACCACAGCGGGGCTAGATTCGATAGTAGATTCAACCAGCTTTTCCTGCTCCATTTTCTTACGCTTGCGTTTGCGGTTAAAGTACACACCAATCAACAGAAGCGGAACCGCAATAAGCGCAATATATAACGATACATCCTTAACCATACCTTCTGCCGCGTTACCGTACAGGTAAAACAAGGTACCTACCACATAAAACTTGGTAGCTCTGCCTATAGCGGCATAAGCAAGAAGTCTCCATAACGGGAAGTTCAAGCACCCCGATAGAATCGTGAACACCTTAAAGGGTACCGGCGTGAAGGAACCAATCAATATGGCGGCCTCGCCGTTTTTCTGAAACATGTTCGTAGCAGAGTCAATCCACTCTTTTTTCAAAATCTTGTATAGTACCGACTTCCCAAGCAGCTTTCCGATTAAATAACCCAGCGGCGTCCCCAGCAAGCACCCGATAAAGCCATACGTTGCAAGCCACAACGCATTCTGCGGATGCATGATGCTTAGCGAAACCTGCAGAAAAAAGGCGGGAACCGGAAAAATTACAGCATCAGCAAACGAATGAATAAACAATCCCCATGGACCAAAATTTTTTAAAAATTCCAAAATGTCCTGAAACATGTCTCAACCCCTAAACATTTTCTTCCTTTTCTATCAGACCCTTTATAAAGTATAGCACATAATTATACTGGAAAGGACCTAAGCCGCTGTATCCCTTTCGGAAAAAACGCGTAGAACGAAGCATGCCTTTGCTCCTATACACTATATGCAGCGAGTTCAACTAACAACAAAAAAACCTTTCTTCCAAGAAGAAAGGTTTTTTTGTCACTTTCTGCAAACCGAATACCACGCTTGAATAAGCTTGCAAAAAAATGTATTTTGTTTAATTTGCAGATAAACTGCGATGCGCGGAATGTCTTGTCGGACCTACGAATTCATTCAGCGGGAAGCCATTGGAGATGGCTTGGGTAATGAATGCCTTCGCTTGCTGTACCGACTCGCGAACGGTCAAGCCTTTAGCAAGATTAGCTGTAATGGAAGCGGATGACGTGCAGCCTGCGCCATGGGTGTACTTCGTTACGATCGTATCAGCCTCGAACCATTCAAAGCTGTTTCCGTCATAGAGCAGGTCCATCGCTTTGCCTTCGCGGATCTTGCCTCTATCTTTAATCAGCACATTCTTCGCGCCGCGCTCATGAATAATGGCCGCAGCCTCCTGCATTTGATCCAGTGTTGTAATCGGGCCGGACTTAGCCAGTTGGGACGCCTCGAACAGATTTGGTGTTACCAGATCGGCGCGCGGGAGAAGGAACTCCAGCATCGCTTCCGTATTTTCCGGCTGCAGCACTTCATCCGTGCCTTTGCAGACCATCACCGGATCGATGACAATTCGTTCCAGATTATAGCGGTCGATATACTGGGACACAAGCTCGATGATCTCTACGGATCCGAGCATGCCGGTCTTCATGGCGTCGATGCCAATGCCCTCGAGGACGGTTTTCAGCTGCGTTTCTACAATATCTAGCGCCACCGGGAAAACCTGATGGTCCCATGTCTTTGGTTCCATGCAGACAATCGTGGTAAGTGCGGTCATACCGTATACGTCAAATTCCTGAAACGTCTTCAGGTCAGCCTGGATGCCAGCGCCGCCACTCGTATCGGAGCCCGCTACTGTTAGTGCTTTTCGTATCGTCATGTTCCATGTTCCCTTCGCTTGTAAAGTGATTACTCTATTATAAGAAAAACTGGGATTGGCGTCTATTCATTGATCGCGTATTCGCAGATGTCGAATCGTAGTCTATTCAAAGACGAATTCTGAGAGCTGATGCAACACTCCGCATGCGGAGTGTCCTTCCGATCACTGTTGCAACACTCCGCATGCGGATTGTCCTTCCGATCGCTGTTGCCCCCAGATTTCCCTTGAATCACGATTTATATCGTTGAAATCCGGGGGCAAAGGCGAACGCTGCGCTTCTACAGAACAATTCCGCCTGCTCCGTTGGAGCATTTCTTTTAAGCCCTTAAAGAGAAATTCACTTGCGATTATTCTCAGATGACCAATTCTGCATGATACCTCATCTCTCCGAATGCGGATTGTCCTTCCGATCGCTGTTGCCCCCAGATTTCCCTTGAATCACGATTTATATCGTTGAAATCCGGGGGTAAAGGCGACCACTTTCGTTTCTCCAGAACAATTCCGCCTGCTCCGTTGGAGCATTTCTTTTAAGCCATGAATAGAGCTTTATAGCTTATACCGTCCGACGGCTCCATAGGGAGCGTTAGCCCCTACGGAGTCGCATCTTATTGTTCCGTCAGAATCACTGGGCCATCCTTTGTGATGGCGAGCGTATGCTCATACTGCGCGGACCATTTGCCATCTACCGTTCTCGCGGTCCATCCGTCTGAATCGATCTTGCATTGATATGTGCCAAGATTCAGCATCGGTTCAATGGTGATGACCATGCCCTCTTTAAGTCGTGTCCCGCGATTAGGTGGGCCGTAATGGGGTACTTGCGGCTCCTCATGCATATTTTCGCCGATGGCATGCCCCACGAAGTGGCGGACGACCGATAAATTTTGGGATTCCGCATAGGTTTGAATCGCATGGGAGATGTCTCCGATTCGATTGCCGATCACCGCTTGCTCAATGCCGAGATACAGGGATTTCTTCGTTACATCCAGCAGATGCTGCGCTTCCTCGGACACGTTTCCAACCGGATAGGACCAAGCAGAATCGGCGAGCCAGCCATCATACTTCACCACCATATCAATGGTAACGATATCCCCGTCCTTCAATGGCTCATGGCTCGGAAAACCATGGCAAATTACGTCATTAACCGATGCGCATGTGGCAAAGGGATATCCGTGATACCCCTTCTGCTCCGGTGTCGCGCCGCGCTCTGCCAGAAACCGCTCGACAAATTGATCAATCTCCAGTGTTGTCACGCCCGGTTTGATCATCTTGGCAATCTGCCGGTGGCATTCGGCGAGAATGTCCCCCGCTTTATTCATCTTGGCGATTTGTTCTTGTGTTTTGAGGATTATCAATCCTGCTCACTCCTTCTCATATGGCTGTTATCTCCTATTCAAATCAAAAAGCCTTAGCTGACCGAAGATTCTTGAAGACAGGCACCTGCCTCTCCTCACTCCCCGGCCAATAAGGCTGATTCACAAATCACAAGGTGTATCTGCTTTTTCTTCTTGTCTTGTATCCAAAAAAAGAAAAGCGAAAAGCGCCCTACCTCATCTTATTCTACTCCTAAGCCAAGGGAACCTCAATCATTTCCGTTAGGAATGTCTTCCTTCTGTTTATACGCGGGCGGGCACCGGAACGGTAGCGTATGCTTGCTGTATCCTCGGAGGCAGCTTCAGCTCGGCTGTAACCCAGAAAGTCATATGACTCTCCATAACCATAAACAGAATCAGGGCAGGCAGCATTTTATCTAACTTCGAACTTCATTTATTCAATGACAATCGTTTCTCCTCGTATCATAAATTATAATGTAAGGTTGCGCAGAAACGATAATTTTACACGCGAGATCACAATTCCTCTCTTTTTTCCTATATTCATTATTCGCCGTCCATGCCCCCGATATTCGTGAGGCCGGGTTCCGGCAGCGTCAGAGCAAGGGCAATGGCAGCCAAAATCACCTCAACCGCAATATCGCAAGCTCTACCATACATACGTATCAAAAGACCAAAGGAAACAAAAAAACTTTACCCCGACAATCGGCGATAAAGTTTCAACTCAGAAATAGGTTACAGGAGTATACATTTTACATTCCCTTTATTTTTCTCTTTTCTTCCTCCAAAAATAAAGCCATACCCCCGCTGCCAGCAGCACTACTGCAACTCCCCCCAAGACGGGCTTCAGTAAGAATGGAGATTGTCCTGAATTCTGACCTTCACCTGAAGGCACGCCCTCGGCAAACGTATCGGGCCCTGATCCCCGAGCAGATGCATCTTCCGGAGGGTATCCATCTCCAAGCTCGGTTAACTCTTTGCCTGCGGTGGAGAGGAGCTTCGTACCATCACACATCCCTGTTCTCAGCTGACCCGATTCTACAGATGCGAACACCAGGAATTCGCTCCCTACGGCAAATTGATCATAACCGCAGCTGGCTGATGACATAGCTGTTGTAAGCTCCGTCATCCCGGCCAATTCGCCCTTCCATACTTCCGTTACCTCTAACATAACATGAACCGGATCTGCGGATGACATCACCAGCTTGGGCTTCGGGCCAACCAGCTTGGTCACTTTGCCTGCAAATATCGCTGCACTCCGTTCCAAGCTCTCCTCAACCGTAGGCGGTCCTGCACAAGAACAGGCAAATACGTTGGCTGGTTTGACCGTGTACAGACTCACGAGCAGCAGCAAGCAGCTAAGCAGGATCATAACCATGGATTTTCTCATCAATGAATCACCTCAAACCTTAGACGGCCCCCTCCCCCAAAATGTTCCAGATGTATCAATATATGCACCGATCTGAGATCCGACCTCCACAAAACGTGGTGAGGCGGCGCTAGACGGCGGTCGATTTAAGGGGAGAGTCCATCCAGCAAGAGGCTTCATCGACATTCGCTATTTACTGGCGATGATCAGATAATGACGCTCTGTAGGATACTCGATGCCTTCCACATGCAGCCCAGCTTGCTCCAACAAAACCTTCATCACATGCGGATCAACCCGGTTCGGACGGGGAACCCGCTTCTCGGCTGGGTCCTCCTGCCACTCCAGACACAAGCATCGTCCTCCTGGTCGCAGCACTCTTGCCATCTGGCGGATGGACTCCTCCAGTTGATCGGTGATATGAAGGATCAGGGAAGCGATGACTCGATCCACAGCTTCATCCTGGAGGGGAAGCTTTTCCAACATGCCTTCCATCACCTTAATATTCGTGAGTCCCTGTTCCTGTGCACGCCCCCGCATCATGTCCAGCATGGCTGGCTCGGTATCCAGCGCGTAAACCGTGCCTTTCGTTAACTCGGCTGCCGGTATGGAAAAATAGCCGGTACCTGCCCCGATGTCAAGGACATCCACCCCGCCGCTCACTTGGAGCTTCTCTAGCAGCGAAGATGCCGGTAACTCCTTCTTCCTTTCGGGACTTTCCAATCGGTCTATGAGTGACGGATCAAAGCTCTCTTTCATGGTATCGCTTTCCTCCTCGCATGATTGCATTTTTGCTTATACGTACTAATGTGAACCCAGTGAGGGAGAACTCCCCTCATCGGTCTACCATACCTTTGATAGGAAACGATGTAAACCGGTTCGTTGCCTTATATCACTATATCGATCCTTATATCATAGTACTGATAAGATTAATGCAGGTTCGGAACCATTATATATAATAAATGGCCGCAACAGACACCCTGAATTATGATAATCAGGCTAAAAAGGGCATCCCCACGATCATAATGACCATGAAGTTGCCCCAATTTGTACAATTAGTCAGGCTTATCCTCAATCAGCACCTGCTCAGCCAGAAAATCCACAAGATGAACGGCCTCTACGCCATTTTGTTTACCGGCACGCTCGATCCCCCACTTCATCTGCAGCAGGCATCCCGGGTTCGAAGTCACGATGACCTTGGCTCCGGTAGCCTCCACATGTTCCATCTTGTGATCCAGAAGCGTGGTCGACATTTCCGTCTGGGTCAAATTATAAATGCCGGCGGAACCGCAGCATACCTCGGCCCCCTGAAGCTCGCACATCTGTACAGCCGGAAGCAGCTCCATCAGCTGTCGCGGCTCGCCTTGCACCCTCATCACATTGCGCAAGTGGCAAGAGTCCTGATAGGTGACGGTTATGGCCTCGTTCTGCGGGTTTTCCGCCTGAATCGGCGTAAGCGGCCGACCGAGGCTGTGCAGCAGCTCGGAGATGTCCTTCACCTGATCTGCAAAACGAATCGCCGCTTGCTGAAGCCGCTCATCCGGTTCTGCATGCATCAGATGATCGTATTCCTTCAGTAGTGCGCCACAGCCTCCTGCATTGCTTGCAATGTAATCCACGTCCGCTTCCCCGAAAGCCCATATGTTCTGACCGGCCAACTGCTTGGCATCGCCCATCTCACCAGCATGCGCATGCAGCGCTCCGCAGCATACCTGCTCCTCCGGAATGACAATTTCGAACCCGGCCTGCCGCAGCAGCCGTACGGTGTTCACGTTCGTGGATGCAAACATGACATCCATAATGCAGCCACGGAACATCCCGACCCGGCCAACCTTAGCCCCAGCCGCAGGGATAACCATTAGCCTTGAACCGCTGTCTGTCGTCTCGCGGCGGTAGGGCAAGCCAGCCTTGCTCCACAGCTCTTCCAGGCCGTCGCCCGTTACGGGAGGCAGCGCCTTCTCCAGCTGTTGGAGATGGTCGGGAAACAGCTTCATGGCTCCGGAACTGCGCGCAAACTTTTGAAGGCCGGATTTCTGGTAGAACGAAAGCGTCTTGCCGATCAGCTTTAGTCTTCCGCGATGCGGGAATATCCCTTGCAGGAACGTCTTACGGACGACTCGTACCGGCAGCGAATAAGGCTTCTCGGCCGCAATCGCCGCCCGGGTCTGCTCGATCAGCTGACCATATTTCACATCGGAAGGACAAGCAGGCTCACAGGCTCTGCAGCCCAGACATAGATCCATCTGGCTCCGAAAGCTCTCATCCGGCTCCATCAAACCATCCACAACCGCTTTCATAAGCGCAATCCGCCCGCGGGGGGAGGCAGCTTCGAGCCCTGTCTCGAGGAAGGTCGGACAGGCGGTCTGGCAAAACCCGCAACGCATACAATTCGTCAATTGATCCTCATCCAGCGTCAACTTTAACGATTGTGCAAGCTTCTCATGGGTTGAACTCATGCGCGTTCGCCTCCTCTCACGATGTTTCGATCTTCTGATCCTGATCCGAAGCTGAGTCCCGCTCTGTCCGCTCCGCCTGCTCTGTCCGCTCCTGGAAGACAATTCGCTTCCGGGTTTCCGCAAACAACTTGCCGGGATTCATGATCTGGTGCGGATCAATCGCATCCTTAATGGATTTCATCATCTTGATGCCGGCTTGGCCCACCTTCCATTCCAGGTATGGAGCCTTCACGATACCGACGCCATGCTCACCGGTAATGGTGCCCCCCATGGCAATCGCCACCTCAAAGATTTCGGCGAATGCCTGCTCCACGCGGTGAATCTCTTCCGGGTCACGGGCATCCGTCATCGCGGTCGGATGCAGATTGCCATCCCCAGCATGGCCGAATGTGCAAATCTGCACGTCGTATTTCTGGGCGATACGCTGAACTTCAAGCACCATGTCCGCAATTTTCGAACGCGGAACCGTCGCGTCCTCCAAGATCGTGGTCGGCCGCAATCGGGATAGCGCGGCAAGCGCGCTCCGTCTCGCCTCCATTACCTTCGCACCCTCCTCTGGTGTCTTGGCGATGTTGAGCTGAACCGCGCCAGAAGCGAGACATATCTCCTCCAGCTTCTTTAGATCCCGCTCCACATCATCGACATTGCCGTCCTGCTCGATCGCCAGCATCGCTTTGGCGTGAACCGGCAGTCCGATTTTGGCAAATTCCTCAACCACCTGGAGGGTCGGCTGATCCATGAATTCCAAGGTACACGGGAAAATATGATTCGCTATAATATTCGAAACCGTTCGGGCCGCCGCGTTAAGATCGTCGTAGACGGCAACCATCGCCTTCCTGTATGAAGGCTTAGGAATCAACTTAACCGTGGCCTCGGTCAGAATGGCTAGCGTACCGCCTGATCCTACCAACAGTCGGGTCAAATCATACCCTGCCGCGTCCTTCACCAGCTTGCCGCCCGTACGCAGGATGCTGCCATCCGGCAATACGGCTTCCAGGCCAAGGACATAATCCTTGGTCGTTCCATACTTCAAGCCGCGCAGCCCGCCAGCTCCCAGAGCGATATTACCGCCCATCGTGCAGATAATCATGCTGCTTGGATCCGGAGGATAGAACAGCCCTGTCTGTTCAACCGCCAGATGAAACTGCTTTGTATTCAAACCGGTCTGGAAGGTCGCGGTCAGGTTATCGGCATCGATCTCCAGCAGCTTATTCATTCGGGTCATGACCACAATCAGACCGCCCTGAAGCGGAATGGTCCCTCCGCACAGATTGCTGCCAGCCCCCCGCGTAATAACGGGTATGCGGTGTTTTGAGCAAATTTTAACGATGTCGGATACTTCCTGCGTGCTTCCAGGAAAGATAACCCCGTCCGGCATCGCTTGATATAGCGGCGTAGCATCATAACTGTAAGAGACGAGACTTTCCGGATCGTCCTTGAACCACTTTCCGCCAACCACGGCGGCCAGCTGCTCGCGAATAACAGATTCCAGCACGTTGTTTCCCCCTCCCCTATACGGGTTTGACTACAACAAAAAATAATCAATTTACTTATCTAATCGCTGTTTAACATTATCTATCCACCATCGCTTGGCATTACCGTCCCGCGGTCTTTAATGAACGGTTATGCTCGGGTTTATGTTCGGACTAAGCACAGGTTTATGCACGGTTGCTTCCTCCGCTATGGCAGGGCCAGCTTCCCCATAACGGTTGGGCGATCGGCTCCCGTCGCCGCAGGCAAATTGTTAGGAACACCGAGCATGAAGTCATTGCCTAAGAGTGCAAAAATGACGGCTTCTTTGGCATCGTCATCAAAGCCCAGCGCCTTGGAGGTCATGACTTTCTGTTCCGGCAGCAGCTCGCTTAACATGGAGAGCAGCGTCTTGTTGTGGGCTCCTCCGCCGGTCACGATCACTTCATCGATCTTGTAACGAGGAAACACGTATCTCACATAGCTGTCCGCAATAGTATGGGCGGTAAACGCCGTAGCCGTTGCCATCACGTCCTCATCCGAAAGCTTCCTGAGCCTGGCTTGTTCCAGAAATGAAATCGCATAATTATGACCAAACCATTCTCTTCCCGTTGATTTGGGCGGCTCGGCGTGAAAATAAGGATGCTCCATCATCTCGCTTAACAAGGCCTGATCCGGGTTGCCTCGGGCAGCCCATGTTCCGCTGTCGTCATACGAAAGCTGCCCTCCGGACAGCATATGGACTACAGCATCCATGATCATATTGCCGGGCCCGGTATCAAAGGCCAGCACATCCGCAGGATCCGCCCCTGCGGGCAGCGCCGAGCAATTGCCGATCCCGCCGATGTTCTGCAGCAGCCTTCCACGCTGCGGGTGCCGAAACAGGATCAAATCTCCGTAAGGAGCAAACGGAGCCCCTTGCCCCCCAACCGCCATATCTGCGGGACGGAAGTCTCCTACCGTAAGTTTGCCGGTATGCTTGGCGATAACGGATATATCACCGATCTGTAGAGTCGAAGCGACAGCATAGGGATCACCTTGTTCAGGTACAGGCTGATGCCAGATCGTCTGTCCATGTGAACTTACCAAATCCACCTCATCGATTCGCATGCCGGCATCGGCGACCACTTCCAAGACTGCCGCCCCGAACTGATACCCCAGGTATGCATTCATACTGCATACAGCTGCGCTATTGGAATTCTCTTCACTGCACAAATCGCGCAGCCGCTGACGGAGCTCCGGTTCGTATGGCTTGCTATAGTAATGCAGCAGTTCAACCGATGCCTCGAGGCCGCTTCCGTGTATGCGGACGATGGCCGCATCGATGCCGTCAAGCGAAGTGCCCGACATCAGGCCGACCACAACGGTCGGCCCTCCATCCTTCCATGGTGAGAACATCATACTTTACGCCTCCCCATACAGCAGGTAAGGAGCCCGCATCATTCTCCACCGCTCCGCATCCTTGCCCCATTCGGCAACAATGCGCTGGAGTCCGGCTTCTTCGTGGATATGCCGTCGGACATCCTCGCTGCCCGTCAGTAAATCAATAAAATACCGGTTGCGTCCCTCCGGTGGGGTAAGCCACTGGAACTGATCCGGGTACATTCGGCTAACCAGGTTCAGCAGCACAAGCCCTGTACGCACAGCTTCCACTTTTGCCGAATTCGTTACAAACAACATCACCCCGCCGCAGCCTTCGCCCTGATGCTTCGAGAAGGTGGGTGTCATGTACATGGAATGGGCAAACACACCTGGCAGTCCGTACGAGTTGAATGCCTTCGCCAATTCTTCTCCATTGACCCATGGAGCACCGATCCATTCAAACGGCCGGGTCGTCCCCCTGCCTTCCGAAAGATTGGTCCCTTCGAAGAAGCAGGTCCCGCTGTACAGCCGCACCGTATCCATCGTAGGAATGTTCGGGGAAGGCGGTACCCACGGAAGACCCGTGTCGGTATAGACCATGTCGCGCGTCCATCCTTCGAGCTGAATCACATCCAGATCACATCCGGTCCCCCGCAAGTCATTGGCCATGCGCGCAAATTCGCCAATGGTCATCCCGGTGCTAATCGGAATCTGCCATCCTCCCACCATGGATTCATATCCCGGCTGCAGCAAGCCGCCTTCACAGCGCTCACCGCCAAGCGGATTCGGCCGGTCCAGGACAAGCAAGCTCTTGCCTTGCTCAGCGCATGCCTCCATGACATAGAGCAGCGTGGTCAAATACGTGTAGAAACGGACACCGAGGTCTTGAATATCGAAGATGACCGTGTCCACGTTCTTCAGCATGTCGGCATCCGGTTTACGCCGCGAACCATACAGGCTGTACACCGGCACGCCGAATACCGGGTCCACTTCATCATCGACGTGCTTGCCTGCCTGCAGCTGACCGCGCAGCCCATGCTCGCAAGCAAACAAAGCCGTCAATTCGGACTCGGGTAAGCCTGCAATCACCTCGATAGATGAACGAAAATCCGACGTAAGCCCCGTCGGATTCGTGATGACGCCAAGGCGACGACCCGTAAATTTCTCATGCTTGATGTTCGGCAGCATATCAATTCCGCTCCGCACGTTGCTTCTCATCATATGCTTACACCTCTCGCTTCCGAGGCTACCACACCGTCTTCCACCGGTTTGGCCTCTTCCGGATTCAGTACATTATACGTAACCTTGTGCTGGTATATAGCCCACATACCGTTAAACAAAAATCCAAAGGCAACGACCGTAACCATCAGCGGAATCGCAACGCAGAAGGCTTGAAAGCATGCGCCCAATGTATAGGCCGGAAACTTCAGGAACAGCTTGACACTGTGGGCCATGGCCTTGAAGATGCCCATCCCTTCCTGAATGACAAGCTGAAAGGTGTAGAATTGGGAGATGAGCGCCATGACAACAAAATAAGTTTGGAACACGCCAATCGCAAGATAGCCGATCCCCTCTTTGCCTCCGTAATACCACCAGGTGGACCATAGAATCAATGTCATCACCACGAAGAAGAAGCCCATGACGACGGCGGGTCCAAGCCCTTTAAGCGCACCTTGAAACACGTCTTTCAGCCTGGACTTGCCCCGCTCCGTTTTGCGGTGATAGGCATAACAAACACCATAGAACAGCGGCATATACAGAACCGGCAGCAGCACCAGCGCTACCCACAGCGGCACAAACATAACCACCGTTACGAGCACCAGCGAGGTAATCATGCTGTATAAGGCCACCGCCGTAATCTCACGGTAAATCTCAACCCCGGTCTTCTTCAACACATCATTCAGCTTGCGCATAGCTTTCCTCTCCTCTTCGTCGTTGTTTACCAATCGATACGCTGCTCCGTCTCAGGATCGAAGAAATGCACTTTATCGAAATTGAAAATGAAGGTTTTGTCCATGCCCGGATAACCCGTCGTTTCCGGATGAACCTTCGCGGTAACGGTCCGGTTTCCTACGCGGAAGTACACCAAATTCTCAGAACCGAGATGTTCAACGACCTGAACCTTGGTGGAATACTTGTAATCCAGATTGGTTGTGCCTGGCATATCCTCGCCAGTAATATGCTCAGGGCGAATCCCCAGAATAAGATGCCCATTGTCGTATTTGCTCAGCGCACCCGCCATCGCGTCCGGAATGGTAAATGCCCCGCCTTCCATGCGGAGGACATTTCCTTCCTTCTGCACATCGATGAAGTTCATCGGGGGGGAGCCGATAAAGCCAGCCACGAACATGTTCTGCGGATTCGCATACAGCTCGGTTGGTGATGCGATCTGCTGGATAATGCCGTTGTTCATCACGACGATCCGCTCACCGAGCGTCATCGCTTCAACCTGATCATGCGTTACATATACAATGGTGGCTTCCAGACGCTTGTGCAGCTCAGACAGCTCTACCCGCATCTGCACGCGAAGCTTCGCATCCAGGTTCGACAGCGGCTCATCAAAGAGGAACACCTGCGGGTCGCGCACGATGGCCCGCCCTACCGCCACACGCTGACGCTGTCCACCGGACAGCTCGCGCGGCTTCCGGTCAATCATCGACTCCAAGCCGAGAATGGACGCCGCCTGCGCTACCTTTTGCTCAATATAAGCCTTGGGCTTCTTCAAGTTCTTCAAGCCGAAGGAAAGATTCTCGCGAATCGTCATATGCGGATACAGCGCATAATCCTGAAACACCATGGCGATATCCCGGTCTTTCGGATGAAGATTGTTCACCACCCGGTCGCCGATGACGATATCGCCGGACGTCTGACGCTCAAGGCCTGCAATCATGCGCAGCGAGGTGGTTTTGCCGCAGCCGGAAGGACCGACAAATACCACGAACTCTTTATCATTGATCACAAAGTCCGACCCCGCTACAGCGGTAAAGGTCCCTTTGTTGTCGTCTACAAATTCTTTTCGTATATTACGGAATTCTACGCGTGCCATAACTTTGCCTCCTTCTAGCCTTTAACGGCTCCAATGGTGATGCCTTGCAGGAAATAGCGCTGAAGCGAGAAGAACAGGATCATCATCGGCAGTGCCGCGACGGTTGCTCCAGCCATAAGTGCGCCGAAATCGGTCGTGTCCGCATAAACGAAGGAAGCCAGACCGACTTGAATGGTCCTCATTTCCGTCGAATTGGTCACGAGGAAGGGCCAGAAGAAATCGTTCCAGGATGCAACGAACGTGAAAATCGCCAGCACGGCAAGACCCGGTTTAGCCATCGGAAGAATGACTTTCCAGAAGATGCCGAATTCCCCGCAAGCGTCGATACGCGCTGCATGAATCAGAGAGGTAGGCAGCGATGACATGTACTGCTTCATCAAGAAAATATTGCCCACGCTTACAATGCCGGGAAGAAGTATAGCTGTGTATGTATTCCCCAGATCAAATACGTCAATCATCAAAATATAGAGCGGAATCAGCGTCACTTGCGCCGGGATCATCATCGTGCTGAGCAAAACCCAAAATACCGCTTTGTTCCCTGGGAACTTCAGCTTCGCAAAGGCATACCCTGCGAGTGAGGCCAGGAATACGTTGGTCACCGTCAGGATGGACGAGATCAATAAGGAGTTAAAGAGCCATCTCATGACGTTGGTTTTGCCAAAAAAACGCTCGTACGGGGCCACGGAAAATACGTCCGGAATCATTTTCGGGATAAACGAAGCCGCTGATTTGGTGTCCTGCACAGAGCCAATCAACATCCAGTACATCGGAATGATCGTCAGAACGCTCCATACCACCAAGATGACCGAAGCCACAATCAGCATGATCAATTTTGATCTTGATTTCATAGGTGCACCCCCTTTTAGCTTCAGAAATATGCATTAATACTCCACGTCGGACGAGAAGTATTTGAACTGAATGATGGAAATGACAATAATCAATGCGGCTAATACAAAAGATTGCGCTGCTGCGAGTCCAAATTCATAGAAGTTGAAGGCGGTGCTGTAAATCAGGTAGGCGATGGTTGTCGTCGCGAAGTTCGGACCGCCCTGCGTCATCAGATACACCGAGATAAATACCTGGAAGGACGTAATGACACCCGTCACCAGCAGATACAACGTGGTTGGTTTCATCAGCGGCCACGTAATGCGCCAGAATTTGGACCAACCGCTTGCATGGTCAATATCCGCAGCTTCATAGAGGGATTTGGGAATCCCGCCCATGGCAGCCAAATACAGAATAATGCCCGCACCATGAGAACCGAGCCAGTTCATCAAGATGAGCGAAAAGAGTGCGGTGTTCGATTTGCCGAGCCATATGACCGGGTCAAATCCGAACAATCCAATGAAGCGATTCAACAGCCCCGCATGGGTCGGATCGTAAATCGCGAGCCATACGACCGAGATGGTGACGCCGGAAGCAACGGCCGGCAAATACATCGTAGCCTTGAAGAACGTCTGCCATTTATTCTTCATCTGAAAAATAAAAAAGGATAACGCATACGTGATGACAATGTTAACCGGAACGGTACCGATCGTGAATAAAACCGTATTCCTCATGGATTTCCAGAACACTTCATCCTGTACCATCCGTGTGTAATTGTCCGTTCCAATCCATTCGGAGCCCATCACGCTGTATTCCTGAAAGCTCATCAGAAAAGCGGAGGCAACAGGGTAAAGTGTAAATACCAAGAACAACAGTACGGGAGCCAGAATGAATAAATACGCCCATCCATATTCGCGTAGATAACCCTTCATTGGGGGACGCGAGGGCCGGGTTTGCGCCGGGGCAGTCTGCATTTGATTTCCTCCTTTGCGCACAGGTGAAGTATTTTCATGAAGCCTTTTGAAGCCTGGAGTGGTTGGTTTAAAAAGGGAGTGACCCGTTTTGTTCCTGCTAAGGACAACGGGACACCCCCTTATAACTTCAATTACTGTCCTAAAATTTGTTTGCCTTTATCCTTGAAGTCCTGTGCGATCTGCTCCGGTGTCTTCTCTCCCGAAAACAGCGCCTGAATGTTCGGCTTCACCACTTGCTCCTTGAACTTCTTCTGGTTGCCTGAGGCATCTGCATCGAGGTTCAGGGTCACCGGAATTTCTTTGAAGTTTGCGAAAATTTCCGCTGCTTTAATTGTGGATTCCGTACCGAGTCCTTTGCCTTCATAAAACTCCGCTTGGGATTTGCGAACGAAAGGCAACACCAGTTCATTCGCGGAATTGCCGGCTTTCGCGCCGCTCAGTCCTTCCATGATCAGGAACGTGTTCTTCGCATGCTCTTCGCCTTTATCCTTCTTCTGTTTGAAAGCGACATAGCCTTCACCAAACATGGATGTCTTGCGCTCCGCCCCGTCATTATGCGGAACCGGCAGCAGGACGAACTCGATTTTCGCGCCTTGGACCGTACCGCTGTCAATATCCTTCGCGCGGTTCTGGAGCATCACATCGTAGTAAGGAATCGCTTTGGACACAACCGCGGCTTCCTCTGCATAGAACAGATCCATCCGTTTCGCCGGCGTAAGCGCGGCAGTCTCGGCAGGCAAATGC
Source organism: Paenibacillus sp. FSL K6-1330 (assembly GCF_037976825.1). Lineage (NCBI taxonomy): Bacteria > Bacillati > Bacillota > Bacilli > Caryophanales > Paenibacillaceae > Paenibacillus > Paenibacillus sp. FSL K6-1330. The sequence continues at coordinate 6,566,123 of NZ_CP150269.1, forward strand.
CCGGCTTTCATCAGATCGGACACGAATGTCATCGTGTCCAGAATCCGCTCGTCGTTCCATTGAAACTCGCCTTTATCGTTCAGAACGTCCGGCATGCCGTTGCTGCGTGTCAGCATTTCCATGAAGTCCAGGGAAGTACCGTCCGTCACAAGCGCATACTGCGTATTTCCGTTCGGGAGCTTCTTGGTCAGCTTCTCGGCAGCTGCCTTAAATTCGGTCCAAGTCCAGCCGTTCTCTTGAATAGCCTTCCAGTCGATGCCTGCTTCTTCAAGGATCTTCTTGTTGCCGCCCCAAGCCCAGAGGGATTGGTACAGCGGAAGTCCATATTGTTTGCCCTGGATTTGGCCCAGCTCAAGCGTTCCCGGCAGGTAGTCGTTTTTGATCTCGTCTGTAATATAAGGGGAAAGCTCCAGTGCAAGGCCCGTATCCACATAAGCTCCATCCACTGCGTGGAAATAGAGGTCAGGCGGGTTACCGGCATTCAAGGCCACGTCGAACTTCTTCGGACCTTCAGCCCAGGAGAGCACTTCGGTTTGGACCGTAATGTGCGGATATTTTTCTTTCAAATCCGCCACATGCTCTTTCAACTCATCTTCGTATTTACCATGAACCGGATAAGTCCAGACGACAACCGTATCCTGCTTCGGTGCGGCCTCACCGTTTCCTTCCGAAATGGTCCCGGATCCGCCTTCCGGAGTCTTCGCCCCGCCGGATCCGCCGCAAGCTGCGGTAAACACGAGCATCAAAGAAGCCAACAATGTAAGCCAACCTTTTTTCTTCATGTACTACTCCCCTTATCATTTATATATTTGTGGTTTTCGCTATCAACTACAACCGCTTGATCGCTTGCCGGCTCTCATCCAGGTATTTCACTGAATTCTCGTAATTCCGACTGGCGACGCCCAGATATAAAATATCGATAAGATTAAGCTGCGTAATACGAGAGGACATCGCGCCACTGCGAATCTCGTTCTCCGTGGAAGAGGTGTACAAGGGAATGTCTACCGATCGGCTCAAGGTAGAATCACCGTATTTGGTAATGCCAATCGTCTTGCACCCCTTCTCCCTCGCAATGGCTGCTGCGCGGATCACTTCATCCGTTTCACCGGAGTAGGAAATGCATACGGCCGTATCATCTGGCGTCAGCAGTACCGCCGAGGTGAGCTGAACATGTGGATCCGGAAAAGATATGCATACCTTATTAATCCGCAAAAATTTCTGTTGAGCATCCATCCCGATCAGATTGGAAGCCCCTACCCCGAACATGAAAATGCGCTTCGATTGATCGAGGGCCAGAACGGCCTCTTCTACCTTCCCTTCCTCCATAATCTTCATCGTATCCCGAATCGATTGAATGTTGTTGTTCGAGACGTTCTGTATAATTGCAGAAATGCTGTCATTGGGCCGGATATCCTGATACCCGGTGGCTAATGGCTCCTGCAAATCTCCAGCTACCTTCAGCTTCAGATCCTGATAGCCTTTGAAACCCATCGTTTTGCACAGGCGTACTATGGCAGCCTGACTGGAACCGCTTCGGACTGCAAGATCCGCGACCGACATCTGTATCATCTCTGCCGGTTCCTGCAAAATGAAGGCTGCAACTTTGCGCTCGGACGGATTTAATGAATCATACACCTCACGCAATCGAACCAATCCGCCGTTCATTTCTTGCCCCCCTTTACAAATAATCCTCTGATGATCATTCATATGTAACATTACTTTACACAACTTGAATGAAAGCATGACTGGTATCGCTTTCAATATCAGTGGATTGAGTTTATTATAAATTGTATGAAATTATATTTCAATACATAATTCATGATTTAAAATTTTATTTTACAACACTTCTGTTTTCTCCTATACTGGTTATAGAAAGCGAAGTGGTTCAATATGGAAATTTTTATCGGTGTGGATGGTGGCGGTACCAAGACCGAAGCAACCGCTATCAACAGCGCTGGAGAAGTGTTGTCCCGGTTTACCGGAGGTTCCACCAATCCCTACATTGTAACCTTTGATAAAGCGATGGAGGAACTCCGAACGGTGTTGGATGGGCTTCTGGCACCTCTTTTTAATAAGTCATTAATATTCACATCAATATGTCTTGGAATGTCAGGTGTAAGCTCTGCAGAAGAACGACGTCGTGTTCAGTCCTTCCTTCATTCCTATTTCCAGCAGCGGCAGCTCTCGATGCGTATTTACATGCGCTCGGAAGCCGAAATTTCATTAATGGCCGTACTGGAACGTCAGTATGGAATACTTGCGATCTCGGGAACCGGATCCAATACCTATGCTATAACCAAATCGGGAGACATCCACCGCGTCGGTGGCTGGGGACATCTTCTCGGAGACGAAGGCAGCGGCTATCAGATCGGACTTCAGGCTCTAAAATCTGTCATTAAGAGCCACGAGGGCATTTTGCCACCCACCATCATGAGCAACCTGATTGTTGCAGCCTATCCTCTCCAGCATATTACCGATCTCAAATCTTACATTTACCAGCCCGCTATAACGAAACAGGATATCGCTTCCTTCGCCCGCTGCTGCATAGAAGCAGCCGAAGCCGGTGATGAAGCGGCAAACCGTATCATCCGGCAGCAGGCAGAAGAACTGGCCGATACAACAAGCGCTCTCATCAGGCGGCAAGCTGAATTCGCAGAGAGTGAACTCGTGCGGATCGGCTCGATCTTCAAACATTCGCAATCGTTTCGGGAAACGTACACTAGCATTCTGCTAACGCGTTATCCCCGCCTCCGGTTCCCCGAAGGAAATCGTGAACGTACACCCGCCCATGGCGCGGCCCTGTTAGCCTGCAAGCTATTTACAGACGGCGTCTCTGACTTGCTGTAGCTTTACATCAGTGCCCGTCCATATTCCAAGGCAAAAAAGGAGACCTGTCTCATGACGAATATTCTAAGTCAATTGACAACCGAACAGCCTCATGAAAATACGCAGAACATTGATCAGTTGAGCTCAGAACAAATTATGATCCTCATCAATAGCGAGGATAGCCTGATCACCGATGCGATCCGCGAGCTTATTCCTCTTATAGCCAGAGCGGCAGATCTCGTAGTAGAGGCTTTCCAGAAGGGCGGCAGATTGTTCTATATAGGTGCCGGAACCAGCGGTCGAATCGGGATTCTGGATGCATCCGAGTGTCCGCCTACCTACGGGACAGACCCTTCTATGGTGCAGGGATTGATCGCCGGTGGTTTCAGAGCCGTGAAGGAAGCTATCGAAGGTGCCGAGGATAGCGAGGAGTTAGGTGAACAGGATATCCATGAAAACGGGATCAACGAGAAGGATGTTGTCATCGGCATCGCTGCAAGCGGCCGCACGCCCTATGTTCTTGGTGCAATGAGACGCGCCAAGGAGTGTGGAGCCGTTGTCATCGGACTCTGCAATAACTACGAATCGCCGATGCATCAGTACGCGGATTTTGTGATCGAAGCTGTTGTCGGACCGGAAGTGATCATGGGCTCCACGCGGATGAAGGCCGGTACTTCGCAAAAGCTGATTCTGAACATGCTGACAACGACCGCCATGATTCGAATCGGCAAAGTGTACAAAAACCTAATGGTCGACCTCAACCCGTCCAATAACAAGCTTGTGCATCGCGCCAAACGCATCATCACCCTGGCAACGGGAGCATCTGAGGATGCTGTTGAGAAGGCATACCATGAATCGGGCGCCCATGTCAAAACCGCCATCGTGATGCTTCTGGCTAATGTCAATGCCGTAGAAGCGTCCAAACTCCTTGACGGTACCAGCGGATTTGTTCGCAGCGCGATCGATATGAAAACGACGAAGTAGCATATTTCGTGCTTCTATGGCCTATCATGAACATCGATCGTAAAATGAAACGGGATATCCCAAGATCATGTTGATCTGGAGATATCCCGTTTATTTGTTCGCCAGCATGGACCTTCATTTACTGTTAGTCGTCACCATACTAATGGGCCGATTGGTCTCGTCGTTCCTTGTAGTCCGATCATGCCCTTATCGGATCAATCAGATTTAGCCTCACTCATAGAACCGAGCCTTCTTGAAATGCATAAGTTCATCGACCCTTGTCCGACTTCCAACCTACCTGTTGTTCACTCCATGCCCACAGGCGAGCGGCAAGTTTCGGATCCCTTGCCTTCTCGGTGGTCTTGGCCGGTTTGCATTTAACGTAATATTCCCCTGTCACATGCTCTACTTCAGGGCTTGAAGCCAAGTAAATCGCTGTCCGCGCACCTTCCTGCGCGGTTAGAAAGAACGGACCAAGCAGCTTATGGACCGCTTTGCCAAAGCCTGTATCCCGGTTCACGCCAATGCTGGTACTCACTGCACCGGGATGGAGCGCATTGACCGTTACCTTTGTCGGCTGCAGCCGACGAGCCAGCTCTTTCGTAAATAAAATATTCGCCAATTTGGACTGCGCATAACCTTTGACCACATTGAATCCTTTACCGAGATTAGGGTCATCCAAGTGGATGCTGCCCACTTTGTGTGCGCCAGAGGATACGTTCACAACCCTCCCCTGGCGGGCACGCTGAAGAGGCTCCAGGAGCTCGTTCGTCAGTAAAAAATGCCCCAGATGATTGACCCCCATCATGGCTTCATATCCGTCCTGCGTCAATTCCCGTTTGAGGGTGACCACACCCGCGTTGTTTACCAATACATCGAGCCTATCGTATTTGGCCTTAAAGTCGGAAGCAAAAACTCTGATGCTATCAAAAGAGCCCAAATCCAATGTCATCAGCTCAATTTTCGAGCTGCCGCTCTCTTGTAACGCTTGCCGAAGAGCCGCTTCTCCTCTGGCTTGGCTCCGACAAGCCATGACGACGTGCCCTCCCCCTTTGGCCAGCTCCACGGTTGTCGCCAGGCCCATTCCGGAGTTCGCTCCTGTCACGATGATGATTTTCCCTGTCATGTCATTCATCCACAGACCTCCTGCTTCGTATACCTTCTACCATTGTAATAAAAAAAACGTCTATCGACGTACTTTCTCAGAAGACAGACCGCATTTAGCGGAAGTTTTTCTTGCGAGATAAGGATGGTAAGCCTCTGAAGTTTATACTTTCTTATCTCTAAAAAAAAGTCCCGCCACCAACATCCATTTGGAGACGAGACTTTAATAACGCACTGGATAAAGCTTATGGCAGGCTTAAACTCCTCAAGCACCGCCATTCATCGCAAGTATGATGGCAGCCAGACCGAAACAGAGATTCAGCAAGCACAGAAATACTAGCGTCTGCTTCTGATTGAGTCCCGTTGCCAGCAAACGATAATGCGCCTGGGATGCATCGGCCTGATAGATCGGCTTCGACTGAAGCATTCTGCGGATGACTACAATGATATTATCGAAGATCGGCACGCCCAGTGCGAAGATTGGAACGAATAAGGACGCCAGGGTTGCCCCTTTAAACGCACCATCCAGAGCAATAATCCCGAGTATGAACCCAAGGAAAGTGGCTCCGGCATCCCCCATAAACACTCTGGCCGGCGGCTTGTTGTACTTTAGATATCCTAGCGCGGCACCTACAAGAATGACAGCGAGGAGCGCGGACTCGCCTCTGCCCAGCGTAATCGCCACAACAAACAGCGTACCTCCGGATATGGCGGAGAGTCCTCCGGCAAGACCGTCGATGCCATCCGAGAAATTAATGACTGTCGTTACACCGAATATCCACAGAATCGTTAAGATGAGCTGCAGCCATTCCGGCAGGTTAATATACTGACCCGTAAACGGATTGTTGAATCCTTCAAACGCGATGCCATAGCTGTATACAACGACGGCTGCGCTGACCTGTACAATGAGCTTCGGCAGCGATGCCAGCTCCTTGCCCTGGGACTTATACCAATCGTCCACGAGGCCAATCCCGAGAATCAAGGCGCTACCGATAAAGATACCTACCGCTTCCCTTGAAATGACACCGGTAAGTGCAAAATAAGTGATGAAAAATCCGATAAATATGGCGATTCCCGCCGTCAGCGGTATCGGCTCGCGGTGTATTTTCCGCTCGCTGTCCGGCCTTGGCTTGTCCACAAAATCAAGCTTGATCGCAAGCTTGCGAAATGGCGGAATCAGGACCAATACCAGCACCATAGATATGACAAACGCTGCAAAATATAGCATAGTTTCCTCCCAATAAATGATGAATAATGGAGAACATTGCAATCTAAGTATATGACTTATATCGAACTCTATCAACCTATTAGAAAGAAAAAGACTGCTGCATCAGTAGAATTTCTACTTAGCAGCAGCCCTCCCGGACTTTACAGGTTAAGACTCCTTCTTCACCGCAAGTCCGATGATCATAACGATAAGTGCCAGCAAAGCAATCAACTGATCGATGGTCATGGCCAAAAGCCTCCTTCAAGCAGGATGACTCTTGCCCGGGCTACACATCTCCCTCTCCCGTTAAATGCCTTACGTTTTCCCCACTACCATCTTATGAGGGCTTCCACCCGTTTTATGACGGGGACCGCCAAAAAAACCTGCCCCCGTTTATAAAAAACGGGAGGCAGGTTTGCAGCTTAGCTTTGAAAATGAGGCACTAGATGAGCGATTCGCACAAGCAGTGGATGCTCACCCTGTTGTCCTCAGTGTTCCGTTTATGACATCGCTTCGGATTAAGGCTTCACCTTACTCCGTCACAATGTCATAAATCAATACTGGCGCATCCGCATGATCTGCAATCCGAATGCTCTCATACAGCTTCTGCTTCACGTCATCTACGTTCTCGCGGTTAGCATGAATGGTTACAAGGGAATCGCCCTTCTTCACGGCATCGCCGACCTTCTTGTTCAGCATCAGGCCTACAGCCAAGTCAATCTCGGATTCCTTCGTTGCACGACCGGCTCCAAGCAGCATCGCTGCGGTACCGATCTCATCCGCTACCAGCTCCGCGACAACACCGTCCTGCTGTGCAGGAAGCTCAATCAGATACTGCGCCTTCGGCAGTCGGTCGGGGTGATCCACCACGGATGGATCTCCGCCCTGGTTCTGGATGAATTCCTTGAATTTCTCCAATGCCTTGCCGTTGCGGATAACCTCTCTTAACATCTCTTCGGCATCTTCAAGCGAATCTGCCTTTTGAGCAAGGAAAACCATCTGCCGGCCTAGAGCCAGGCACAGCTCCTCCAGATCCTTCGGACCCTCGCCGCGAAGCGCATCGATTGCTTCCTGTACTTCCAGCGAATTGCCGATCGCAACCCCAAGCGGCTGACTCATATCGGAAATGACGGCCATCGTTTTGCGGCCGACATTGTTGCCAATGCTAACCATGGCGTGTGCCAATTCCCTGGCATCCTCCACGGTTTTCATGAACGCGCCTGCTCCGGTTTTAACATCCAGTACAATCGCATTCGAGCCTGCAGCAATCTTCTTGCTCATAATGGAGCTGGCAATCAGCGGAATGGAATTAACGGTAGCCGTCACATCCCGAAGCGCATACAGTTTTTTGTCCGCCGGGGTGAGATTCCCGGTTTGGCCGATGACGGCGATTTTATGTTGATTCACAAGGTTCACAAATTCATCTTTGCTGATCTCCACATGAAATCCTTCAATGGACTCCAGCTTGTCAATCGTTCCTCCGGTATGGCCGAGGCCGCGTCCGGACATCTTCGCTACGGGAATATCCAGTGCCGCTACAAGCGGAGCCAGAACGAGTGTCGTGGTGTCGCCTACGCCCCCGGTGGAGTGTTTATCAACCTTGATTCCCTCAATTGCGGACAGATCAATCGTTTCTCCGGAGTTTACCATTGCCATCGTCAGGTCCGCCCGCTCCCGATCGGTCATGTCCTGGAAATAAATCGCCATGTTCATGGCGCTCACCTGATAGTCGGGAATATCTCCCTTGGTATATCCGTCGATGAAGAAATTGATCTCTTCGGTTGTCAGTTCCTTGCCGTCTCGCTTCTTCGCAATTAAATCAACCATTCTCATCGTACATTCTCCTCACTGTTTGCGATGATTGTGTTCCTTCCACGGGCACTACAAATGCGGATTGTTCTTCCAATCGCTGTTGCCCCGCTTCACTTCTTTCAAAACAATTCCGCCTGCTTCGTAGGGACAGTTTCCTTACAACGAAATCGCCGTATCCAATGCGACTTCCATCATCTCGTTAAACGTCGTTTGGCGCTCCTCGGATGAAGTCTCTTCCCCTGTCAGCAAGTGGTCACTTACAGTCAGGATCGTCAGAGCATTTACGCCGAAGCGTGCGGCAATTGTGTAGAGGGCCGTTGTTTCCATCTCTACGCCCAGCACGCCGTGCTGCATCAGCTTCTCAACCACTGATTTGTCCTCACGGTAGAACACATCGGACGTGAACACGTTACCGACATGCATCTTAAGGCCTTTCTCCTTGCCGCGCTCATAGGCGCCGAGCAACAGCGGGAAGCTGGCGATCGGGGAGAAATCATAACCGTTAAAGTGGTGACGGTTCATGCCGGAATCCGAGCAAGCCGCCTGGGCCAGGATAACGTCGCGCACACGAACGTGCTCTTGCATCGCACCGCATGTTCCGACACGGAACAAATTTTTGACGCCATAATCCCGGATGAGTTCATTGACATAAATCCCGATGGAAGGCACGCCCATGCCCGAACCTTGCACGGAGATGCGTTTTCCTTTGTAGGTTCCCGTAAATCCGAGCATGCCCCGCACTTCGTTGTAGCAGGTCACATCCTCCAGATACGTCTCGGCAATAAATTTAGCTCGCAACGGGTCGCCTGGCAGCAGAATCGACTCCGCAATATCTCCTGGTTTCGCTCCAATATGTGTACTCATGTCCCATTCCTCCACGTTTTCGATTATTTCAAATCATTCAAAAAGCTTGTTCCGTGCTCTGGCAGCTTCACGCCAAAGTTGTCGGCAACCGTGGCGCCAAGGTCAGCAAAGGTCTTGCAAAGCGGAAGTTCCTTCCCCTCCGCAAAACGTGGAGAATAAACAAGCAGCGGTACGTATTCACGCGTATGGTCCGTTCCTTTGTAAGTCGGATCATTCCCGTGGTCGGCCGTGATGATCAGTAGATCCTTTTCCGTCATTTTCTCAAATACCTCGGGCAGGCGCTGATCGTAATCCTCCAACGCTTGGCCATATCCTTTTGGATCGCGTCGGTGTCCGTATACCGCATCGAAATCCACGAGGTTCAGGAAGCTTAGTCCCTTGAAGGATTCACCCAGGGTTTGCACCATTTTGTCCATGCCGTCCATATTCGATACGGTTCTGACTGCCTTCGTAATGCCTTCGCCATCAAAAATATCGGAGATTTTACCAAGAGCAATGACGTCTAGACCAGCATCTTTCATTTCATTCATCGTGGTACGTCCGAAAGGCTTCAAGGCATAGTCATGCCGATTCGCCGTACGCTTGAAGCTCCCCACCTCGCCAATGAACGGACGCGCGATGATCCGGCCGAGCATATAAGGATCTTCCAGCGTGATTTCGCGGCAGAATTCGCAGATTTCGTACAGCTCTTTCAGTGGAACGATATCCTCATGCGCAGCGATTTGAAGCACGGAGTCCGCCGAGGTATAGATGATCAAAGCCCCCGTTTTTACGTGCTCTTCGCCAAGCTCTTCGATAATCTCCGTTCCGCTGGCCGGCTTGTTGCCGATGACCTTGCGTCCGGTCTTCTCTTCAATGCACTGGATCAGCTCATCCGGGAATCCGTCCGGGAACACGCGGAATGGCGTATCGATATACAAGCCCATGATCTCCCAGTGACCCGTCATGGTATCTTTGCCATTCGAAGCTTCCTGCATCTTCGTATAGTAAGCCCGAGGTTTGTCCGCGACAGGGACTCCCTCGATCTCCCGAATGTTGGACAGCCCGAGCGCTGCCATATTCGGCATGTTGAGCCCGCCGCATTCGCGGGCGATATGACCCAGTGTGTCGGATCCGACATCGTCAAAATCAGCCGCATCCGGTGCTTCACCGATACCTACAGAGTCCAATACGATCAAGTGAATTCGGTCAAAACGTTCCATATCCATTGCTCCCCCTCATATATGAGTTTTTAATCAAACTATCCATAAGGCTCGCTTGTAGTAGTCCTTCAAACCTGGCTTACAGGAACAGTCCAGTAATCGTGGCCGACAGCACGCTCACCAGCGTTGCGCCGTACAACAGCTTGAGACCGAAACGCGCAACCACGTTCCCCTGCTTCTCGTTCAGGCCTTTAACTGCGCCGGCAATGATGCCGATCGAGGAGAAGTTCGCAAAGGACACCAGGAATACCGATACGATACCCACGGTGCGTTCGGACATATTCGTGAAGTTGGCCAGATCGAGCATCGCAACGAACTCATTCGATACCAGCTTCGTAGCCATGATGCTGCCTGCATCCACTGCTTCTTTCCAAGGCACGCCCATGACAAAAGCAAATGGAGCAAAAATATATCCTAACAGCTCCTGGAAGGTGATTCCGAAAATAATATCAAAAATGCCGTTGATCATCGCGATTAAAGCAACGAAACCAAGGAGCATCGCTGCAACGGTAATCGCTACCTTGAAACCGTCCATGATGTACTCGCCCAGCATCTCGAAGAAGGATTGCTTCTCCTCTTCTTGCACCTCCAGGATATCCTCTTCCTTATCCACCTTGTAAGGATTGACGATGGAAGCAATGATAAATCCGCCAAACAGGTTCAGTACAAGCGCGGTCACCACGTACCGTGGCTCGATCATGCTCATGTAAGCACCGACGATCGACATCGATACCGTGGACATCGCGGAAGCACAGAGCGTATACATACGGTGCTTCGGAATTAACGCGATCTGTTTTTTTACCGAAATAAACACTTCGGATTGCCCCAGGATCGCTGAAGCTACCGCATTGTAAGACTCCAGCTTACCCATGCCGTTGACTTTACTCAAGACGAGACCGATATATCTTACGATAAACGGCAGTACCTTAATATATTGAAGTATACCAATCAAAGCGGAAATAAACACGATTGGCAGCAGGACATTCAAGAAGAACGGACCATCACCTTCAATGGCAAAGCCGCCAAATACAAACCCGATTCCGGCTCCGGCGTAGTCAAGCAACGCTTTAAACGTATTCGCTATCCCTTTAACAAGATACTCGCCGACATTGGTGTTCAGCAGTATAAATCCAAGGATCAGCTGCAGCCCAATCATGACAGCCAGCGGACGGTAACGGATGTGGCGCTTATCATTGCTGACAAGGAACGCAAGACCGAATACGACCAGCAAACCTAGTATGGCGATTAAATATTTCATCGTCGTTGCTCCCCCATAGGTGAATTTTTTGATATTACTCGGCTACCGAATCATCGACAATCGAAAATGGCCAAGACATTAGTAGGATGAGCTGGATTGGCCGCCCTCCATGATTTTCACGCCGCAGCTCGCACCGATACGCGTTGCACCCGCTTCAATCATGCGGTCCATGTCTTCCTTGCTGCGTACGCCGCCGGAAGCCTTCACACCGGTGTTCTCGCCAACGGTCTTGCGCATCAGGGCAACGTCTTCCGGCGTCGCTCCGCCCGTGGAGAACCCTGTTGACGTCTTCACGAAATCGGCTCCCGCTTGCACAGACAGCTTGCTTGCACGCACCTTTTCTTCCTCCGTCAGAAGGCTTGTCTCAATGATGACTTTAACCAGAGCTTTGCCTTTCGCCGCGTCCACTACAGCCTGAATATCGTTCAGTACAAACTCATCGTTACGATCTTTAAGCGCTCCAATGTTGATGACCATATCAACCTCTTTGGCCCCGTTAGCGATAGCGTCCTTCGCTTCAAAAGCTTTTACCGCGGATGTCGCAGCTCCCAGTGGGAAACCGATGACCGTGCATACTTTGACGTTGGTGTCCGCTAGCTGCTCAGCACAGTAGGATACCCAAGTCGGGTTCACACAAACCGAAGCAAATCCGTACTTTTTGGCCTCATCCGTAATTTTCGTAATCTCGGCTTGGGTTGCATCCGCCTTCAAGAGCGTGTGGTCGATCATTCCTGCTATATTCATCTGGTTAAAACACTCCTTAATCTGTTTTTTTTGCAATCTTGTAAAAGCGCTATCATAACGCTTAATCATTTAGACGGGACCATCATATCACAGACCTGAACATATGTAAAATGCATATTGAAAATATGTTCATTCCCATTTATTGCAATGATATATATCATTGTTCGCTGATCGACAATTCATCATTCAGGAATAATCTAACAATTCATTCCTTTTACTATGCTCTATACCCGATCAAGGTAAACATAAACAGAAAAGAAGCCCCTCTTCCTGTATAGAGAGCTAATTTCAACGCATTAAAAAACACCTCATCCAGGCGAGCGCGAAGCTGTATCGGCTTCAAATCTCCCTAAAACGAGGTGTCTATTTCATTATCCACATCAAGTTGAGCATTTCATGATAACAAGGCTTGCGCCGTGAACTGGTCCGTCACCAGAATGTTTGCATATTTACCGACCAGCGCCGCTCGAATGGCATCTACCTTTCGCTGCCCGCCTGCGACGAGAATGGATTTCTCCTTGTGCCGAAGATCATCCAAATCGATGCCCACCGTACGATTGTTAATATTCTCGCTGCACACCCTGCCCTCCGCATCAAAAAAACGAGAGCAAATATCGCCCGCACCGATCTTCTGCAGCAGCTTCTGTTCTTCCTTGCTAAGATAGCCGAGCCTAAACAGAAGTGCGTCCTCATGAACAGTACCGACCGTGAACATGGCGATGTTGGCTTGTTTGCCTAATTGGATAATCCGCTGGATATGCCGGTCTCGCTCCACCATTTCTTTCAGCTCAGTGGTATCAAAGATGACGGGCAGCGGCAAATATCTCGCCATCGTGTGGTACGCCTCAGCAAAAAGATTGACAATCTCGGCGGCGTACGTGTTCACATGCGAGTGGCTGACACCGCCCTTCAACTGCACGACCTCTACGCCCCGAACGGGCTTCTGCTGCAGCTGAAGTGCCACGGCATGCATGGTCGTTCCCCAGGTCACGCCGATAATATCAGCATCCTGAACCGTTTCGTGAAGGTAATCGGCTGCCCTTTTGCTGATATGCTTCTGAATTTCGCGGTATTCATTGATGGGGGAATAACTCACCAGCACCTGTTCCAGTTCGTACTTCTTCTTCACTCCTTCGCCCAAAGCGTCCAGGTCCTCGAGAGGGTCCACAATGCTGATCTGCACATAGCCCTGCTCCTTGGCGTGCTGAAGCAGCCTGGAGACCGTAGGACGTGAAACGCCGAGTCTTGTCGCGATATCCTGCTGGCTGTAATCCGACATATAGTACAATCTTGCCGCCTCAATGCTTAGGCGCTGTTTATCCTGATCCATGATCCAACCCACTTTTATTTATGTCGTAACCGAATTGGGTACATTATAACGTGATCTGACACAAAATTCGATAGCGAGTTGGAGCTGGCATATATCTTGAACTAAGGTTACCCCAGTCTGATCAAAACCGCAGATTTATCGTCAGACAATTTAAATCGTGGATAGGTAATACATTCCGGATCGCTATGTTCCAACGCCACCAGCCAATCGGCATACTCTTTCAGTCCCCGCGACTTAATATTGCGGAACAAAATTTCCTCGGAGGTCCATCTGCCCCCATTCACCAATTTTTCAGGATAATAGAGTCCGTCGGTATGGAGCAGCAGCTCCTCAAGCTGAATCCGGTTAATCTTGCCGTACTCAATGAAATCCTCCGCGTCCGAGCGTCCATTCAGAACGGAGTAGCCTCTGGCCGTATTCATTTTTTCTTTATTCTTGAGAATGCGGGGCTTCACCAACTCCCATAATTGATCCTTCGACTGGACTCCGGCCAGGACGGCCTGTTCCCAGATTAGCTTGGATTCATAATCAATATGCGCCACATGGTCCCGTGTCACCATGCGCACAGACCCGTCAGCATAGGCACCCATAATCATGCAGTCGCCTGATTGAGCATATTCGATATAATGGTCAGTAATCCGGATCACTGCAATTCCCGCCGTCCATAACTGATCCTTGGAATCGGTCGGTATGTCGTGCGCCTGCATTTCCACTCCCAATATGCGATTGGCCTCACGGGTCAACTGCTCCAGATTACGCTTTTCTTCCGGTGAAATCTGCTCAAAGTATCGCTTTAACAACTGCGAGGCAATCCGTCCGCCAGTCTCCCCCTCTGAGCCTCGAAACGGCACCAACGAAGTGGCACCGTCTATAACGCCGTATATCTGCAGCTGATCGTTGATAATAAGCGCATCCTCGTTCCAGATACCGCTCCCCTGTATCGACAAATTTTGCACTTTCATCATGTTTTCATATCCCTCCCACGGAGCTCCCCCGCATATGATCTCGTTCTCCAATCTCTGTATGACAGATCAGGGAAGAAGGGGCAGCAGATCGGCCGCCTTCTGCTCCAGATCCGGTCTACGCTCTATCTCCAAGGCTTTCAGTGTTTCATCGATTCGGTTCCAACGTCTGTAATCGTCAGACATTGGTGCAATCCCGTCATCATTCCCGACCAGCCGTAACAACATGTTATAACGGGTCCCCTCCGCTGTTTGCCGCGCCAGCGAGTCCAGGCTGTCTTGACGGACCGGCATATAGCCTGTCGCATCCAGCAAAGTGTCCTGTATATACGGGGAAGCGATGTGGTTAACAAGCTCCTGCGCCAGTTCTCTGTTGCCTCCCCCGGCAAGCACGGCGAAAGCGCTAAAGCCCGGCGAGACCCCTTGGTCCACTGCTCCCGGCAGAGGAACTACGCCATAATTGAACTTGCCTGCAATATACTTATCCATCCACTGCATATGTTGCGAGCTTGATACCAGAAGCAGAATCTGTCCGTCCATGAATTCACTCAGAGCCAGTCGGTGCTCCAGAGGAAACATCACACCGGAATCAAACACCAGCCTGTTCCATGCCCCGAGAAGTTCAAGCAGCCGCTCTCCCCTCTCCTCTTCTGCCGGATGGCCCCACATATTCAAAAAAACAAAGGCCAAATTCTCATCCACAGCCATTACCTGCTTCCACTTAATGGACGCATTGCGATGGTTCAGACCTCTCACCCAGCCTGAAATCTCTTCATTTAATTGCTCAAGATCCGCAAATTCCAGTTCTCTCTGAAAACTTGCGTTTCGAAGCTTGTCTTGATTATAGTAAAGTACCGGAATCGATGCACCGGCAGGCATCGCCCACAGCTTACCTTGAAACGTGAACGCATTGCGGGCTGAAGCCGTTAGGTCCGTTGTCTCACCTGGCAGTTTGATGGGCACGAGCGCCCCGTCTTCTGCCCATTCCGCCAGACCGTAGGCATTGTTCAATTCCGCAATTTGCGGAGCACGTCCTGCAGAGATGGCAGCTGACAATTCCGAATGCAGCGCCTCATACGATTGGAAGGTGCGCACATTCATCTCCACTTCATGATAACGAGCCTGCAAGGACTTAAGTATCGGTTCCCATTCACTGCTGTAAATCCAGCATTCCATTCGCTCAATTTCCTTGATTCTCTGCTCCGGCGGATGCCCGAGCCGCCGGAAATAAGTCGAGTAAACGACCAGACTTCCGGCAATAATCAGTACAAAGACAATCCAGATCAGCCCATTCTTGCTCCAAATCCGATTTTTCCGCTCCAGCATGCACCCCTCCTTTTTTTACATTATAAAAGGAAGCAATATTGAAGGAGAACTACCAAATCGAGCATCGCAAGCATAAGTTACAAGGACAACCCCTTGCTGCCCGACAACTTGTTCGCAATCAGCAGCGATATAAGCGTAGTCACCGTAAGAATAGAGGCAAGTGCGGCGCCGGTGCCGTAATTGGAGGTAAAAACCTCACTGTAGATCGTGACGGATATGGTCGCCGTTGCTCCATAATACAGAACAAGCGTGGAGCTTAATTCATTAATCGTTGTAATCCAGCTGAGGATGGCTCCGGATATAACGCCTGGCGCCATCAGCCGGCCCGTCGTTTTGAAGAAAGTTTTCATCGGCGGCACGCCAAGGCTGATCGAAGCCTCTTCCACGCTTCGGTCCAGCTGGTGAAGAACCGCCGTACTCGACCTGATCGTGTACGGGATTTTTCGTATCACGTAGGCAATGACAAGGATGATCCATGTTCCGGTCAGCACTATCGGCGGCTTGTTAAAGGCAATGATCAGACTTATACCAAGCACGGTGCCCGGCATGATATAGGGAATCATAATGATGCCGTCGATAAAAGCCGTGAATTTGGACCTTCGCCGCACGAGAATATAAGCGATGAGCATGCCAGCAATAACCATGACGATGATGGACAACACAGAGTAAGAGTACGTATTCATGATCGCTTTGGGCACACGGAAGAACACTTCTTTATAGCTGTCTAGACTGAATCCGCTATGGAACACCGGTCCCTTTTTCGCAAGGAAGGAGGTCACAAGCACGGTCAGCTGGGGCATAATGGATATACAGGCTGGAATAAATGCCAGCACGGTCAACAGAACCTTTGGCATCCGCTTCAGCTTCTTCACTGTCGGGGTTCGCATGCCGGTCATGGAATAATTTTTGCGGGATACAAAATACCGCTGACCAAACAAAACGGCCGTTGAGAAAAAGATCATGACAACACTCAGCGTGCTGGCCATTGCGGGATTGCCGCCCATCTCACTGATAAATTGCTCGTAGGCCAGAATCGGCAGCACTTTATAGCCCTGCCCAAGCAGCATTGGCGTGCCGAAATCGGCAAATGAAGCCATAAATACCATCAGTGCCCCTGCCGACAGCGTAGGAAATATGAGCGGCAGCGTCACGGTTCGCAAACGATTCCATGCTGTCATTCCCAGACTCTCGGATGCTTCTTCCAACGAAGTATCGATCGTCTTGAGTGCACCGGATACATACAGGAAAATATGAGGGTAGAATTGCAGGGCAAATACGATGACAATCCCGTGCCAGCCGTAGATAGAAGGAATATCAATCCCCAACTCCCGGATGAACCTCGTAACAAAGCCGTTATTGCCCATCAATAAAATCCATGAATACGCTCCGATAAATGGCGGAGATAGCAGAGACATAATCACCATCATCTGCATCAAGCCTTTGCATTTGATGTCGTATCTTGTTGCGATGTAGGCTAGCGGGGTGCCGATCAGAATCGCCAGCACGGTTGCCAACGCTGATACAAGAAAGCTGTTCAGCAGAGCCTGATGGTAATACTTGAGCTGAAAGAAATCCAGGTAGTTCTGCAGGGTTATGCTCCCGTCCTTGCCGATAAAGCTGTTTAACAGCAGGGACACCAGCGGGTAAATAATGAACACCAGCATGAAGATATACACACATACGGTTACAAACGTCCAGAAATCCCATCTTCTGAGCAGCAGACGCTGTCCAACGGTCGGAGACCCGACGGGCTTAAGCTTCGCCTGCACGATAGATCACCTCCAGGCCAACGCTGTCATACATAACGGACCGTTGAAGCTGAAAATCCAGAAACAACCGTTGCTTCTCCTGAAACAGACTTAGGGTTTTGCCCGGATAATCATGTACATCGATAAAGGTCCCGTCCTCAAGCTTCATTAAGTAACTCACCTTATCGCCCAAGAAGCTGACAGCTTGAACGATTCCTTCAAAAGCAAAAGTGGGACTTGGTTCCGCGCTGATCTGCACCCGCTCGGGACGAATTGAAAAAATCACTTTGCCTGAATAAGATTGTTTGATTGGCAGCTGCGTCTCTTTGCCGAGCAATCGTATTGTTCCGATCCCGTCGTCACCGCCCGATTCAGGCGTGCAGGTTCCTTCCAGAAAGTTGGAAGTACCGATAAAATTGGCCACGAACTGATTCCGGGGGTATTGATAGATGTCCCTCGGGGAAGCGATCTGCTGGATGACTCCCTCGCTCAGTACTGCGATCCGGTCCGAAACGGCGAGCGCCTCTTCCTGGTCATGCGTCACATAAATAGTGGTGATATTAAGCTCCTTTTGCAATTGACGGATATCGGTCCGCATTTTCACCCGGAGCTTGGCATCCAAATTGGACAGCGGCTCGTCCATTAGCAGCAGTGCGGGACGGATGACAATTGCTCTTGCCAGAGCAATCCGCTGCTGCTGTCCCCCGCTCATGTTACCGGGTATCCTGTCTCGGAGATCGGCCAGCTCCACCATCTCCAGCGCTTCCATCACCCGGCTCTCGATGTCCCGTTTCGAAATTTTCCGGGCGCGAAGCCCGTAGGCCACATTGTCAAACACACTCAAATGGGGGAAGATCGCGTAATTCTGAAATACCATCCCGATATTGCGCTCATGGGTAGGCACGTCATTAATGACTCGGCTGCCAAAGTAGATATCCCCTTCCTCTTGTTTATAGAAGCCGGCAATCGTTCGGAGAAGAGTGGTTTTCCCACAGCCGCTCGGTCCCAGCAGGGTAAAAAACTCCCCTTCGTTTATTGAAAAATGCGCATCATTAACCGCCTTGTTCTCTCCAAAGTATTTTGTAACATGATCGAATACCACTTGACTCATGAATGCCTCCATATCCGAGAGGACGACTGCCCACGGATCAGCCAGCCATCCCCCCACCTTTGTGCTCTATTCCTTGCCCATCATAATATCGTTGAATCTACTGATAACGGCTTCTTTGTTATCTGAAGCCCAGCTAAAGTCGTAATCAACCAGTTCGATGTCCGCAGTCTGAGGCAAGCCTTCCACCGGTTCTACATCATCTCGAACCGAGCGGCGCTTAAACTCCTTTTGCACCAGTTCCTGCACATCCTTGCTGACAATAAAATCAATAAACTGCTTCGCTTCATCCGGATTTTTGGTTCCTTTGATGATTGCAGCCCCATCAGGTACAGCCGAAGTGCCTTCGCTCGGATAAATAATGCCGATCTGCGAGCCGCCTTCCATGTACCGCAGCGCAGCATCTTCCAGTGTGATGCCGAGAGCAAACTCACCGTCAGGTACCGCGCGTTGGACCAGACTGGAACCCGACAAAATTTTGCCGTCCATATTGGCCACAAGTTTCTTGACATACTCCCACCCCTGCTCGTCGTCCTTACCAAAAGCCGTCAGCATGGTCACCAATTGCGTATAGGAGGAGCCCGACTTGCCTGGATCGGCAAATGCAATCTGCCCCTTCCACTTGGGATCCAGCAGATCCTCCCAAGATGCAGGCAGCTCATCCTCGGATACCAGCTCTTTGTTGTAAGTGATTACCATCGGGAGAGCGTTAAACGGTGTCCAATAGTTGGACGGATCCAGATAGCCCGGGAAAATATCACCCTTCTCGTTTGTTTGATACGGCTCGAAATATTCGCTAAATGATGCCAAGGAATCGGCTCCTCCTGCCCAAAAAATATCCCCGAGCGGATTGCTTGCCTCAGCCTGCACACGCTTCAGCAATTCCCCTGTACCGCCGGAGATCAGATCCACGGATATACCTGTCCGATCCTGAAACTCTTTGATAATCGGGTTGTTGATTTCGGCTGCATTCGGCGAATAAATGGTCAGCTTTCCCGTACCCGCGCTGGAATTCGAATTGGAATTCGAGGAATCGGACTCCCCCTTGCCTTCGGTCGCAGGAGCACCACAAGCTGTAATAACACCTAACAAAATGATCACACTAGCGATTGCGGTAAGCCATCTTTTCACCATTTTTTTGTATCCCCCTTATTTTTGTGTTATTTTCCCTTCCACGAATTTACTATACCTGTCAGGCTTCCACCTCTCAACGAGACAAAATTGCATAAATGTTTAATTTTTTGCTTAATTGCGTGAATGTAAGCGTTTAAAAAAGAAGGCCTTTAGCTTTCAAAGGCCTTCTTCATCCAATTTTCTTACACAAATATTACATTCCATGTGATTCCAGCATTCTTTTACGATATTCCGTCGGCGTTTCTCCAGTATATTTACGAAAAATTTGACTGAAATAACGGGAATCCTGATACCCCACGGCAAGCGAAACCTCATAAATTCTCACATTCTCGTCCCCCAGCAATCTCTTTGCCTGCTCTACTCTTAACCGGGTTAAATATTCTATAAAGCTTACACCAAGCCGTTTGCGGAACAGACGGCTGAAATGCGCCTCGCTCAAGTGAAACCGGGCAGCCAGCTGTTGCAGGCTGATATCTTCGTTAAAATTATGCTGGATATACGCCTCTACTTGCCGGAACCCTTCGGCAAAATGCACGGCAGCATTATCCAGATGTTCGATGTCACCGTATACGGACACCCCGCTCTGTTTACTTGCTGCTCTATGCCTGACAACCTCTAACGCTTCCTGATATGCTCGGTCCAGCTGCTCAAGCCCCCCATATGAGAGACTTACCCCGACATAGACCAGCGCTTTGCCAAATCCGGTGACGGTTTCCTTCAACATGCCCACTGCCCCTTCGTCATCGGGAATAATGCACGCTCTTTGCAGTTCATCTATCATAATCAAGGGACCGTAAATGCGGGCATACAACCGTTCCTTTATATGCAGCCACCGCTCATGCCGCCGCTCCTCGCCTTCTTCCTCCATCTGTACCACGGCAACCCGTATCTTCTGTAAGCCGGCAGTCTCCTCCAGCCATTCCTTCAGCATCTCCAAGGAGACCGTATCCGTGATTCCGAGCATGCTGTCATGAATCAGCTTCTGAACAACGAGTGATTCCCTATCCCTTTTCCAACTCTGCAGCTGCTCCATCACGCTGGCATGCTGCCTCGTCCGGACAAGCTCCTTACATACCTTGTCAATTGCCTTTACCAACGTATCGGGATCTGTCGGCTTTAACACAAAATCGGAGGCTTTGAGTTTGATCGCCTGCTGGGCATAAACAAAGTCATCAAATCCGGTAAGAAAAATCACCTTCAGCTCTGGACAGAACTCCTGGGCGGACCATGCCAACTCAAGACCGTCCATGCCGGGCATTCGAATGTCAGAGATGAGAATATCCGGTTGAAACGCCTGAATTTGCTGCACAGCCTGTTCTCCGTCCGCCGCTTCACCGACCAGAACACAATTCAGTGCCTCCCAATTGATCGTCTGCTTCAATCCTTCGCGGATCATCCATTCATCATCGGCAATCAGAATTTTAAACATCGCTTACCGCCTCCCGTATAATCGGTATACTTAGACTGACCTTAGTCCCTTGACCCGGCAAGCTATCAATATGCAGAACGTAGGCATGTCCAAAATGCAGTTCCAGCCTCCGCAAGAGATTATGAAGTCCGATTCCGGTCGTGCTGGTCTCCTCACCGGAAACGTACTCTCCCCGCAGGATGCGCTGCAGTTTATCCGGAGCTATCCCGAGTCCGTTATCCTCCACCACGAACAGCACCCGCTCTCCCGCCAATCGGCCGGAGATAAGCAGACTACCCTGACCGGCTTTCATCTCGAGTCCATGGTTGATCGCATTCTCCACCAGCGGCTGAATTAGCAATTTGGGGATGCATAAATCCAGAATGCCTTCTTCGATCTCCACCGAAATCGTAATTTTATCCCGATAACGAATTTCTTGGATTGTCAGATAATTGCGAATTTGCTGCATATCCTCACGAATGGGGATAACGGTATTTCCTCGCCGGATGCTGAAGCGCAGCAGGCTGCCCAGCGAAACCGCGATGCTGCTGATCACCTCGATCCTGTGAATCCGCGCCATCCAATTAATGGAATCCAGCGCATTGTACAAAAAATGGGGGGTGAACTGGGCATGAATCGCTTTGATCTCCGCCTCCTGCACCTTTAGCTGCTTCTCGTACACCTGGTTAATCAATTCCTTGATCCTCTGAAGCATCCGGTTAAAGCTTCCGCCAAGATGACCAACCTCATCCCGGTACTTCGAATCGAAGGTGACCTCAAGGTCTCCCTTCTCAACCTGCCTCATTAGTCGACGCAGCTTGTGGAGCGGTCGGGTAATGTAATCGGACAGCAAGAAGGCCGTGCAGTAAGAGATCAACACTCCGAATATGACAATGAATATCGTGAAATTGCGAATGCTGGCGCTCTCACCGGTTAAAGCGCTTACAGGAACCACATTGATCAATTTAAAACCATGGGTATCGGATGTATCATAAATCACCATATGTTCAATATCCTGTTCCATTATTCGGAAGAATCCCTTTCTTTCTTGCAGAATGGTGGAAAGGTAAGGTTTCTCGAGGCGCGTGCCGACCTCCAGTTTGGAGAGATGGCTGGAAATGATATATCCTTTGTCATCCAAAAGATACACTTCTCCCCCGTCATACCGGTAAGCCCTTTCATATTTATCCGCGAGGGCAGGCTCCATAATGTCCACGATGAAATACCCCAGCGGTTTGCCGGTATCAATCTGCTTAAGTAATCGGCCAGAGCTGAGGACCGTCCCGTAATCCTCGAATTTTTTCAAGGAATAATGGCTATCCCAGACAACATCGCCACCTGCCAGCCTTGCTTTACGAAAAAGCCCCCAATCCGCGTTATAACGTAGATAGGAGCTTGGTATAAATTTTCCCGTAAAGTAACGGTCTCCGTTCTCTCCGAGCACATACAGCTGGATATCCCATGATTTAAAACCGAGGAAGCTGTTCAAAATGGCAGCGACCGTCTGCTGGTCGCGGTATTTCTCTTCCACGCTTCGAGCAGCCGGCTTGGACAGAATATCCTGAATGTCTTTGTTGCTGTACAGATACATGGACAGCTGTTCAATATCTTCGACGAAGTAATTAAGGCTGTAGTTGATTTGAGATAGGTTTTCCAGAATGATTTCATTGGCTTTGGTCTGGATTTCACTAGAGGCTTTACGAATGGAGAAAATACCTAACACTGCGAGAGGGATGACCGCAATCAGAAGAAACAGCAGCATCAGCTTAGTCTTTAGTTCCATGGCATGCAAACGATCCATCCAATAGTTCATGACTGGCTCACCCATTTTCACTCGAATTTCAGATTAATATAGCATAAAATGTCGGATGCACCAATCCTCTGGCACCTATATACTGATTTCTCTCAGAGATGATCCCTGATTCTGCAGCTTTACCGTTTACGAATGACATGCCCGTTAAATCGGATAAGCTCTGTGCCTTCAGCCAATAAAAATACACCCCTAAGAATTTAAATCGGTTAAACCCAAGGTTTAATCCAATCTCCATTCCAAGGGGTGTACTTCAACCCTCATACGGATGTCGTCTAGCGAGGCAAAACTTTAGATGAATGCTTTGTATTCCAGCGGAGATACCCGGCCATAAGAAGCTTTCGCACCTTGGATCGGTGCCGCCCAGGCCACGGCATTCGTAATTACCTGCTGAATTTCAGGTTGATGATAGGTCGGAAATGCTTCATGTCCCGGTCTAAAATAGAACAGCTTGCCGCGTCCGCGCTTGTAACAGCAGCCACTGCGGAATACCTCGCCACCTTCGAACCAGGAGACAAACACCAGTTCATCCGGTGCCGGGATCTCAAAGCGCTCACCGTACATTTCTTCCTGCGGAACCTCGATATATTCTCCAAGTCCGCTAACAATCGGATGGCTGGGATCGATGATCCATAACCGCTCCTTCTCACCGTCATCGCGCCATTTCAGTGCGCCTGTATTCGTGCCGAGAAGGCGCTGGAAGATCTTCGAGCCGTGACCGGAATGCAGCACGATGATCCCCATGCCGTCCAGTACGCGCTGGCGCACTTTTTCCACGATATCATCCCGCACTTCGCCGTGAGCCACATGCCCCCACCAGATCAGAACATCCGTTGAAGCGAGCACCTCATCCGTCAAGCCGTGTTCCGGATCATCCAGTACGGCGGTGCGTACAACGAACTGTGCATCCTTTCCCAGAAAATCAGCAATCGTACGGTGGATGCCTTCAGGGTAAATCTTAGCGATCTGATCATTATGTCTCTCGTGCCGGTATTCATTCCATACCGTTACATTGATATTAGCCAAGGGTAGTGGCCTCCTTTAATATTGAAATAAAGCGACCTCTTATACATTCATCCCAAGTATAGGCTGTGTTACAATGAACGGGAATGTGTGAAAGTTACTCTTTTTGTACAAAAACGACTTCGCGTTTTTTTGGGAGAGAGGGTGGAATTCGTGCTATCGATGAACGCTGACTATGTGCCAAGGATCAAACTGATGGGGTTTGTCTCCTACAAGAACCCCTGGATTCATTTCAAGCGGAACACACACGAGTATATTCTGTATTTCGTGAAGAGCGGCGAGCTTCATATGCGGGAGAACGGCGTTTCCCATGTGCTCAAGAAAGGCGACTTACTGGTCCTTGAACCGCATCTGGACCACGAGGGAACACAGAAACGTCCCTGTGACTACTACTATATTCATTTTGAACACCCCGATATTCATCAAGCCCCCGAGCGGCCCTTGTCCTTGCTAGCCAAGCAATGGATCATGGGGGAGAACCAAACGGCAGGCAAAGATGACAGCAGGCAGCTATATTTCCCCAAGACCTGCACGCTAACCCAGAAAAAAAGCCTTCATCACATGTACCATGCCCTCGGCGAAATGCTGCAGCTATACAGACGGAAGCACTTTAACCGCAGTTTGACCGCGCTCAAATTCATGGAAATGCTGATCGAGCTGTCCCGTGAGAGCCTGTTCGATGAGCTGGAGAAGAACAGCCCGCACACCAAGTCTTATATGAAGGTGCATGCACTGCTCGACTACATCCATGAACATTACGCCGAGAAAATCATCAGCTCGGAGATCGAGCAGCGATTCGAATGCAACTATGATTACATCAATCGAGTGTTCGTCAAGCTTACCGGCCATACGATCATGCGCTATGTGAATCAGGTTCGAATCAATCATGCCAAGGAGTTAATCGAGGCCACCCACCTCAGCTTTGGGGAGATTGGTTATCTGACCGGCCTGGAGGATCCGTTCTATTTCAGCAAGGTGTTCAAAAAATATGTCGGTATGTCCCCCAATCAATACTATAAGCAGGTCCGCGAGAAGGAATAAGGTGAAGTGTACTCGTGGCTAAGCTCACGGTATAACAGTCGCCCTATTGTGGATAGATCCACTGCAAGCGTAACGGCTACCTCCGGTTTTGGGGATAACCGGTCTCCTCCCACCAGTTAATGGGGAGTTATGCTTGCACTTCTCCACATTTGTTCACAAACGCTGGATAACTACCATGAAATATATGATCGAAATTCGATTTGTGCAGAATGAACGGGGATAATGTTTATAACTCTGTGTATAACGAAGCCATTCATAATGTTATACACAGTCCTTCCGGTGTGAAGTAAGCGTCCTTAGTTTGCATTATCCACATGCGTTGATTTGGATTTTTTTGCACTTGAATCCTAGGGTCAATGGCATATCAAAAAAGCGAAGACAAGGAAGCCTCCTCCCTGTCTTCGCTTATTGTAAGGTGCCGCCCAGACGCGATAAATACGTTGCTATAAAACTACGGCTTTTTATAAAACTTCGGACGTTTCTCTTCTGTAATCCCTCTTTATTTGCGCCCGTAATCGGCCTTAATCTCTCCCCAGCTCTTCGTTTGCCATTTCAGCACCTTGTTCTCATATGTATTGGTTCGAAGCCAGTGCTCGGCCCGGTCCACCAGATCCCAGATCTCTTGGGTTGACGCGTCGCGCGGAAGCGTGGTGGCCACCTTCTTCTGCTTCAGCCATTTGAGTGCATTCATGGAATCACTGTACACCGTTTTGGTGCTGCCCATTTTCTTCAGGTAAGCCAGCGCGTGGACGATGGCCAGAAACTCTCCGAGATTGTTCGTTCCCTTCGAAATCGGTCCGCACGAGAACAGAATATCTCCCGTCTGCGTATCCACGCCTTTATACTCGACAGGTCCAGGGTTTCCTCGCGTCCCCACATCTACGGAGATGCTGTCATAATCGATCTCGCCCGGTTCTTCAGCGGCTGATGCGCTGATGCGCTTGTAGCTCTTGGAGCCTGAGCTGCCGGGCTTGCTTCCGGACTGCTGCCCCCAGTAATTTTTATAACCTGCCGCATAAGCCTGTTCCGCTTCGCTTCGGGATTCGAACGCCTTGAACTTCGCACCTGTAAACTGATTGACCTGCTGTTGGCATTCGCCCCAGCTTGTATAAATTCCGGGCACTTTACCTACCCAGACTACATAATATTTTTGCTTCGCCATCATAAACCTCCATTCCGAACTAACCTCTCTAGCGTACTATATCACATCCTCCGAAACCAACAAAAAAAGCGCCATCGTCTCCGATCCGCTTTCTGTGCTTAATCTTATTCAATTGTTCCTGTTTCGTCGGCTTCACTCTCACATGCTGTGACAGCGAACTGTAATCTTCGTTGGTCTTTCTCATCGAGACGGCTGACCATGTTCCGGCACGTTCCGCTTTGCGGAGCGATTTTTGCGTTTTGGTACGGGCCATGAGGCTCACTCTCCTTGTATTATGGGATTTCCTATATTGTACGGCAAAATGGGTGGGAATGGAACAACTGCCGGTCAGGTTCCGGCCACTCCGCATGAACGAACTATCGCCTGCAGTATATTCATAAAACCTATGATATAATACGGAATCATTGGAGAATAGATCCCAAACAGACAGGAGGAGTTGAACCGATATGAAACTGGAGCGGCTCATATCCATGATTTACATGCTGCTGAACAACGAGATCCTGTCCGCGTCTGCCCTGGCAGAGAAATATAACGTGTCCCAAAGAACCATATACCGCGACATCGATGCGATCTGCGCAGCCGGCATTCCGGTTGTATCGTATCAAGGGGTGAACGGCGGGTATGGCATTATGGAGCAATACAAGATGGACAAAAGCTTGCTCGGCTCTTACGATGTCAGCGCCCTGATCACCATCCTGCACAGCATGTCAACGGTGTTTGAGGATGAACGGGCCATGGATACCATTCAGCGTCTGCAAACCATAGACCGTTCCGGCAATTCCGCATCGCAGGGATTGTCCATGGATATCGGGAGCTGGCGCTCTTACAACGAAAGCCTCCGTCTCCTTCGCCGCGCCATTACCGACAAGCATGTGATCTCCTTTCAATACATAAGCGCCAAGAATGAACGCATTCGCCGTAAAGTCGAACCTCTGCGACTCATGTATAAATTCGGATCCTGGTATTTGTACGGCTTCTGCAGAACCAGAGCCGATTACCGCGAATTCCGGATTTCGAGAATGTCGGAGCTGTCCCCATCCGCCGAGCCCTTTCAACATCAGCATTCAGAGGAGCACACGCACGGGCCCCATCTTCAAGAGCAGAATCCGTTCCACCGAGGGGAGCAGCACAGCTGGAAACCTTCATCCGATGCGATAGAAGTTATCCTTCACGTATCCCCCCGGGCCTTGGCCAAAGCAATGGATCAATTCTATGATGTGCAGCGGGAATTTCATGATGACGGCTCGCTCCGTCTCACGTTCAAGGTCGAACATCCGGATTCCTGGTGGTTCTGGTCTACCCTGCTGAGCTTTGGCGAGGATATCGAGATCATTGAGCCCGCTGACTTAAGGACGCGCATGCAATCCAAATTAGAAAAAATGCTGAAGGTTTACGCATAAGTATGACAGTCCGCTGTCATACTTTTTTATTTACAATGTTCCCAAGAAAGCAAAACACGAAGCCAAAGGGGACGATCACGATGAACTATCCTGTCAAAATGTATGAGTACCATGTATGGGCCAACCAAGCGATATTCAACCGCCTGCTGGAACTGCCGGGCGAATTGTACAATCGGAAAATAACGAGCATTTTCCCAACCGTATCCGAAGCGTTGATTCACATCTACACGGCGGATCTCGGATGGATGAACATTTTATCCGGAATGGACATGAACCATGCTTTAACGGAGGCCTTCCAGCTCCGAGACGAGCTTGAGTCCATTTCACTGGAGGACCTAAACCTCCGGTTTATCGAGCTGTCAGAGCGATTCACGGCTTTTCTCAGCCATAATCCTGACCTGGAACGGATCATCCGATTGGATAATCCTTATGCCGGGATCCGGGATACCCGCCTGTCCGAGATTATGCTTCATGTCGTGAACCACGGCACGTACCATCGTGGAAATATTGCCGCCATGATGCGCCAGCTCGGAAGCTCCTCCGCGATGACCGACTACGCTTTTTTTTGGTACCAGAGTGAGCAGGAGTTGGTTCTTACCTGAATGACTCGAAGCATAGCGGCAATCGCCCCTCGCCCCTGATCCGGAAATCCCATATCGGGTATCAGGCCGGCAAATACTGCACCCAAAAAGCCTGCTTCAGAATCGGGTTCCAAGGCAGGCTTTCCTATTACATGTGTTCTACAATTTCAATTTGCGTCCTTCCGTCAATCGTACCCAGAAGCCGCCTTTGAAACTTTTCGGTTCATGGGAGATAATGAACGCCTGCGGCGACATTTTGGATAGTGACTCCATCAACCGCCGCTCGTTCTTCCGTTTCACGAGCACTTGAAGCACGAGCCGTTTGCCATCCTTGCCGTCCGCTTCCCAGGCGGTCACGCCATATCCTTTCTCCCGCAGGTTCATCGCCAGGTTCGTCTCAACGGAATTAACGATAACCTGTACCACGATGTATCCGAGTGCCAAATATTCCTCGATCCGACTGCCGGCATATACGCCAAGGCCGAAGCCCAGGCAATAGGCCGCCATATTAAAAGGATTGTCCAGATTTTGCAGGACGAGATTGAGGCCGAGCAGGTAGACGAATACCTCCAGCATGGCCAGAAGGGAGGCGATCCCCCTTCTGCCTTTGATCATCAGAATCAGCCGCAGCGAAAAGATCGAGACATAGACTACGTTGATGCCGATGATGGAACCGATAAGTGTCAGCGAGATCATTGAGAATCACGAGTGGCGATATACTCCGGTCTTGGCTTCTGGCCCGAATACGGCTGCTTGACCTTGTTCTCCACGCTGTTATAAACCATGAAAATATTGCTGCGCGGCATCGGCGTAATGTTACTGTTCGAACCGTGCATAATGTTGCAGTCAAAAATCACGATTGAGCCCGCTTTGCCAACCGGCGTGTCGATACCGCCTTTCTTCACCATGCTTGTCAGGCTGTCATGATCCGGAACACCGTACTCCTGCTTACGCAGGGAATCCTTGAAGTGATCCTCCGGCGTTTGGCCGATGCAGGCCACGAATTCCTTATGCGACCCCGGCACAACCATAAGCGGTCCGTTATAAGGGTAGTTATCCTCCAGGGCAATGGAGCAGCTCAACGCTCTCATGCGTGGCATGCCATCCTCGACATGCCACGTTTCGAAATCGGAGTGCCAATAGAACTCCTTGCCCGTAAAGCCCGGCTTGTAATTAATTCGGGATTGATGGATATACGTCTCGCCTCCCAAGAGGTATTCCATAATCGCCAGGAGTCTCGGATGCTGGGATAGCTTCTTGAACACTTCATGGCTCTCATGCACCGCGAATACCGACCGCACTTCATTCCCGCCCGGCTCCCGGATCACTTCATCCTTGTCCGATTCTCTTGCCGTTACCTGCAAACTGCGGGCTTCCGCCTGATATTTCGACAGCTCCTCTCGACCAAAAAAGTCTTCCAGGAATAAATATCCGTTGCGCTCATAGAAGTCGGATTGCTCCTGCGTTAACGCTGCATCCGGACTCCATTCGGAATGAACGACAGGATCCTGTCTCTTTAGGATTCGGGGCTCCGCATGCACTCTTGAAGGATAAACGTCCAGTTCTTTTTCCTGAAGGGCCGACACATGATTATTACTCATCGCATATCATCTCCTTAATCTGAAATTGGGGCGAGCAGCGGGTAGGTTCCTTCCTCATCGTGAACTTCAGCACCGGTAAGCGGCGGATTGAATACGCAGACCATCCGCATCTGCGAACGGGCTCTCAAATAATGCTTCTCATGACCGTCCAGCGCGTACATCATCCCTGGGGATATCGGGTAGGTTTCACCCCCGATAACCTCGATCTCCCCCTCCCCTTCGATGCAATACACGGCTTCGACGTGGTTTTTGTACCAGATCAGCGTCTCCGTTCCGGCCTTGATGAGGGTATCATTGAGAGAGAAACCCATGCCGTCCTTGGTGAGCAGCAGCCTTCTCGAATTCCATGTCTTGGTATCGATATCGTCCTTGGTATCCACGATCTCTTCCAAATGTTTAACAATCATGACAACCTCTCCTCTGCAGCTAATTGTTTCATACTGTTCTCAAATATCCCCAATCCCTGTGTCAATGTGTTCATTTCAATCGTCAGCGGCGGCATCAGCTTTGCCACTTCGCTGTGCGGACCCGACGTTTCCATAATCAATCCTTGCTCGAAAGCGATCTCGGACAGTCTGCTTGCAAGTTCCGGCTTATCAAAAGCAACCCCCTGAATCATGCCTCTGCCGCGAATATCGCCGACGAGCTTAGGGTAATCCTTCACAACGCCTTCCAATGATTGGCGAATCCGATTCTCCCTAATGCCGATATCGAGCTGAAAATCTTTCGTTTTCCAATAATTCAGCGCTTCGGCCGCGGCCACGAATCCGAGATTATTGCCCCGGAAGGTACCGTTGTGCTCCCCCGGCTCCCATATATCGATCTCCGGCTTGATCAGCGTAATCGCCATCGGCAAGCCAAAGCCGCCAATCGATTTCGAGAGACATACGATATCCGGCTCAATGTCGGCATCATCAAAACTAAAGAACGGCCCGGTTCTGCCGCAGCCCATCTGGATATCATCCAAAATAAGCAGCATCCCCTTATCCTTACAGATGCGTGTCAGCTTTTGCAGCCATTCCCGGCTGGCGGCGTTTAATCCGCCTTCCCCCTGCACCGCCTCGACGATCACCGCAGCCGGAAGCGGAATGCCGCTTCCCGGATCATCCAGAAGCTTCTCCATATATGCCATCGTATCCACGTCATCGCCAAAGTAACCGTCATAAGGCATAAATACCGAATGGCTCAGATCCACGCCTGCGCCTTGGCGTTTGAAGGAATTGCCGGTAACCGCCAGCGATCCCAGCGACATGCCATGAAAGGCATTCGTGAAGCATAGAACGGTGCTGCGCCCCGTCACTTTGCGGGCGATTTTGAGCGCTGCCTCTACGGCATTCGTTCCGGTCGGACCGGGAAACATCACTTTGTGATCCCACCCGCGCGGCTTCAGGATGACTTCCTGAAATCGGGTCAGAAACGTTTCCTTTGCATCCGTAGCCATATCCAGACTATGCGTGACGCCGTCCCTCAGAATGTAGTCGACCAGTTTCTCGCGAATCTTCTCATTGTTATGTCCGTAATTTAAAGCACCGGCTCCCGCAAAAAAATCAATGTATTCATTGCCCTGCGTATCCCACAGCTTCGCATTCCGTGCCTTGTCGAAAACGGTCTGAAAGCTCCGGCAATAACTTCTTACTTCCGATTCCAGCTTGTTAAACACAGTAAGCTTCGGTTTCTCCATGACTTGGTTGTCCATAGTTCCCTCCATT
The DNA here is from genome assembly GCF_037976825.1 of Paenibacillus sp. FSL K6-1330. Classification (NCBI taxonomy): domain Bacteria; kingdom Bacillati; phylum Bacillota; class Bacilli; order Caryophanales; family Paenibacillaceae; genus Paenibacillus; species Paenibacillus sp. FSL K6-1330. The sequence goes on from NZ_CP150269.1 coordinate 6,597,446, forward strand.
TGTTTAAATGTCATTGAAAAAGGGGCCAATCACGAATAACGGCTCATCTTCATGAGATGTCCCATCAGGGAACATCTCTGCTCCATAACCTACGGTTACGGTGCTGGGAATGGATTTCTCCTCGGCATAACCGAGAAACAAACGACGGGACGCCATGTTGCTCGGCGATACCGTAGCTTCAATATAACGGACACCATGGCATGCCTTCTGATTCATGAGACCTGTCAGCATCGCCTTGGCAATGCCTTGCCTCCGATGCGAATTAGCAACGGCCACTTGCCATACGAACAGCGTCTCCGGATTACGAGGAGAACGGAAGGCGGAAATAAAACCGATGATATCTCCTTCATGCTCGGCGATCATGCAGGTATCATGGAAGTAATCTCCAAGCAGCATGTAACAATAAGGGGAGTTCAGATCAAGCGATCCGGTGTCGCGTATGAGCTCCCACACCCGGGTGCCATCCCGTGCTTCCGGTCTTCGGTAAACAATTTCGGTTTCGGTATCCACAGCCATTCTATACATCACCTCTTTCCAGAACTAATTTCCGTTGGAACGGAATCGCTGCAGGAAGCTCTGCAGTCGCTCGCTCTGGGGATTATCGAATATCTCCTCCGGCGTGCCCTGCTCAACGATCCTTCCATCGGCTCCGAATATGACCCGATCCGCGATTTCCTTCGCAAAATCCATCTCATGCGTAATCAGCATCATGGCCATTTCGCCTTCATCCGCGATTTCCCGAATGACCTCCAGCACCTCGCCGACCAGCTCCGGATCAAGAGCCGAGGTGACCTCGTCAAACACCATTACCTTCGGCCGCATGACCAGCGCTCTGGCGATGGCAACCCGCTGCTTCTGCCCCCCGGACAGATTGGACGGATACATCTTCAGCTTGTCGGCCAAACCGACCTTGCTTAGCATGGAGACGGCCCGCTCCTCCGCCTCTTCCTTGGATAAACCCAGCACCTTACGCGGGGCCTCCGTCACATTGCGAAGTACATTCATGTGCGGGAACAGATTAAAATGCTGGAAGATCATGCCGACGTTGCATCGCATCCGGTGCAAATGCTTTTCGCTGGCCCGAACCAGCTTCCCTTTCTCTTCCATATGCCAGAGCAGCTCGCCATCAACCTCGATGGTTCCTTCGGTGGGTTCTTCCAGCGTCATCAGCATCCGGCCCATTGTCGTTTTGCCCGATCCGCTTGGACCGATCACAGCCACCTTTTCTCCAGGCTGCATCTCCAGATCGATGCCTTTAAGCACCTGGAGATCACCAAACGACTTGGTCACGCCCGTATATTTCACAATCGGCTTGGTACCCGTAGCGGGATTGTTCCCCTGCTGCGGTACCTTCGAAGCTTCCGCTTGCTCATCGATCACAACGGCATTCAATAGACTCCCTCCTTTATTTTCCACGCTGCAGATTCAAACGTTTTTCCAGCCTTTGCACAAGCAAAGATGCGATATAACTGATGATCAGGAACAGAATCCCGACCAGCGTATACGGCTCAAATGCACGGAACGACTGCGACACGATATTTTTGGCCGTCAGCATCATCTCCACCAGCGTGATGGCGCATAGAATCGGCGTTTCTTTAAACATGACAATTAAATAATTGCCCAGTACCGGAATGATTGGCGGCACCGCTTGCGGCAGGATAATACTTCGCCAGGTTTTAGCTTTCGTGTAATTCAGTGCTGTGGCAGCCTCCCATTGCCCCTTCGGCACTCCCTCGATTCCGGAACGGTACACCTCGGACAGATAGGTGCTGTAATGCAGCCCGAGACCGATGACCCCGGCATAGAAGGCCGGAATGGAAATTCCCGTTAGGAGCGGCAGACTGTAATACAGGAAGAAGACCTGAACCAGCAGCGGTGTATTGCGAATAAATTCAATGATTCCTTTGGTTATAAGCGACAACAGCTTAAATCGGCTCCGCGTCGCAAAGGCAAGCAGCAATCCGATGATTAATGCCACCACGAAAGCGCAGATCGTCACCCATACCGTCATCTTTAACGCACTCAAGAGCTGCGGCAGGATATCCCACACATAGTTCCAGTCCCACATGTCTATAACCTCCCCGCTGTCCATTTACGCTCCAGCAGTCGAACTGCCAGCGATACGAGCGTAGCAATGACAAAATACATGAGGAGCAGCAGTACCAGAATCTCGGTCGTCCAGGAGATGTAATTGTTGCGGAGCACCATCGCCTGATACGTCAAATCCGCCATGGTGATGAAATAAACCAATGAGGTGGATTTGATGAGTTCCACAAGCTGATTCCCGAAAGGGGGAAGCATTCGCAAGGAAGCTTGAGGCAATATCACATTCAACAGCCTTTGCCAAGGCTTCAGATTAAGCGCTAAAGCGGCCTCCCACTGTCCTTTCGGAACGGCCAGCACAGCGCTTCGGACGATCTCCGAGCCGTATGCGCCGAAGTTTAGCCCGATCGCAAGGATGGCCGCCAACATTTTCGGCAGCTCGATGCCGATGAACGGAAGAGCGAAATACAACCAAAACAGCTGCACCAGCAAGGAGGTTCCCCGAAAGACTTCCACGTACACGGCTGTCAATGTGCGAATGATCCACAGCTTCGACAGTCGGCATAACCCGGCTGCAAAGGACATCACGACCGCAAGGATGGCTGAAAAGAAAGCTACCACAATCGTGATCTCCGCCCCTTTTAGCAGCGTAGGGAGAAAATCAATCCACGAATTCGGCATACTATTCCCCGCAAAGCGCAGCAGCCGTCATTTCACCCGGAAGCTCTTCTTCTGTGAATCCGAACTTCTGCAGAATTTCCAGCAGCTCGCCCGATTCCTTCATTTTTTGCAGCTCCGCATTATAAGCCTCCTGGAACTCGGTATCCGCTTGGCGGAACGCCGTAGCTCCATAACCCCGAACGCTTTCTCCATCGATGACCGGCTGCTCGAAATCAGTTACACGTTCGATGTTGTCATCACTAGCCGAATCCAGCATCGCCTGCAGAGAGGGTCCCGTCATGGTAATCGCCTGTACCCGGTCTGCCTGAAGGGCGCTAATAGCCGAGGCCTGGTCGGGGACCTGTATGATCCGGTCTGAAGGAATACCGGACTTCTCCATATAGCCGATTTCAACCGCGCCTGTCATGACGGCGACCTTAGCCTGGTCATGATTAGCAATATCCTCATAACTTCCGAGTTCCATCGGATTCCCTTGCTTCACCGCAATGGCTTCCCCGATGCTGTACTCCGGATTGGCAAACAATACGGCGGAGCAGCGGTCCGGATTAATGAACATGCCTGCGGTGATTAGATCAAACCGCTCGGCCTGCAGTCCGGCAACCAGTGAACCGAATTCCGTCAGCTCTCCCCTCATTTCCTTGATGCCAAGCCGCTCCAGAATAACCCGAGCAATCTCAACGGCTTCTCCCGTCAGCTCCCCGTTGGCCTCTTTATAGGCATAAGGCTTCTCATTCGCAAAACCTACGGTGATATACCCTTGCTCCATGGCGCGATCCAGTGTACTCCCTTTGTCACCGCAAGCCGCAAGCAATACCACCATAGTCACTGATAACATCAGCACAAGCACTCTCTTCAAAACCTTCCACAACCTTTCGTTATGACTTTGCAATCCTTACAAAATGGCATGTTGAAATTACCCTTGTTAACGCATATGTTAACTTGGATATAAGGACATTCAGACACCTTGCACGGGTCGGGGCTTCAGGGAAGATGATTCATCCATCTCCTTGCACGCTTAAACCCAATGCCATCCGACTGATTCAATTGGTTAAACATTTGCAGGCCTTGCCCCTCCTCTTTAGCAGAATACAAAAAGACCACCAAACAGGGGATTTAGACATAGCTCCGCCAGCAGGGGGTCAAAAAATAGAGAAAAGGCCCCTAAGAGAATCAAGGGCCTTTGTTATGAACATCCATTATGTATGCAAGACCCATCCACTGCTGACGAGGTTAGCTGACGGACTCGGGTAAGATGGTACCCTACACTCATGATTCCAAGTGACTCGCCCCTGGTGAAACTGGTTCCCCCGCTTTCCGGAAAATGTATGCCGGAAACTAAGCGTGTGTCCATGATAAAGGGAAGTTTAGGAAAAGTCAAACCCCTTAAACCGCTTTTTCTGGAAATTCACACGCAGAAATGCCATTCTTCCGGGGTGTATGACAAGCTAGAAAAATGCCTCATTCAAGCTTGTCCACCTACAACATAGGAATTTTATCCCAGACCAATTTTTCGCTATATAGCAGGCGTTTGCCATGCCTCCCTTACTCGTTCATGTGATGGATAGTTTATGCCATGAATTAGACCAAAACAGTGGAAAGCTTCTACAACTCCATCTGAACCAAAAAAAATTTTTGATTATCCATTAAAAACCCATTATGACTCATTTACTTCTAGTTACGGGAGCGCTGGTGCCAGCATCATATATTAACCGCCGATAAGTGTCGGGATTTTTGGTCCATGGATTATACGGCTGTATATCCGCCATCCACCAGTAAGCTTGTGCCTGTAATGAAGGACGCATCTTCACTGGCAAGGAACAACACGGCTTTGGCTACTTCTTCCGGCTGTCCCAAGCGGCCCATCGGATGAAGGCCGACCAGGTGCTCGGTGATCGCTTCCGTTCTTCCCTTAATAAGCGGAGTATCGATGTATCCCGGGCATACGGCATTGACCCGGATCCCTTTTGGAGCATAATCCGCGCCCATCGACTGGGTTAACAGCTTAACGCCTCCCTTAGCGGAAGCATAAGCGGTAACACCCGCTTTTCCGACATGGCTATGGATCGAGCCGCAGTTTACGATCGCCCCTCCGGTTCCTTGGGATAACATCTGTTGGATTACATATTTATCACACAGGAACACCCCTGTAAGATTAATATCAATCGTCTTTTGCCAGTTGTCCATCGACAACTGATCAGCAGGGGCATCATGAGCAATGCCTGCATTGGCGAACAATACATCGACACGGCCAAAATGCTCAACCGTCTGCTTCACCATATTTGCAACTTCCTGTTCTTGGGTCACATCCGTCTTAACGAACAGCGTTTCAAAGCCTGCGCCTCTTAATTCATCCGAAACAGCCTGTCCCCGGTCCGAATAATCTGCAATAACAACCTTGGCTCCCTCTTCTACAAAAAGCCTTACTGCTGCTTCGCCGATCCCGCTGGCGCCTCCCGTCACAATGACAACCTTGGATTCAAATTTCATTTGTCGACCACTCCTATATTGTGAATTCATCATATCGATTCCATATTCATGTAGAGTTAACATATTCCAGGCATGATATTCCACAAGCCCCTGTTTCTTTCATGAACAACATCCTATCGAATAACGGCATATGGACGCTCACAACTTAATATTCGCCGCATCCTAACCTTATCCAGCCTGTCCATTGTTATACAGGCCGCTCGATTGTAAACATCTCTCCCAGTGAAGCATAGATATTACCAGCCATACGGCTCACAGGCTTCAACTTGGCAGCGTCAATCCGGCCTTGCTCGTAAAGTTCCTCCGCAACATGGAAGCGGACTACGCGGGCAATCAGCAGATCGGCACCAGGCAGCTGATCCGCTGCATTCAAAGTGACGACCTGCTCCAGCACGCATTCCATGCGAATCTTGCTCTCCAGAACGCCGGGAACTTTAACGACCTCGCTAACGACCGGGGTTAAATGCGCTCTGTCAAGTTCACTCTCATGCGGGGGCAGGTTCGCCGCCGTTTCGTTCACGGCTTCAACATTGTCTTCGTCCACGATGTGGATGACAAGCTCACCGCTTTGCATGGCATTTCTCGCTGTATCCTTAGCCGTACCGTTCTTCCGCTGAACGGAAACGGACAGCAGGGGCGGATTGCTGGACAGAATGGAGAAATAACTGAATGGTGCCGCATTCAGCACACCGTCCTCCGATAATGTCGTAACAAAAGCGATCGGTCGCGGAACAACGCTCCCGATGAGCAGCTTGTAAGTGTCCCGTTCGCTTTGGGTATTCGGGTCAATGGATATCACTTTAGTTACCCCTCTCTTGTGTTTTGACTTGAATAGGCTCCAGACCTTCCTCAATACGGGCTCGCTCCGGTTCAAACCAGGCAGGTAGTTTCAATTGTTCCCCCAGTGAGTCCAGATCTTCATCCACCGTAAATCCGGGTAGATCGGTTGCGATCTCAAACAAGATCCCCCCTCGTTCCCTGAAATATAACGATTTGAAATAGTTGCGGTTCTTAATATCCGTTGGCAAAAAGCCATGCTGTTTCACCCACTCTTGCCATGTAACATGCTCAACATCATCTTGAGCCCGCCATGCGATATGATGGGTCGTTCCGGCCCCCCCGGCGCCCCACGGGATATCCCGCATCGGTAAATCAATCACGTTGCCGAAGGGCCCTGCTGACTGAAACCGCGCATAGTTAACGTCCTCTCCCATGAAGGTCAGTCCCATTACCTGCTCCAGCGCTATCTTCGTTTCCTTCCACTTGCTGCTGAACAGGACCGCACCACCAAACCCCTTAATCGCTGTGTCCGGCGTTACATCGTCTACAGACCAACTGCTCTTCGGTCCGTCTTCCCGCTCGACCAGCTCCAGAGAAAGTCCATCGCGATCGGAGAACTGAAGATAGTGTTCGTTAAACCGAAAGGCTTTCATGACAGGAACGCCGAAGCTCCGTAAACGCTGTTCCCAATAAGGCAGGGCACCCGCAGGGACAACAAATGTTGTATACCCAACCTGCCCTCCTCCACGTCTCCCTCTTCGCGAAGCAGGAGACGGAAAGAAGGTGATAATAGTCCCCGGGTGTCCCTCTTCATCCCCGAAATACAAATGGTACACCTCAGGCGCATCGAAATTCACCGTCTTCTTCACCAATCTGAGCCCCAGCACACCCGTATAAAAATCAACATTCTTCTGCGGGTCCTGTGCATAAGCGGTAATATGATGAATGCCTGCTGTTTGTAATGCCATATTCATCGCCTCCTCATTGTTTCCGTGTCCAACCCGATGTTTCCATACATGATTTCTGGTTCATATAATTAAAATATACAATCTTTAAATTTAATATCTTTAATTTAAGATTATATATTTTTCATATCATTGTCAAGCGCGCCTTCAAACCTCGGGCATATAAAAAGCCGCCAAGAACGCTTCCACGCTCTTAGGCGGCTTCAGTATGCAGCTACGACCGCATGCCTATCACCCATCTATGCTTTTTGCCACTTTTCCTTAAAGAATAGCTGATAAACTCTCGTTACGATAATCTTAATGATCATGTAAATCGGTACCACCAGCAGAACCCCTATAATTCCGCCGAGATCCTGTCCCACCAAAACCAGGATAATGATCGTAATGGGATGGATAGCCAGCTGTTTGCCAAAGATATATGGTCCAATCAGGTTATCCTGAATCTGCTGAGCTGCCAGAATGACAACAAGCGACCAGATCGCCGTTCCAGGGGATTGAATGAAGCCGATGATCACGATCGGGATCGAGGATAGAATAGCTCCGATAAATGGTATGAAATTCGCGATAACCGCCACGGTCGTCAGCAGTAATGCATAAGGAAGACCAATAATCAGGAAGCCGATGTACATCAAAACACCCAGCGCCAGATTGACGAGCACTCGTCCAACGATGAACCCTTTGAGGGCATTGTTGATTTCATCCAGTACCGAAGCTCCCACTTCCTTGAAGCGGTTAGGCAAAAAGCTGACAATCATCTCTCCGAACTTCCCGCCTTCCTTCAGCATGTAATACAGCAGGATCGGGAACGTAAATAAAACGATGGCAAAGTTCGACACGAACGAGAAGAGGTTCATAATATAATTCGTCAGGAACGTGAAGCCTTGATTCAAATAATCGGTTAATTGGGTAAGTGGATTAGAATTCTCCGGAAATATCTCCTTAAAGAGCCCGTTATTTTCCCACTCCTGCAGCTGTTCACCTAAGGCAGCAAATAATGCGGGCGCATTCTCCACAAGAGCAATGATCTGATCCCGCAGAGATGGCCATACCCCAATAATAAAACCTGTAAGTATGCCTGCAAACACGACATATAGGAGCAGGATGGCCAGTGAGCGATTTAGCTTGCGCTTTTCGAGAAGATCAACCAGCGGCCTGAGCAGGTAATAGAAGAATCCTGACAGCATCAGCGGCACGAGGATGATCGAGAAGAACGAAAGTACCGGTCTGAATATAAAATCCACCAGCGATCCCAAATAAATAATAATGAGGACCAGAATCACGGCGAGACATAATTTGAAAAACTTGTTCATTTTCAGCAAAAAGCATGCCCCTTCTCCTATTTTTTTCACCATCGTATCATGACAATGTGTGCATATACAAATCGCTTGCGTCTACACTGGTATAGGATGTCGGATTGTAGCGCCATCGCTTATATAACCATTCCGTTCACTTCATCCTGCCGATATATACTTCTCCTAACGCCTCACGTATAATATGAAGGATTGCAAGGGCAAGGATATAGTTTAGGAGGATATTATGAACATGCATGTTACATCCATCACTCTTGGTCTGATCATCGTACTGAATATCGTGTTCTCCATGTTCGTGGTTTTTAGGGAACGGCGGGATGCCGGCTCCACCTGGGCATGGCTGCTGGTGCTGTCTTTTATCCCGATTTTGGGCTTTGCGCTCTACCTGTTGTTCGCCCAAAATTTAAGAAGAATCCGTCTCTTTCATTGGGGTGATCTGCAGAAAACAGGCATTGAGAAGGTATTGCTGTCTCAAATGGAAGGGATGACTAACGGGGAATACCCGTTCAGCAATCAAGCCGCGGCGGATAGCAGCGATTTAATCCATATGCATATCAATGAGAATCAGGCGATCCTTACGGACGACAACATCGTTGAAATTTTCACGGATGGACGCAAGAAATTTGAACGGTTGTTTCAGGATATTGAGGAAGCCAAAGTCTATATACATATTCAATACTACATCATCCGTCGGGACGAGCTGGGCAAGAAGCTGATGTCCCTGTTGACCAAAAAAGCAAAGGAAGGCGTGAAAGTCCGGGTTCTGTACGACGAGCTGGGCTCGCGTCAATTAACCAAGGGCTTCTTCAAAGCATTTCGCGAAGCCGGCGGAGAAGCCGAGGCCTTCTTCCCGTCCAAGCTGCGCTTCATTAATCTGCGCTTGAATTACCGGAATCACCGAAAGCTCGCTATCATTGATGGCGACATCGGATATGTGGGCGGTTTTAACGTTGGGGATGAGTACCTGGGTCTCAACTCCAGGTTCGGCTATTGGCGAGACACTCATCTGCGCATTCAAGGTGAAGCTGTTTATGCGATGCAGGTTCGCTTCATTCTCGACTGGAATCAGGCTTCGCACCATCACGATATTTCTTATGAATCGAATCTGTTTCCCAAGATCGATTCGCCTGGCAATGTCGGGATTCAGATTGTGACCAGCGGTCCGGATTCCAGATATGAACACATCAAGAACGGTTATATCAAAATGATTTCGTCCGCCAAGAAATCGATTCATATTCAGACGCCGTATTTTATCCCCGATGCCAGCCTCCTGGATGCGCTCCGCATTGCGGCGCTGTCCGGCGTTGAGGTTAACCTGATGATTCCCGATAAACCGGACCATCCCTTTGTCTATTGGGCGACCTTATCCTATATCGGGGAAATGCTAAGAACCGGGGCTAACGTGTATCTCTACAATAATGGCTTCATTCATGCCAAGACCATCATCATTGACGAGAAGATTTCTTCGGTCGGCACGGCGAATATCGATGTTCGAAGCTTCAAGCTGAATTTTGAAGTGAATGCGTTCCTGTACGATGAGGATTTATCAAAACAATTGACTCACATCTTTCATCAGGATCTGCAGGTATCCAGCCAGCTTACGATGAAGCAGTATCTGGAGCGATCAAGGTGGATCAAGTTTAAGGAATCCATCTCACGCTTGCTGTCGCCTATTCTGTAAAACAAGCCCTTAGCGCTGCCGCAACATTTAGCAATCCAGAAGAAATGCGGGAGACTCAGACCGTTTATACTAAAGCCAAGGAAAACGAATCCATCATTTTAAAAGTGGGAAGGATGTTGTACGTGGCTAAACTGACACCGTATATTTTCTCTGAGGATGCAAAAGCGCAGGCTGAGTTTTATACCCAAGCATTAGGCGGGGAGATCTTGTCCGTGCAAACCCATGGCGAGATTCCTGGAACCAAGGAAGAGCTTAAAGACAAGGTCATGCATCTTAGTCTGGTAGCAGGAGGAATTCCAATCTTTATGTCGGACTCCATATTCCAAACCCTGGAGCGAGGGAACGGAATTCATCTGAGCCTGTCGTTTGAAAGTGATGCTGAAGCACATGAAGCTTTTGACCGCTTGGCAGAGGGCGGTAAGGTGCTTGATCCGCTGAAGACTCAATTCTGGGGAGCGCTGTTCGGGTTGCTGGAAGACAAGTTCGGCGTATTGTGGCAGGTAACGACTGAAGTCCAAGTCAATTAATAGTAGAAGGCCCTTCAAGTTTCACTTGGAGGGCTTTTTTTTTGCGTGATTTATTTGGAGCTCCAACGTTCCACGACTTCCGCTGCGGCCAATCGGCTTGTGTCCAAAAAGACCTCAGTCCTTATTCTCCAATTGATCACTCACCTCGTATAGATGCAGCGATAATTCATCACCTTCGGCATGACCTAAAATAGCGCCGTAACGACTGCGCAAATTCATCCAGCACTCGTGAATCACTTTCTCCAAAGCCTTCCCTTTATCGGTTGTATAGATCAATGACATCCTTCCTTCCACCCGATTATAAACCAGCCCTTTAACGGCCAGCTTCTCAACCAGTCGGGTTACGGTAGAAGGCTGAAGATGAAGAATTTCGCCTAATTCCTTCTGCGAGATCCCTTCCTTCTCATATACAGCCATAAGCAAATAAGCATAGGTGGGCGACAATCCGCTTGCGGCAAACTCATCTTCGGCCATCTTGGTGATAACCCTGCTAAGACGATTGGTAGTGAAGTAAAGACATTCCTTGATATACGTATTTAACATAACGGCTACCTCTTTCGCTGAGTTCATCCTGTTGAATCACCTTTTATTGTTTGCACATACAAATATAATGGATTTCCAAATAAAAGTAAAGCGGCAGATTCCCCCCATAACCCTGGGAGACCTCTGCCGTCATTTTATTAGGTGTATGCTTCTTCATGTTGTGATCCTGCAACTGCTTGCTTTAATGCTTCTATTCGACGTGGCTCTGATCCATGTACATGACTTCCCACAGATGACCATCCGGATCCTGGAAGCTCCAGCCATACATAAAGCCATGATCTACCGGATCATTGGAAGGCGACCCTCCTGCGGAAAGCGCAGCATTGACGATTTCGTCCACCTGCTCCCGGCTTTCGGCGGATAGTGCCAAAATCACTTCCGTTGTGTTCGCGGCATTCGACAGATCTTTCTTGGTGAACGTCTTGAAATAATCCTCGGTGAGCAGCATGGCAAAGATGTTATCGCCTATGACCAGGCAAGCCGCGTTTTTGTCCGTAAATTGTGCATTAAATTCAAAACCGATTTTTGAGAAAAAGTCCTTCGTTTTCTCCAAGTTCTTAACAGGTAGGTTCACAAAAATATTGTCGCTTTTCAAAGCCATTCCGAATCACCTCTTCGATTTGATAGATTCATCTTAGCATGAGCTGCAGCACGACATTTCTCTTCATTTGCTATGTTCAATCCAAACTACGGGAATCCAGCTGGCGAAGCATATTCAGAATCCAGTTGCTTAACAAAACACAGCAGCCATTCAGCCGACTATAGCTAATAATTCCTTATCGAAAAAAAAGGATGCCTCCAGGCCGTGTTAAAACTCGCCTGGGAGACATCCCACTTTATTACGAATCCATGTTAGTTAGATAAACCCACTGCACGCAGCAATCTCATGACGGTTACCACCGTCTGAGCTTTGGTTACATGAGATTGTGGATCCAGCTTGGAGGCGGATACGCCTTGCATAATCTTCTGCTCCACGACGAAAGCGACAGACGACTTCGCATAAGACGAAACCTTGGCGTGGTCTTTAAATTTGTTTAACAATCCTTGGTTAGCTTCGTTCTTCTTGCCGGCATAATTCAGCACATTACTCAGCATGACGGCCAATTCCTCACGCGTAATTAAGCTGTTTGGATCAAAAATATCGCCTGAGCGTCCCTTCACTAACCCTGCCGCTTTCGCTGCTGCAATCTCTCTAGCATGCAGGGATTTCGAATCTACATCCTTGAAGTTGGAATTACTGTCGTCAGGCAGAATACCGAGCGCTTTCACTACAATGGATATAATCTCGGCACGGGTAATTTGTTTATTACCGCCGAAAGATCCGTTACTTTCTCCAGTAACGATCAGCTTGGCAGCAGCCTGAGCAATGTCTTCCCGTGCCCAAGAAGGGATCGCGTCACTAAACCGGATATCTTGCTGAACCAGAGCATAAATACCGCTGCCAGTTTTCTTGATTTCAACAGTTACCGTGCCATCCGCGTTAACTTTAAACAAGGTTGGAACGGATCGAAGCTCATGGGTACCTGGTGTATAAACCACTCCGGTAGCACGTTTTACATTTATCTTTATCGCATCGACGTTCATAAATTCGCTGACATGGGTTTTGCCGAAATGCTTCAGTTCAGTCGTTGTCTTATCCGCGTTTATTTGCTCAAGCTTGAACGATAGCGGATTGGCTAGTACCTCTCCTCCCTTAAGCAGTGTCTCCATGCTTGCTGCATCGGCAGCCCCCGGAGAAACAATCGAGACTTTCACAGGACCGGAAACCGTAATCAGCGAAGCCGGAATCCGATATTCTGTCCCGTTCACGATAATGGAGAGACTGGCCTTGGCTCCTTTTTTCGCAACGGCTGCGATGATTTCTTGCGGAATCTCAACCTCAGCCTGCTTCGCACCCGCACCCGCATGGATCTGGAAGTTGGAGGAATCCGAAAGGTTAATGCTGTTAACAGCTGTAGCCGTTGGTATGGTCACCACAGCTTTATCGCCATGAAGCGTGACGTTTGCCTCTAGCTGATCTTTGGCTTTAGGCGGTTGTGGCGTCGAAGGCGTTGGTGAACCAGAGCCTCCCGATCCTCCTGATCCGCCGGAACCGTCAGATCCACCGGAACCGCTGCTTGAAGTCGTTACGCTAAGCAGATTCGAAGCGCTGGAGACGCGGTTAATCTCATCTCCCGTTCGATCTACCGCAAGCACATGAATCTTGTAGTTCGTCAGAGAGCTAAGGCCATTCACGGTATAACTATTCTCTGTAACCAAGCCGGACAAAGCATGATTCACATATACTTCATATCCCGTTGCACCTGCCACAGCATCCCATTTCACCTGAATAGAGCTTGACCCGACACTTACCTTTGAGAGATTCGCCGGAGTTGGAAGTGCTGAAGCATTAACTTTGCCGTTGATCGGCAGGTCGTGAATGAGTTGAGTCGTCAGCGTTTTGTTGCGGTCACCGCTGATATCCCAGCTCATGACGCCTGCAATATCCAACGATTTGACGATGGAAGCCGTATATTTCATGGTGTTTTTATCGTTGTAGGTGATGAACACTTTATTTTGATCATTGTACAGGTAAGGCACCTTGGCGGATTCGTTCCAATATCTCTTATAGCCGTTCTTGTCGATGTACTTATTCTCGAGATCGCTAAAGTCGAAAATGCCCTGTTCCCACGATTTCAAAACAGTCCCGCCCTTATTGCAAGTCTGATACTGACCAAGCTGACCACAGCCATCCCAGCCCTTACCGTAGTAAGGAACGCCTACAATCAACTTATGTGTCGGCACTCCTCCGTTCAAATGACCTAACAAACCGCCAAGCACATGATTTCTTGGAGCGGAGGACCTCAAGAGAGCTTTATCATAAAATAATGGTGAATTATGATGACCGAACGGGTCATCTTTGCCACTGTAGTCATAAGTCATAATATTAATGAAATCCAGATACTGGACGGAATTCGCAAAGTCTGCGTTAACGGTAAAGTTATCTCCCTGACCGGAAGCAATCGTCAGCAGATAATATGTTCCATCCTCAGACCCTGCAGCATCCAATGCCTCGCGTACGGTTTTCATTAATAATGCGAAGTTTTCTTTGTCCTCCGGTGCTCTGGAGTTTTCCTCCGCCCCGCCTTCGACCGGGTACTCCCAATCGATATCCAAGCCATCAAACTTGTACTCCCGGAGGAATTTCACAGCAGAATTAGCAAAAGTACGGCGTGTTTCTTCCGTCATGGCTATATTGGAGAAATTTTTAGACCAGGTCCAGCCACCTACTGAGACTATAAGTTTCAAATGAGGGTTCGTTGCCTTGATGGATTCAAAAGCTGCGAAATTCTGAAAATCAAATGTCGGATCTCCAATCACAATTTCTCCGTCATGGACGTATCGATCCTGTGCAGGAATATTAGGATCTTCGCAGGCTCTCGGCCCGCTTCCGTATTTTTTCCAACAAATATCGGCGAAGGCATAATTAATGTGAGTGATCTGTGATACATCCAAGTCACCAGGATGAAAATTACGCTCTTCGCTACTAGCTGACCAAGAAGTGTAGTACGTAATATTGTTATAATTGCTGCCAGGAACTACCGACACTGCTTCGCTTTCAGGCGAAGTCCATAGGCCGTTATGGCCCACTACCTTATACGAATAGGTCTTTCCTTCTTCCAGTCCAGCAGCTACATACCGACTCCCGCTACTCGAACCAACCTTTACTCCATCCTGATAAATATCATAGCTTGTGACCCCAGGCACCGGTGCCCAGCCCAGTGAAACCGTAGATCGTGTAGCCGTCACTACCTGTAACCCTTGAGGTTGAGCCAGTTCCCCCCACTTAAGGGTAACGGCATTACTATTGGCGGATGCTTCCAAAGCTCCATTTACGCTTCTCTGCGCGCCTACTTTAAAAATATAAGTCTCTCCTGCTTCCAAAGGTCCATAAGTAGCCGTGGTAACGGAGTTTTCCCAAGTGCCGCCTTTCCATGCTCCATTAATATAAATGTCATAAGCTTCGGCTCCAGGACTCGAACCCCAACTCAGCGTAACCGTATCTTCCGTTACATCGTCAATTTTAAGTTGGCTTGGAGGAGTCAACGGTGCATCTTTATATTCAGCTTCGTCTTTGGTTGTGGTGAATTCCAATACATTGCTTTTGTGTTCTTTTTTCACGTCGCCGTCCCACGTAATATAGATTTTGTAGGTCGTTTCAGGTGTCAATCCGGTCACGGCACGGGTCCAATAATTGCCCCATGCCAGCCACTTGCCTGAATCCGCGTCCCACACCTGTATATTGTTTTCACCTTCGACGGGTTTGAAATCCCATTGAAATATCGCCATATTATGAGAGACACTTTCAATACGAAGATTCTGCGGTGCCAGCGGATCCTGGGCTTCATTGGTCTGGGCTTTATACGTTGAGTTCGTTACTGTCGCGGGCTCTAGGCCGGAGTTAACTGTGGAAATGTCAGTAGAAATGTCTGTAGGAGGAGCACTTTCTGCTGCATAGGATGCAGGCGCATTAAAGAGTGGCGTAAAAATAAGAATAAGGGCCAAAAAGCATATCACCCATTTCGGGTGCTTTTTCGTTATAAATGATGTCACCGTTTTCACCTCTGTTGATAAATTTCGATTGCAAATGATACAGCATTTCAATGAATGTCTGTCCCTCGGTGTCATCGAGTGTTTCTTTGATGACTTGCCTATTTTCGCATATCGCTCAAATCCAACTTGTATTGAAAGCGGTTACTGATTTTCCCAGCTCAACTATGTAGAGTTCAGTCCCCCCTCTCTCTACTCATGATTGAATCACTGTCCGTACACTCTACTACAGCCTCCTTTCTTGAATTCAAAGGTGTTCAATAAATATTCATATATTTGTATCATGGAACCTACACCATCGATTGAGAAGGGATACATTTCCATAAACGTGGGGTAAATTCTTGTAATTTTATATTCTGTTAATAAATTCAACATGAATCCAATCTACCCGTCCTGCAACACCCATAATGCCTTCAAATAAATATTTCTATTACGTTGGAATTAATAAATTCTGATATACTATTGTTAATTGAGGTACTGTGTTGTACGATGTATGTGCGGAAGGCAGGTGTGAAAGACAGAACGAATATGACGTATATATGGAAAACAACCAGTTAACAAGGGTATTTCGAGAAAAACAATTCATTTAGGGGGTTAACATATATGTGAAAAAAGAGGAATTTACTGCTTGTTAGGACAGAATCGAACCATACAATATTAATAGAGAAGAGGAATGCCTTATGAAAATACGTAATCAAATTACATTTGCAAGTCTGGCCCTTTTAATAACTGGAAGTGCCCTGCTATACACATCGCCAACCTCAATTGTAAAAGCAAAGCCCACTCAAAATGTATCTAGTTCACAAACAAGCACTCAACGAGATCATAACTCCGTCAAGCAAGCCATGCGGGATACACTGCAACTTGGATTCCCGGGGATACTTGCTAAAACTTTTGAGGGTGGAAAAACGTGGGGTTATGCGGCTGGGGTAGCGAATCTGAGCACCAAGAAACCAATGGAAACAGATTTTCGCTTTCGCATTGGCAGCGTGACGAAGACGTTCACTGCAACGGTTGTACTTCAATTAGCTGGAGAGAACCGCTTGAATCTAGACGACTCCATTGAAAAATGGCTGCCTGGTGTCATTCAAGGAAACGGATATAATGGTAAACAGATTACCATCCGGCAGATATTGAACCATACAAGTGGTATCGCTGAATACTCAAGGTCAAAAGACGTTGATTTTATGGATACAAAAAAATCGTATTCGGCTGAAGAGATAGTGAAGATGGGCATTTCTCTGCCCCCAGACTTTGCCCCAGGTAAGGGCTGGTCTTATTCAAACACAGGATACGTATTACTGGGTATTCTTATTGAAAAAGTAACTGGAAACAGCTACGCGGAAGAGATTGAAAATCGGATTATTGAACCGCTTGAATTGTCGGATACATTCCTACCTGGCAATTCAAGCGTTATTCCAGGCACCAAGCATGCTCGGGGATATTCCCAACCAGACGAAACAAGTGAGATAAAAGACGTTACTTACTATAACCCAAGTGCAGGAAGCTCGGCTGGAGATATGATTTCTACTGCTGATGACTTAAATAAATTCTTCTCTTCCTTGCTCGGTGGCAAATTACTGAAGGAACAGCAACTAAAACAAATGCTTACTACAGTTCCCACAGGAAGAGCAGGAATCGATGGATATGGTCTTGGAATCTTTGAAACTAAGCTTCCAAACGGTGCCTCGATATGGGGACACACAGGTGGCATTTTAGGGTTTTCTACTATTGTTGGAGGTACACTTGGAGGCAAGCATACGTTGGTCGTCAGTTTGAACAGCTTGGGTAGAGATAACAGTCCTAATCCTTTTAAAAATATTTTACTTGCTGAATTTAACAAGTAGGCAAAAAGGAAAAACGTTATTCTTTCTGTAGAACCATGGGAAAGGATGGCGCATGAGATTTGGCTGCTTCATGTATTTGGATCAGTCAACATGTAGCAGCGGTTCCCTCTATTACGTTGAATAAAAAAATCCTGAAGTACTATTGATATTTGATGTACTGTGTTGTACGATGTATCCGCAGGAGGTACAATATCATGAATGTCGAAGATTGGAAATCACAAATCAAGAGAGGAACACTCGAATTTTGTATTCTATTGCTAATAAAGCAGCGACCCTATTATGGGTATGAAATCATAAGTAAGTTAGAACAGCATCCTATTGTTGCTGCAAAAGAAAATACAATTTATCCTCTGCTTAGAAGATTATTGAAAGAAGAATATGTATCTTCATCTTGGCAAGAAAGTACAGAGGGTTTGCCACCGAGAAAATATTATTCCATTACAGAAAAAGGGAACGAATACTTAAACGCTATGTCCTTAGAATGGGATAATTTATTAATTGCTATAGCAGAAATTAAAGGAGTGTGAAATTTTGGATAAAATTACGAATGACTATCTTGAAAAGATTGAAAAGTATTTGAAATCCATGTCCGATTCCGAGCGTATGGACATTGTCAAAGAAATCAAAAGTGTAATGCTTGAATTGCAAAATAATGGTCTATCTTCTGCGCAAATCATCGAGCGGCTAGGAAACCCAAAAGAATTAGCGAAAGCATACTTAGGTGAAGCCATTTCAAAGAACAGTAAATTTAGTTGGCGTAAATTCGGTGCTATATTTGCATTTTGTAGCAGCTTTGCAGGCATCAGCGGTATGTTTCTTCTGCCTCTTCTCAGTACTCTTTCCATTGCTTTAATGATTAGTGGAGTCATTACACCAATAGGCGGAATTATTAAATTTGTTGGGCATCTTATGGGATATGATATTGCCGGAATAACAATCGAAATGGGAGCATATACACCAAGCCCAATGCTGTTCTTACCCATTTCTATTGTGATTGGTGTGTTGATGTTTTGGCTCGGGAAAGTATTATGGAAACTTACAATTAAATACATACAGGCCATTAGTCAGAAAAAGAAAACATTGTATTAATAAAAAAGAACGGGACCCGGCGTTCATTCATAGACCAACCGCACCCCGTTTTTACTATGATGGAAAAAGAGCCCTTCAAGAGCTCTTTTTCTTTTATTTATGCAATGATATCAAACCGATTCATCGAATCGAACTTAAATGCTCATGCTTTAATTTCCATAAGCCATCGGCATCGCAAACGAACACATTCGTTGCTCTCCCGCTTCCGGCCGTATATGTCCCCTGATGATAACCCTCAAAGTGATAGGTATAAATACATACCGCCGAATGAGCATCACTCGCTATCCACTCTATATCCTCCGCCCGGTATACCTCATCCCGAATAACATTCCAGGCATGTTCGAAATATGCCCGGATCTCATCCAACGTATGACAGCTCCGATCCGAAAACCAATAGACCGCTTCTCCGTCGAGCAGCCGGGCTACATTGTCAAAATTATGCGTATTCGTAGCCGCTATGTATGCCTCAAGTGCCTTATGATATGACATCGCTCCGTCGCTTCCTCCCTCAAATAGGCATATAAGTTAATAAACAAAGTATAGTACAATTTTGTTCAATGACGGATCTTTCCTGGTTAACTTTCATATATCTGTGTTTATGTTAATGTCCTTAACATTTTGTTTGAAAATTTGCCTTTCCTTCCAAGACTGCATTCAAGAATTTCTTTGACTTTTTCAATCGCTTCTGGATCTCTTCAATTTCTTTGATTTTTTGTTCAACCATTTTTGTCTTTGCCTCGTATGATAAATTAAGTTGTTGATTTACTAGCAAACTTAATTCTTCTATAGAAAAGTCTACGGATAAAAGTGCCTTCACATCATCTAGAAACTCAACAACCTCTTCAGAATAAACACGATAATTATTAACATCTCTTTTAACATAACTGTCTGGAATTAGGTTTTTACGTTCATAGAATCTTAATGTTGATATGGGCAGACCCGTTAATTTTGAAACATCGTTTATTTTCATAATAGGACCTCTTTATTTCTTGCTATAAACCTAGGTTCATAGTTCATAATACGAAATATGATAACGAACGACATACACAATGTCAAAAAAATCTAATGTTATCAAGAGGAGAGGTTCTATGTTTAACCATATTCAAAACAATGATTTCGCCAATATCGTTATGGGCCGACGTTCTGTCCGTAATTATGATGAGAATTTTAAAATATCGAAGGAAGAGATGAGCGAAATGATTTCGGAAGCCAGTCTGGCTCCATCCTCTGCAAACATGCAGCCTTGGCGTGTAATTGTGGTCGATACTCCAGAAGGAAAAGAAAAGCTGAGACCTCTTGTGCGTTTCAATACATTACAAAATGATACTTCATCAGCCATGTTATTAATTTTTGGTGACACCCAAAGCTATTTATATGCTGAAGAAATTTACAATACAGCTGTGGAACAAGGAAAAATGCCAGCTGAAGTACGAGATCGTCAACTCGAAACCATTCTATCCATGTTTCCGACCCTATCAAAAGAAATGAAAGTTGAAATTGCAAAAGTCGATAGCAGCCTTTTTGCCATGCAGTTCATGTTAGTAGCTCGTGCACATGGGTACGATACGAATCCAATGGCAGGCTTTGAAGTTGATCAGTTAGCAAAAGCATTTGATTTAGATGAAGAACGCTATGCTCCAGTCATGATGATTTCAATAGGAAAAGCCAAAGAGGATGGGCATGAGTCTGTTCGATTAGGTTCTGACAAGATTACATTTTGGAGGTAACCATTATCCGTAATCGATTCACCATTCTTTCTTCAAAATCACAAACTCAAACTGCAAGTTTATATAGAAGCTTACTGTTAAAGGATCAATAATCGAAAACTCTAAAGCTTGTTAAGCTAACGAAAAACTCAATCAAAAAGAAAAAGGGAGCCGGTCATTGTGATCGGCTCCCTTGGTTTCACATAAACTAATATTTCATTCCATGAATTATATTTTGTTTTTATAAATGACTTTGTCCACATCGTGTCTAACAGTTTTATGGCCTTGTTTAATTCCTTTTCCAATGGCTATCAGCATCACATCTTCATACCTGTCAGAAATCTGTAAGGCCGACTTTAATTGTTCGGAATCATACCCGGACATGGTAATCGTATGAAGACCCGCCTCGTTCGCCAGTAAAACTAACGACATAGACGCCAGGCTTGCGTCTCTTACTAATTCGAGTTTTAAATCTTCTTTGGATTTATTTAGATAATACTGGATTGCCGCGTTGGCTAAATAGTCTCTTAAGGATGCGTCAAAATACCCCTTTTGGAATCCATCTTCATGAATATTGATAATATTTTCTTTTTCAAATGCTTGATAATCGCCTAGTACAACGATTAGTACGGATGCTTCTATTACCTGTTGCTGATGAAAGGCAATGGGGAGTAACATGTTCTTTAAATCCGGTTTGTCGATAACCAGGTACCGTGTTGCTTGAATATTGTTTCCGTTGGGCGATTTACTGGCTCCTTCAATCAAAGCCGCCAACGTTTCCGATTCCACTTTATAATGGGGATCATAATGCCTGACAGAACGTCTTTGTTCTAATATCTCTCTCACACTCATTGTGCTCACTCCAAATGTTTTATTTGCTCCATATTCCGATTATAATGGACCGTAAAGTGGCAGAAAATAACGCACAATAAAGTGGGTTAGCCACCTTTATGTGCCTATTCAGGAGGAATACATAATGAACAGTCTCAATACGGGAATCAATATTTTTATGAATACGGTAGGAGGAAAGTGGAAATGTTTAATCCTCTTTTTCCTGAGTCAAAAACCAAGGAGAACCAAGGAGTTCTATCAGCTCATGCCGACCATAACGCAGAAAGTCTTAACCGATCAATTAAAGCAGCTGGAAAAAGATGAGCTTGTCCGAAGAGAAGTATTTAAAGAAGTACCGCCTAAGGTAGAATACAGTTTAACTGAGCTGGGCCAATCCTTCGTCCCTGTATTAAATACAATGTGTGAATGGGGCAACACCTATGCAATCGCACAAAACCTCGAAAGAGAAGAACAAATCTGTAGCCAGCATAAATAGGTGGTGCATAAGAGGCGCGAAAAAAAAACGAGCAGACGAATGATCGTCTGCTCGTTATCTATTTGTTAAACTCCTTCATTCGTCTCATTCTCCGGAGCCTGCTCTTGCTCTTCCGAAAGCGCGCTTTCGTCGGACAGCTCATAGGAGACGCCATCCACTACGACCTTCTCGACTAGGGACACGTCAAGTGGTTGATCCAGCTTCAGGGTGACCTGACTCGCGTAAGTCTGGTTTTCCTGAGTGTCACCAGCACCTTCAGAAGACGGAACGTCTTCGTCCTTGGCTGTATCAGACGAGCCTTCCCCTTCTGTTGTCCCAGTATTCGGCTCCGCTTGATTCCCGGTTGAATCAGTCTCTGTCCCTGATGGGTCGGTATCCGCTTCGCCCGTTGTGTCATCGGCGCAAACCCGCGATAATTCAGGGCTGGCGGCCTCAAACAGCGTGCTTGCGTCTTTGCCTACAACCTGTAGCTTATCCACACTGAACTCCCGGCAAGCCGCCGGCTGTTTAAAATGGAAAGTCAGTTCGGTCTTGCCCTCCTGCTCGCCTTCCTCCACCACCGTCGCCGTCAATAACGGCTTTTCAGGGACGATATTAGAAGAAGCCGGAGGTGCTGTAACCGGGGGCGTGATGACCGGATTCGGATTAGCGTTACCGTCCGCAGGTCCTTTGCTTTTTTGGATCATCATGAAGGCAGCACCGGCAATAACGATCACCACAAGCAAGGAAGAAGTGATTTTTACGAACCGCGAATGCTGTCGAAACCATCGCACCAACGGTGAAGCCAATTCGGCCCTGACCTTCGTATACACCGGTTTGAGGATGGGCGCAGGCGAATTGAAATACGTTTTCGCATAATCCTTATTCTTGAAGGCTTCACGGTCATAGGATTTGAAATAATGAACGATAGCGGCGGCATAAGCCGGAACAAGTCCCCGCGGTCTAACGAATACCGGCTGCTCGGCAGACCACTTAATATACTGGTATACCACTTCTGGACTCTGACCGTATCTGTGCAAATAATCAAGCAAGCCCCGGTAGTCTACGGCACTGGAACGAATCTCCGTGCAGAAGGCCAAGGTAATGCTATCAAATCTGGATGGCACCACATGGTTCTGCAGCCACTTTCGCATGATTTGTTGGGTTCGTTCCCGCTCCTCGGCTGACAGATCTGCCAGCACCTCCGCTTGAACCTCTTCATGGCTGGACCACTGGTAAAGGGCGAGCATGACTTCCGCCTTGGACCGAATCCGGGAGTCAAAACGCTCTACCCAACCCTTGAACTCCTTCGGCATTTGCAGAAACCCGATATCCAGCAGCTGTTTCTGACTTAATTGCTCGGGCTCCAACTCACGCAAAAGAAAGAGGTTTGCCGCATAAATCAAACGGTCTGCAAATGCAGTTCCGCCTTGGTAACGACCCATTCCCTTCTGAGGATGGTGCTCCAGCGAATCCAATTGATCCAGCACGGCGTTGACCGCTCTCACCGGGTCCGGATCTTGCTTAAGCTTATCGACAAGTTGGGCTTCCGCTAACCTGATATAATTCTCCTGCTCCAGCAGGAGAGGGTGATTCCGAACCCACAAGCCGATCAGATCTACCAAATCCGTAGGCGACGCTGCTTGCTGCATGCGCGTTTTCATATATGGATCGAACATCAACGCCGGCAGCCCCGGACTGGTCAACACCCTGGCATAGAAGGCTCGGCTTAAGGCCGGGCTGCCCTCCAGCAAGTCGTAAATCGCCTCGGTCACATCCTGGCGTTGCTTCGATAAGGCATTATTTAATGAGCGGATAAAATATTCCACAATCAGATCCTGATGCTGCCGGGGATTGATGCCGTAATAATCCTTAACGAATCCGGCAGTCGCTGCATCCGGAACCTGTCCGCCTTTGATAAGCTCGAATTCCTGGGCAAACAGGGCGTGGAACAGCTGATCCAACCGTCCCTTAGAATCCAGGGCGCCTGTCGGCTTCAAATAAAGCAGCAAAGCACGCAGCACAGTATGTTTATGCTCATGGTACAAGCCCTCTTGGCCTTCTTCAATCTGGAACAGCATACATAAATCGTCGTAGCTATCCAGCAAGATCCCAAGACCCGGCTCCATATCCGCAAGCATCTGCTCGGCGAAGGTAAAAAAGCGCCCTAAGCGATCGGGGTCCAATAGCGTCTCCCATGCAAAATCAAGATAAGGCTGCTCGGACCATTTCAGATCGACATTAATGACCCTGCCGGCAGCGAGCTCAAACAAATAGTCCTTCTCAATGCTCCGGTCGCCTAGGCGCAGGCTGCCCTTCTCTACGAACATGAGGTGAAGTCCCTTCTTGCTCTGCGGCTCTTTGGCATAGGTTACGAACCCAAGCATCCGGCGCAGCGCATAGGGCAATCGGCCAAACAACACAAAGAGCAGCTGCTCCGCCTTCGCGGACAACTGTTCCACCGGGACATCCAGAACGATATATACCTTTTTCTTCCCTGCAGCCGCGGATATGCATGCATAGAGCAGCTGCTTGAATATCTTCTCGTCGATCCCAAGCTCCTGCAATAAGGCTGGCGTCTCCTTGGATGAGATAGCGGCTTGAGAGTCCGCCTGAACCGGAATGGCAGGAAGCTGCGGAAGATCTACCCCTTCTTCGATATCGTAATGATCGGCAAAGGAGGCCTGGAGCCAAGTTTGATAAGCGGAATGCTCATCTTCAAGAAAACCGTCGGGAATGACATAATGATGCGTAAAAAAGGCACTGCGAAGCCCCGTAAAGTCCGCAGGCTGAAACACGCTTCGCCCTAGCACCGTGTCCCCTGTTTCCGTATGGAACAGATGAAGGGCGGCCGGATAAGCCGCCGCTTCCCTCTCGCTGCGTGCTGTCAGCTCGGCTGGAGCTTCGTATTGGCAAAAGGGATGCAGCACCTTTTTGATAAAGGAAGCCTCCAATCCGGACGAACGAGCCACCGTATCAAAGCCTTCGGCTGAACGGAATATGCCCCGGCGCTCCCGCGTGTACATTTGCTGCTGTATGGTTCGGGATGGGAAATCCGGCACTAGTCTTCCCTCCCCTGAATATACTTCAGCTTGTACAGAAGCCAGATGAACGGCTCATCGACCCGAATCGGGCTGACAACGCTTTGCAGCTTCTGATCGACAGGGTTGCTGCCTAGAGCCGACACGGCAAAATACGCTGTATTGGAAAAGTATACATCCATCGTTCCCTTGAACGGACGGTCGACCTTCTCGATAAAACGGCGGATCTCGCCGTCAATATTTTCAAATTCGGTCAAATTCATAAACTTGCGGTGCACCACATTGTTAAAGATGTTGCTGTTCAGCTTCACGTATTCGCCATCCTCATCCTTAAGCGCATGAAGCATGTCGCTCTTGGTTAAGACGACGGCTGTCGGAATATCCGTCTTGCCCTTGTCCTCATAAGCGATGAAATCGCCGAACATCGTCAGCACGACATCCCGCGGCTCATCATACTGGGACACCCATTCACCGGGCTGGTCACCGAATTTCAGGCGAATTTTCTCCCGAATGGAGCGGATTTGGAGCGGATCCACCATAAACAGAATACCCGCGGAATTCTTGATATGCTGTCCGTGAAGTCCCAAGTAATCCTCGTCCACCATGCCCTCACCCGCTACGTCAAAAAATACGAGGGTTAACGGCGGCTTGGACTCATCCTTGAACACGAATTGGAAAATGAAAGGCTCCTGCATCTTCTCCTTCTGCGTGGATGCCAGCAAATCTCCGCGCTCAAATAACGGCTCCTCATAGCCCGTACGGAACTTACGGCTGATCTCGGCATTCAGCGGCATGCAAGCTGCATCGAAATGATCCGCCGTCGTATGCTGCAGCGTATGAATTAGCGAAGTCATATAGACCGACTTGCCCACTTGCGAAGCACCGATAATCGAGATAATGTTGCTCGGCACCTTTCCTGCGGTCACCGGAAGCTCATTATGGCATTTCGGGCATAACCGTCTGCGCGTAACGACACCGTAACGGTCATTCAATCCAACCAGCACGTGATCGGAATAAATGTGATGCTCCTCCGGTATGTCGCTCGGCCGGATAATCGCTTCAATATCATAAACGGAATCCAGCCCAAAGCGTTCCCGGTACCGATTCAGCTCATCATCTTCCCCAAGCGCATAGTCCTCGTCATCCTCTCGATCGTGCGCAGCCCGGAAGACAACCTCCTTCGGAGCAAACTTACTGAAACAATAAGGGCACACAATATCATAGAACAGCGGCTTTGGCTCCGGCTCCGGTTTTTTCTTGAATATATCAAAAATGCCCATCCTTTGTACCTCCCTCTGAACCCTATGAATTACACACTGATGCGTTCATCGTGGTTACAGTGTGTTCTCTCTCTATCTATAAACGAGCTCATACCGTTGTCCATACTTCTTACCATCCGTAAAAAACAGGCGAATATAATCGTTCTTGCCTACCTCAATCGCAGGCAATTCGTTGCGTCCCGCTGCAAAATCCGTAACGAAAGGGTACAAGATGCCGTCTTCCTTGTTTACCGGATAAGCCCCCTGCTTCTTTACGTAGCATAAAACGTCCTTGGGTACCGGCACTTCCGCCGTCACCTGAATTTCAATCGTCTTATAAGGCTGCAGCCAGCGGCTCTTTTCACGAATGGAATATACCAGCATAGCTTTGCCGGTGCTGAACTGAATGCTGTTCGCTTCATCCGGCTGCCTGATTAAGGCCATCTCTCCATCTTCGGAAGACATGGCGTATACCGTATACGTGATCTGGCCAATTCCGTCCACCCGGTCCCGATACCCATTGTTCGCCTTGTACTCGTCTCGGGTATACAGGCGCAGGCTGCCAGGCTCTATAGCTCCAGCGGGCGGACCGAATCCATCATCCATCGCGCGGTGAATATATACCGCCTGAAGACCTGGCGGCCAGCTCCATCGGAGCGTACAGTAGCCCTCGTCTAATTGATAGCTTAATCCCTGAATGACCCATTCTCCGGGCTCCGCATTTTTAAATCGCATATCGAACGCCCCCTGCTTTAAAATCCTCGGCTTGTTGAATCATTCGGCCGATGCCCTCGTCCCGTTCGGCCTGGCCGCTGCTCGTTACGAATGATCTTGCTGTTCTCCTTAACCGGAATCACCAACGTGAACAAGGCGATGATCCCTGCGAGGATGAAGCAGGCCAGCAGACGAACGAAGGCATCCCTGACCTCTCCCCCGGATAGGCCATATTCCAGAACAACGCCTGCGAGCACGCCGGATACCGCGCCGCCGATGCTGAAGCTACGCGCGAGATGACGGTTATCAAACACAATGCCGAGGGCCAGGCCCGTGGCAGCGCCAATGAGCAGCATCGCAACGACTCTTACAATCTGATAATAAACGCTATCTTCCATCGCGCCTGTACGTTTCGTCAACAGGGAACGATCCCCGACGTCGTCATAGATTTTCTGGAAGATAAAAGACAAATCTGCCGCATTCTGCACGTCGTAATATTGCCCGCCCGTTTCGGCCGCTATCGTCTGAAGCAGCTGGGCGCCATCCTTGTAGACAAGGCTGAGGCCAATCGTATTCACCGCGATTTGCTGCTGTTTGTAGTCAGCAAGCACACGCGCATGATCGGTTTCGCTAAAGCCGTCCGACAGCATAATGACCATGGCGCTTCGGCGGGCATCATGGCTCTCTTGGATATGCGTCATGGTATCCTCCAGCGCGAGACTAATGTCCGTGCCGCCATCATTCGTTTCCAAACTGTCAATCTCAGCGATGATCTCATCCTTGGCTTCCTGGTTCTTCACACGCGTAAAAGGCTGCAGCAACGTTGTCGCATGATCAAACAGCATCACCGATACACGGTTATCCTCATCCATGCGGTTAATCAGATTTTTGGCCGCCGTATATCGGTCCTGATTCGGGTCCGTGTCTTTCATGCTGCCCGAATTGTCAATGACCAACACGATATCCTTCACCGGCTTGGCGCTGCCCGGGTTCAACTGGTACACCCACTCAAACAGCATGCCAAGCAAGAACAGTGCCACCAACGTGGATGGAATCAGCAGCTTCCATGATGTGCCTGTGTATCGCTGTCTCCATGAGCTCCCGTTCAAATGAGGGGAGATCAGTTCTGCGATTAAGCAGGCCAATCCGATGCACAAGGCCAAAATTCCGAAATAGATCCCTGTAACTACGATGACGGGAAGCCCTGTCCCCCATTGGCGGAGCAAAAATTCCCCAATGGTAAATCCGATTCCCCCACCGACTAGACTAAACAGCAGCAGGAGAGGGTTTATTTTTCGTTGCACAATACACGCCTACTCTCTGTATCAGAATTTAAGAACGCTAGCGCAGCTCAGGAAGTTGCGCCGGTTCCATTCCATGAAATTCATAACCGTTTGCCGTATAGGTCTCGTAGTAGGTTCTGCCATTCCGGTAGTACATCAGATCCTCCAAATGGAAACCTCCCATCAGGTTCAGCTTCTCGACTCCGCTGGAGCGCTTCTCGTGCACGATGCCAAGCTTGTACACCCGTAAAGCTTCATCGGCATGGATCGCATAGCGGACAAATTCGCTGTCGGCATCGCCGAAGAAATATTTCTCCTCATATCGATGCTCCTGCGTATAGTCAAGCAGCCTGACTAACGTAACGGAGTTCTCCTCCAGCATCCGGTAAAGCACCTTAAACAGATCTTCCTTGGCAAGCACCTGCTTATTATTGTAGTCGATGGTTACGTTCGCTCGCCGCAGCAATTCTTCCTCGAAGGTCTGCACGAACGGCTCTGCCGTCAATAAATCCCTCAGACAGACCCGGATCATGCTCGACAGGATTGGTTCCGTTCCTTCATGCGTAACGATGGAGAGATTGCCGACATACCGTTCTTCAAAGAATACTCCCTGGCCGCGCTTACTCTCCAATTCCAGCATCAGCTCTTCTGTCACAAGACCATAATACTCCATCAGGTTCTGGCCGATATAATCGTCTGCGGTACGGATGCTCAACTGGGCTGCTTCCAACAATTCCGTTTCAAGCTGGTCCAGCATGTTCGCCTGCTGCTTGTAATGACGGTGAATCCGTTCGAGCTCCACCTCATAGAGCCTGTACAGCGCAAGCTCCGTTTCCAGTAATAAAAGCTCATACTTGCGTCGATAAACCTCGCCCACGAAATATCGAATGAAATGGCGCACATTCTGTTTATCCCTAAAAGGAAGCTTCTTGAACGGCTGACTTTCCACGCTTTCCTCATAATAGCGGTTCAGTCCGTCCTGCTCGGTCTTCAGGAGTCTGCCGAGATCCCGGATTCGAGAGCGGACCGCTTCAAGCAGTATCCCCTCTCCCGCCTTGTCACTCGTCCACTCCACGATTTGATAACAACCGATTTGCGGATGATCCGCCAAAGTGCGACGAAGCGCACTATGAAGCTCTTCAGCGGTGCTCATATCGCTAAGTCTCTTTTGGACCTCCAGCTCGTAATTGCTATGAAAAAATTGCCTGCAGCCATCCCCGAACAATGCCTCTTCAGCTTCACGAATGTTCATCCGCTTCAGCCCGGCATAACTGACGGGGTGTGACATCATTCCCTTTAGCCCATCCAGATGCTCTGCGTCCGGCAGCATCCGGTCCGCTCTTGCCGCTACGGCCTCCGCATCGAGACCAAAGTAGTTCAGGCATTCATGAGCCTCCGGTTCCGTCCCACTCTTCATGCGAAGCAGCAGTCCGCGGCACAGATGATAGAGGACCGTTAGCGCAATCGGCTCATTGGGCCTCTTCACCCGGGCAAAGCCAGCGGAGACAAAGCCTTGGCGGCCGGATTCCGTCATGATATTGCTTTTGAAAGACGTATTGTTGTAAATGCCCCGGATTCCGTCATAGGTTGCATCCTTCTGCTTCCGGTTCTTAAGCAAACCCAGATGGCAGATGATATCATAGATATCCTGCATCCCGGCGTAACCTGATATGCCGCGTTCATTCTTATCGGACAGCACATAGACGAGATCAAACAACGGCGAGGCCGGGTGAACGACCGGAATCGTCAGCCCATCCTCCGTGACCTGCAGCGGTGCGGAGAAGCTGTATTCCCGGCTCTGCATCAGCTCCAGCTCCCGCAAGAAGGCAACACCCACGGAGCTCGCATAGCCATAAGATTCAATCTGCTCCCTTTCATTAATGAGCGCATACAAATCCATTTGCACAGACTTGAATGACTGCTGGAAAATCGATTCGGCCAGTAATGAAATTTCCGGTATAAACACATTAAACGGGTCGTCGACCCGTGTAATGACAGACAGATGAATCCGGTCAAAGGATGAATAGCTGCGTCCATAGTCTGCGATGTGGTGGCTCAGCTTCCGAATCGCTTTATTCAACCCGGCCAGGTGATGCGGGTCCCGATAGAATCCCTGGTATAGTTCCTTGCGTACGGACTTGGATGCGCCGTCTGACTCCGGTAAATGAAGATGATAACGGTGAAGGCGACCGGAGGATTCGGAGCCTTTCGGCTCCCCCCCTCCATCCTGGTCCGTTCCCACATGCAAATAGATGACACTTGCGCTGTTGTCCCATTTGCGATCATGTATCTCCATAATCGGTTCGATTGCGGACGCCGTCTTATCACCGATGAACAAGTATACCTCCGGGTAGTGGATGCTGCTCTGATCATCCTCCATCAAGGTAAGCTGCTCTTCCGATTTGGCATAGCCGGCAGCATACTGGCGAAGAATCTCCCTCATCGTCTATTTCAACCTTCTTCGGATGTCATTTAATTTCGAAGAAACCTGTCTGTAGAACTGATAACGCTCTTCGCCGTCCGCAAGCTCCACCTTCTCGTATTCAAGCCGGTCGCGCGTTTCCAGGAACCGCTCAGCCAATTCTTCCAGCTTGGTAAGCAGCGGCGTAATGTCCTCGGAAGCGGTCAGCTCCTGATCGCGGCGGGAGGATTTGCGCAGCAGCGTGCTCCGGCTTTTCTCGTCCAGCTGACGGAAGTGCTTGTAGACTTCATACTCCACGTCATTCACGCTTTTCAGCAGATTGGCAAACGGCTCCCAAGAGTCCTCTTCCGGATCGCGATCATAAACGAAGAGCGCCCCCTTCTTCGTGATGGTTCCGGTATACAACGCCTCAATAAATTGATCAAGCCATTTCTCCTCATTCTGATTATCGCTGATCAGGAGCTCGAACTCCGTGACTTTGGCCGCGATGGCGGCATATTTCTTCAGCTCTTCCCGCACGCTGCGGATCATTTCAGGCGAACGAATCAGATTTTCCTTGGCCATCTCCTCGTTGATGCTGTTGAAAATATCCTTGGAGCCCGCCGGCTCCAGCCCCTCGTTCAGTAGACGCTTCAGCTCGGTCCATGCCCGCTTGACTTCGCCAAGGTTAGGCTTGGGACTATCCAGCTGCAAGTCATAAGCACGAAGCAGCTCGTTCAGATCAAATGGCTTCGTAAACACGACCGCATAGCGGCTGCTCGTGTTCTGGTCAACATCCTTCTGGATGACGATCTTAAACTCAAGCGCCTGGTTAAATTCAGCACGTACCCGGGCGTTATAATCCTGAACCCGCGGATTGACGTAGGTATCCCCCCAGGATTTCTCGGGAATCGGCGATGGCAGGTACGTCCAATTGTTACGATCCGTCTGCACTAAGTGACGTCCAACGCCTTCCTTGTCCATGATCGTGCGTTCGTAGCTCTCCTCATAAACCTTAAGCGGCGTATAAACGAACAACGGCACGCCGTTCTTTGTATTCAGCCAGAAGATCCGGTTCTTCACTTCGCTCTCCTTCACGGTGAAGTGAGACTTCCCGACCGAATTATTCTGATAATTGCGAATCCCTTTCAGAATGCTTGGTGCCTGTACAGGCACGGACACAAAGCCCCACGAAGGGAAGTACAAATTGCCTGCGCTGTTGCTCAGATGGAAGACCGGCACGGCTTCATCGTCCAGCTTGCTGGCGATGTTGCGCTCGACAAATTTTTCGATGGAATCCTCCTGCCCGAATTTCATGACGAGGAAATCTTCCATCGAGCGGGTAATCAAATCGCCGAATTTATCGGTAAGAAACTCCGAAATGGATCGGACGATATCGATCTCCTGCTCACGCGTCCAACGATTGGCATGGCTCAGCAGCTCCTGCGCGAAATCGCGGATGAGATCGTCCACATCCTTCTGATCCATGATTTTGTTGATGACGTCGGAAATATCGGGCACGCTGACCAGGTTCCAGTAATACGTCTTATTCCCTTTATGATCCTGCTGTTCTTCCCCGTTCACGAGAATGTCGCCGTTCTTGGCGAAGATCGAATTCAGGGCATTCAGAATTTCCGTATATACGCTGTAAATCCGGTTGTTCTCCTGGTTCAGCAGATCGTATAAATCCTCATAGAACTCAATCATCTGCTCGGTGCGTTCCACATCCGCTTCCAGCCAATATTCGTTGATTTTGGCTTCGATATAGATGTTTTTCTTCTTGTCCTTCGAGACAAAAGCGCTCTTCGCATCACCCAGACGATCGATCGCCTGTTCTCTGGCCGACTCGATGTCACGAGGAATGCGGGTCAGATTCTCGCGCAGCGCTTCGATGTAGGACAGAAGC
Organism: Paenibacillus sp. FSL K6-1330; assembly: GCF_037976825.1. NCBI lineage: Bacteria > Bacillati > Bacillota > Bacilli > Caryophanales > Paenibacillaceae > Paenibacillus > Paenibacillus sp. FSL K6-1330. The sequence continues at coordinate 6,629,605 of NZ_CP150269.1, forward strand.
ATTTTCAGCAGGCTGAAGCCCTTCTCCGTATAGATCAACCGGGACACATAGAACGGTCCTTGCTGTGGATGCAGGAACATGCGGCGGATTTGATCGCTGAACTGAGCCACGATCTCGCCCGGCAGCTGCTTCTTCGCTTTGATATACTCCTCGCGGGCTCTCGCCAGGAAATTCTGCTCCAGCTCCGTGTCCATATTGATAACCTGGTTCTTCACGACGTTCGCATAGCTGAGCCGTTCGCTATTCTGGTATCCGGGTAGCGGCTCCGGTACGCGAGACTCGAAGTTCTTCGTCATCGAGTCCAGGTCGATGCCGAGCTTGCTTGCGAATTTCTCGACGTCCTCCTGGCTTGGCGCCTTCTCAAACATGGTTTGCATTTTGCCGAAAACGCGGTACGCCAGATATGTGGTCATCTCTTCAATGGGTAGAACAGCTGAAGATGCGCCGATGATGTTGTAGTCGTAATTGGCAGGATACGCCTTGTTCATCTGCGCGATATTGGTACGGATGTTGCTGATATAGTCATGGATCGCAAACTCTTCGCCGGACTGTTTTTCCTCGCTCGCCATGAAGTTCGTGATATTCTCAGCGGTGACATTCATGCAGTAATCATAGGCGTTCTCCAGCAGTTTGCCTTCCGTATTCGTAGCGGAAATCAGATGACAGAGATTAAACGGAGGCAGCGGAGAGTTCACGGTCAGAATGTTGCCGTACTGCTGCTTGAACCGCTCGCCTCTGGCATCCACGTTCATCCAGTAGTCGAGCTCTTTGAGCGCGGCGTAACCGTTCTTCTTGATGTATTCGCGCGTATGTTCGCTCAAGCTTTTGTTCGCCAGATTGATATCCGGCGTAAACAGATAGCCAAGCGTGTTCACGCGGTCGATCCCGGCAGAGCCGTGGTCGCGTTCAATAATGCCGCGAACGATATAGGCAATGTCCAAGAAGCAGCCGCTGCCTGTACCGCCCGACAGCCCCGTCAGCAGGAAGACCATCAGCTTTTTGTTCGTGCCGACCGACAGCGTTTTGATCTTCTTGTCGATCGCCTGCACCACTTGCGTAATTTTCGTAAACAATAGCAGGCGGCCCGCTTGGCGCACACCCGCTGCTCCGTTCATGCCATCGGTAATACTCAGCTCGGGCGACAGCCAATCTGTAATGTACGGCTCCAAGATGCTGCGGTTCTGGAGAAGCCCTCCGATCTCGGCATTGGAGAGAAGCACGAATTCATTGATCGGATCAAGCCCGATGCCTTTATAACGTTTATTCTTATCCTGCTCGTTGGTCTCAAACGCCAGAAACTCCACATTATCCGGCTTGTCCATTCTCTTCTTGGACAACGGATCCTCTGGCAGCTTGAAACGGCGGTTAATCTGATATTTCAAGCGCAGCAGCGCATCGATTCCCGTCCCTCCAAGTCCGATAATAAGGATCGGATTGTCGATCGTATCCACCCGTATTTTCTCGCTGACAATCCCGCCTCCGAGTGAAACGTCAAGCTGTTGTATATGTTCTCTAACTACCGGTTTCATAAATTCCCCTCCTGATAGGTCATGGCTTTAAGAGGTTGTTCAAAAAGTCCGCTTTTGATAAGAAAACCAATCGAGGTCAATTCAAGGACGAGCGACCGCGATTTAAAGGTAGGTTTTCTTGCGATACAGAATTTCATCAGCGTAGCAAGATAACTTATAAATTCTATATCCAACACGAAGTGAATCAGGAAGCAGCCCTTTTTGAACACGCACTTTAAGCCAAATATTCAAATAATATCGTTTTGTCCGCCTGCTGCAGGGAAACTCTCAGCCGGTCTCCGTTCTTCAGCTCGGTCCCATTCGTTGCATCCAGAGCGCGTCCGGACTTTTCGATTACAGCTGAAGAATTGTTCTTAAGTATAATGCGGTCGTTCTTGCCTGGCATGAACAGGATTTTCTCGGTCTCCTTCAGTTCCGGAGCAAGCTGCAGAAGCTGATGCAGATTGAACTTCCCTTTGAACGAAGCCAGCTTCTTGTATTGCGGAAAGGTCTTCTCGCCGGTGTTCTCATCCCTGATCTCGATCACGATCTGACCGACAAACCCTTTATTCGCTTTCTTAATTGCGCCGAGTATGAAATATGCAGCCGCTCCAACAATGAGCAGCGCCGCGATGCCAATGATTACGGGCCATATTGGAAAAGGTTTCGTTTCCTCGCCCGCGGTCATCTCCTTCCCGCCGCTTCCGGAGCCGGAGGCTGCCGCCTTCGCACTAATCTTCACAGGCGCGCTTTCGCGGTAAAAGCTCTGCTCCTCCGCCCGTACCCTCAGCTCGTAGTCGTGCTTCTGCGGAATCTTGTAACTCCCTTCAAAGCTGCCGCCTTTGTTCTCAAGGTCGACCTCCGACTCGTCCCCGGTGTCCAAGTCCTTAACCAACAGCTTGGCCGTCATATTGCCGTACTGTTCCTGGTCCTGCAGCTTTTGTCCATTGCTGACAAGGTACGCGTTAATGTCAATCGTATCCCCTGCCTTTACCTTAGAAGATGGGGGAGGATCCATGGTCAGCTCCAGATCGTAGTTGAATACGAGGTTAATGTCGATTTTGTCTTTAGATACGCCTTTTACGTGCAGCTTCCAATCGCCTTGCTGCGGCTTCAGCAGCTTGAGCAGCGAATAGGAATTGGAAGTGGATCGCAGTACATTGGCCGAAGGAATCGTTTGCTCAGCTCCGGCGGGATCGACAAGCTTCACGTCGACGGGGCTGGAGGACATAATGGAAATATTCGCCTCCAGCACGTTCGCATTCGGCACATGAACCGTAACTTCCTGATAGGTTCCGTTGCCGGTAATCGATTGTACCGGAACGATCTTAAGCTGCTGGTGGCTGGCAAAAATCTCGCTTAATATTTGCGGAAGGTCATCCGCCGAACTGGTCGTAAAGGATTTGCCCCCCGTTTGGTTGGCCAATTCAGCCAACGATTCTTTATTTAGCTTCCCGTCGGCATTCAGCCCAATCGTATAGATCGGGATGCCGCTTCCCTTAGCCTCCTTGACGGCTTGGGCTAAATCTTCTGAAGCCTCCTGGCTCGTCTTGCCTGTGTTAGGATCCAGGTCATTGTTACCGTCGGCCAGAACAACGATCATCGGCGCATGCGCCGGGTCCATTCCCTGCTTCAGCACTTTTACGGCTTCATCGAGACCTACGGACATATCCGTGTACGGACCGCGATCCAACTGATCAATAAACTGCTTCAGCGCGGTCTTATCTGCCTCCGACTGAATTTCAAGCAGCGCTTTCTCCCGCTGAATCCGATCGGTATAGGAAACGACGCCGACCTTGTCGCCTGTGGTGGCCAGCATGTCGATAAACATCTTCATCGCTTCGCTGCTGATCCTCTCCGGATCACTGTTTTTCATCGAGTTGCTGGCATCCATCACCAGTACGGCATCAATCTTGGAACCTTGCGAAGCAGCCATTGCCTGAGGCATGGTTCCTCCGCTCCAGGTCAGGATCAGTAGTACCGCTACCATCAAAGAGAGCAGCCATTTATTTTTACGTAACATTGAATTACTCCTTCATCCATTTAGTCTAGCATCAGGTGGATGCCTCGGTTCAATTGTCAGACCATTAGTCTAACTGTAGGCAATAAGTCTTAAAATTACATGAAAGAAAGCTTAAAAAACAGTAACGGGAGCATCCATTTCTCTGGTGTATTTATATAGAAAATACCATGCTAATCACTAAAATATACCAGCACTATGTCCATATGATATAATTATACCTGCCAAAGTTCAACATCATCAGTCGTATCACCCGGACTTAGGACACAAGGCTCACCCGCCATTTTCGAACAAATACGATGCCGAGAGGAATAGATATATGATTACATACGGATGTCTCGGGATTTTGTTTCTTTTTGTCATCATTAAGATCACGGCCTACTTCAAGCGTAAGAAGAACGCCCCGACACCGGAGCAGCTGCATCAGACTCTGCTTGAAGTTGCCAACTCAGAGAGGGAACAGCATGGATAAGAAAAAGCCCGTACAACTTCGTCCCTATAATAAAACGAGATATGTCTACCAAAAGTTAAGGGTTTGCAAACATTGCCACAATTTCACGATTCTTTGGGAAGACAGCTGTGCTTACTGTAAACGGAACGCCCTTGTCCCTGTGATGGAACTTGCAGAGAAAATGGCCAAGCGTTCCATGCAGAGTGACCGACTTCTCTTCTACATTATAGGGCTCTCTGCCGTACTTCTTAGTCAGACCTTCTTGCAGATCGTGATCTCCTTTGCTTGTATGGTGGTCCTGCTCGCATGGTTATGGCTGATCCAGCGGCGAGTGCTGCATTCCGAGACCCTGTACGCTCTGAACAAGCTTATAAGATCTCATCAAAAACAGATTCATGAGGGCCTGGATCTGAACAAAGCAACGGCTTCTGCCGCCATCAAGGAAGATGCCCAACTAGGGTATGAAATCGTCAGGGAAATTGCCTCCTTGGTTCGGAATGACCGCATCCGTCTGCAGCAGATCGTTCTCCTGCAAAGCTTCAGCTTGCGCAAGGATATGGAGCTTGAACTCGAACCGCTATTGCTGGATGAGTTTGATCCGGACCTGGCTGCCTATATCGGTGAAATTGCCAAAATTAAACGAGAGTTGATTAACAGCAAAGCGATCCAATACCTGCTCGAACATGAATCCAGCATTTTACGGATGGAGCAAGGCAGGCAGATTATGATCGACGCCGCCGGGGCAGCGGTACGGAAGAAAAAATATATCGATACGTTCCCTGATTTTATTAGCCGCTATGCGGATGGATTGCCGAGATATCGCTTCCTCCGCTTGTATCAGATCGTACGCCGCAATCCCGGCTTGTCATGGAACGGACTACGGGACCGGGTATCGGCCATTTATAATGAACACTACCGCTCGGACCCTGATTTTCAAAAATGGGATTAGAGGGGCTATACCGTTATGACGATGAGAAACACGCTAACCCTGCGTAATTTGTATCTTTTTTTATGTATAGTCCTTCTGCTGCTGATCGGGTATAAGGGAATTCATATCTATCAGAAAATCGAATCGATGGCACAAGCAGAATTATTGTATGCTCAGAAGAAGCTTGTTCAGGCAGAAGAATGGTATCAGAAGGCGCGAAATAACCGTTCCCTTCTATATAAAGAAAAGCTGCTTGCCTCAAGACTGCAAGAGCTTGAACCCATCACTTCTATGAAGCAGAGCCTTTCCTCGCTTGATCATCGATTGAGCCGTGTCGGGGAAGCAGGCGATTTCTCCGGCTTCATGAACGTATATGCTGAATTGCTTGATACAGAACAGAAACTGGCGGGTCAACAAGGAGTTTATGCTTCCTACTACGATGAAATTGCTGCGTTCTACGGAATCCCCGACGATGTGAACCGGATATTCCTGCAGTTCATTGGTTTGTTTAACCGCCGGGCCGATGAGCTGCTTGAAGAGTTGCAGTATGACGACAACAGTTTCAAATGGAATTTGCTCCGCATTCCGGATACATTCTATGGCGGGGAGAAGCAGAAGAATGAGAAGCTGCTCCGTCTGTTCCAGCGTTATGACGAAATGGTCCTGACTCGTCTGGCAGGAGCCGGACAGTATACGGATCTGCTGAATTGGTCACATGCCATGAGTTCCGAGTATGCCAGCCGATCGCTGCCGGCTGCCTGGTTGAATGGCAAGACAGATGAACTTGTGTATACCATGCTGCAAAAGGATGTCCAGCGAGAACGGCCCTCCGATTTTGTTTCGCACGCCATGGGGTATAGAGACTATCTGGACCGAAGCGGTCTGAAGAACGCTACAATCATGGAATATATTCAGAACCAGATAAAGCGGTGGATCGCGACGGCTGATGGAATGGTACAGAGCCAGAACTACGAGGAAGCGGTAGCACTTTATGAAGCGCTGTCGGAGTACCAGGATATGAACGGTAAACTGCAAGCTGCCAAACTGGCCTGGACGATCCACGATCCGATTCGTTTGTTCCAAACGGCTGGTCTGAAAGGCAGCTTCAGCTATGTAAGCGGAGGCGGGAATCGTTTCGGAGGGTTGGCCTATGCCATTGGAGTCGATAAAGGGAATATCATCTATTTAGCGGTCTTAAAGAATGATGAAACGGTGCAATTATTCCAAAACCGTGATTACCCGTCCGATATCGCCATCCAACAGGTTTCAGTCGAGGAATCGCTTAGCACCGCGATGAATCCGGTTATCCTAGTGGAGGGCGACGCGGGGACCGGTCTGATATTGTATTCAGGCTATGAAGCCAGAGATGCCAACCTGACGCCGCTGTTCCAGTTTACGGCCAAAGACTATCAGGTGCAGCCGGATAAGTCTATACTGGTCACCAATCTAGAAGGAGTAAGCCCGGACGAGATCGCCATCTTCGAGCGTCAGGGAGACCAATATGGATTCACAGGGTATCAGGTCCAGTATACCGACATCGATATTGCTAATATCGAGAGATATCCGACTGAGAAGGTACGCTTCTCAGTCCATATCCCGGAAGGTGGCTATGGTGAGGTCTTAGCTGAACGCAATGGATACCATGTCATCTTAAAAGGAGACCTGGATCTCCCTGCTGGGACCGCGATCCTAATCGGAACATTCAGCGGCGAGTATCAGCAGCTGGAGATACCGGGCAGCCAACCACCTGCGGCTCTGGACCCTGCCGAACCGGAGACCCGACAAGTTGGTGGAGATATCATGGATGAAGCCGAGAATCCAAGCGATCCCTCCACTACCGAGGAGATCAATCCGGAGAATGTCCAACAAGATAAAAGCGATAATGGTGACAGCACCGGTTCCGGTCAGCTCACTCAGGTGCCTGTCATTCAGGTGGAATCGATTGAGTAAGTATAACGAAAGGCTACGCCCCTTATCACCAGGGGCGTAGCCTTTCTATTTTTCCGAAATTGTGAATCTGAATCTATTTCGCTGATAGACTGGTTCATTAACACCGAGATCGGAATGGCTTTTGGGACAGCCCCTCTAATCCTTTAACTGATAGAAAACCTGTTCAATTTTGCCTCAGTACCAAGCATGACAGTGTTAAGCTCATTCCCTCGGCTATCTTGTCCCCTTCTGAAATAGAGACTGCGTAAGAAATTCTTGCTGTTCACGCGAGCAATCACCTGACTGCGACTTCTCGGCAAATTGCAGCATTGCGCTAAGCCGCTAATCCAATCACCGATTTCTTGATGTGGAAGTAACTCTTTGTCAATCATCATATCCACGATGTTGACCAACCGCTCATCATCCTCATCGCTAAAAATGTGTCTACCATTATGAAGAATGCCAGAAATAGCAATAAGAACCTCACGCAGCCGTGCGACGTTGCTCTCCTCGCACTGCACCAGCTCGACAAAAACATCCGCACCGTGAGACGCGCCGTGAGCCCAGCCTCCTACTGAAAGGTAACCTCGCAGATCCTTCTCCTCTTTATAATAACGGAGCATGGCATGCATTAATTGCTCAATTTCCGCTTGATTGAAAAATGGATTCTGTCTGTGGCGTTGCACAATCAAAGCGATAGGCAAAGCAGAGAACGTCCTTGTAAAAACGGACTGATCATCCTCGCTGCCAATATTATAGAACAAATGGTTCTCATCAGTCAGAACAGTTAAGAGGCTACGCAATTCCTCTCCACTGAACCTATTCTCCTCCTTAATCCACATATAAAACATCGGATAGATCAGGTTATCCCGTAATTCTGGCTGAGGATCGCCAATATATTGAAGTAACAAAGGCAAAAAATCTTGATGCTGCTCACCTTCGCGTAACTGATACTCATCCTTCTCAATTCTTTGCAAATCCAGCATCAATTTGGCCCTTGTATCGCTCATTTCCCCATCCCTCTCATCATTCGTTCTATTCGGTCGATTGTTTTTCAAATACTCCTAAAACTATTATATTTATAAAGTTTTTGCAATCTTATTTTTACTCCTGTTTCATGAGCTGTAATTAACCTTTGACTCTACTTTAAGTCATCAATAAGTATTATTTCCGATAATATCCAAAGCGAAATCATTTTATCTCTTTTCACTTCACGCCTTACTGCAATACCGGTCCCTCGACCTTGTTTAATCCACTGTTCAATCTCGGATGTTCTTTTTCTTTTCGACATAAAAAAACCCCTTTAGATAATCAAATCTAAAGGGGTAAAACGGTGCATCTTTATCTCAAATCTACATTAAGCTTATTTCCCCGCTCCCTACCTCACTCCACCGTAACACTCTTCGCCAGGTTACGCGGCTTATCCACATCGTTGCCACGGGCAAGCGATGCGTAGTAGGCTAGAAGTTGCAGCGGTACGACAGACAAAGCTGCCGTCAAAATTGGCAAGGTCTTCGGAATGGCGAAGGCTTGATCCACGGATTTCAGCAGGCCGGCCACTTGCTCTTCATGCGTAATGGCCATTACTTCGGCGCCGCGGGCCTTCACTTCCTTGATGTTGCTCACCGTTTTCTCCAGAACTGCTTCCTGGGTTGCCAAGGCAATAACGGGAATTCCCTCTTCAATCAGGGCTAGCGTGCCATGCTTCAGTTCGCCGGCAGCGTAGGCCTCGGAATGAATGTAAGAGATCTCTTTGAGCTTCAGGGAGCCTTCCTGGGCTACGGCGTAGTCTTGACCACGGCCGATGAAGAACAGGTTCTCATGCTCCGCAATTTGCTCGGCATATCCCTTGATCGATTCTGCGTTGGTCAGCATGGACTCTACCTGTTCAGGCAGTGCTTCCATCGCTGCAATCACTTCAGCAACAGCGTCTTCTGTCATCGTATCGCGTACTTGAGCAAGATACAGACCAAACAGATAGAACGCAATCAACTGAGAAGTATAGGCTTTCGTGGATGCTACGGCGATCTCTGGGCCAGCCAGGGTGCCGAGCACATCGTTGGCTTCACGGGCAATCGAGCTGCCCACCACATTCGTGATGGCCAGGACATGAGCGCCATGGCTCTGTGCTTCACGAAGCGCAGCCAGGGTATCTGCTGTCTCACCGGACTGGCTTACAACGATGACAAGAGTCTCGGGTGTAACGATCGGCGAACGGTAACGGTACTCGGATGCTACGTCATTTTCAACCGGAATGCGTACCATCTCTTCGATCACGCTGCGTCCCACAAGTCCGGCATGGTAAGCCGTACCGCAAGCCACAATCTGCACATTGCGAATGTTCCTAATCTGTTCATGTGTCAGTTTCAGCTCAGGCAGAACGACTTTGCGTCCGCTCTCATCCACACGGCCCAGCATCGTATCGCGGTATGCTTTTGGCTGCTCGTGGATCTCCTTCAGCATGAAGTGATCGAATCCGCCTTTTTCCGCTGTAACGGCATCCCAATCGACACGAATCATTTCCCGAGAAATAAAGTTCCCCTCAATGGTCATTAATTCGACAGCATCTGCCGTCAGCAGCGCCATCTCTCCATCGTTGAGAATATAAACGTTACGCGTATATTTCAAAATAGCCGGAATATCAGAACCGATGAAGTTCTCTCCTTCGCCAAGACCGATAATAAGCGGGCTTGCTTGACGCACAGCCACCAATCGATCCGGCTCATACTCAGTCAAGACGCCAAGGGCGAATGCGCCTCTCATGTAAGAGATCGCCTTCTGCACAGCCTTAACGATATCTCCATCATATTCGCGGGCAATGAGATGGGAAATAACTTCCGTATCGGTCTCCGAAGCAAATTGGTGTCCTTGGCTGATCAGCTCTTCCTTCAGCTCTAGATAGTTCTCAACGATCCCGTTGTGAACAACAGAGAACTTCTGGCTTTCGTCCGTATGCGGATGCGAATTCACGTCTGACGGCCGGCCATGCGTAGCCCAGCGGGTATGACCGATGCCTGCAGTTCCCACAAGTGGGGCAGACTCCAGTCTCTCCTCCAGATTGGTCAGACGCCCTTGCGCCTTGGCCACACGCAGACCTTCATTCGTAAAGACGGCAATCCCCGCTGAATCGTATCCGCGATACTCCAGCTTTCTCAATCCCTCGATCAACACCGCTTGCGTTTTCTGATTTCCAATATATCCGACAATACCACACATAGTATGATTCCTCCGTTCGATTTCCCTATAATAGTAGGCGGAAATAGAACACGGCAGCATCTGTGCGGTATCAGGAAAGAAGAATGATCTATTCAATTATCAACGTTCAAAAAATCCAGCATGATATAGGCTGCTCAGTTGAACAGACATGAATGCACTCTTCTTCCACCGCGCTGTCGCATTCTAAATCGCACATTCATGTTTTGTATATTAGTGTGTTAAAAGCACCTGCGGATACGTTGTAAGAACGGTCGCCCATTCCTTTTCCGTGATTCGCTTACGGTTGGTGCATAACCGAGAGGTCCCCGCCGAATAATCCGAACACCTCTACCTCGTCAACTTGCGTTCTGCCGTTTGGTTATCCCTATCGTAGCAATAACCAATCCCCGCGCAGATACAAGCTCTGGCGCTTATGAAGCTTGAAGTAACCTCACAATCCTCGCTTTCTATTCTTGAATGACATCCTTTATTATATTCATGCCTTATCACTTTGGCAACTCAGCTGCTTCTTAGGAGATCCAAGCCCTGCGTATAATTAACCCCATGAATGACATCGAATGACCTATCTTCTCAAGCGATGCTGTAAACCACCCTCTTTGCTGGCAGGACAAGGGGTATTGCGCTTTCATTCGGCTGGCTTCATGAAAAGCAGCAGGCCAGTGAACCGCATCCGCATAGTTCACTGGCCCTGACAAAAATTAGTCTGCTTTCCTTGAAAAATACACCCTTAGTCTTACGCCAATTCCCGTTTCACCACGTCTGCAATCTGCGTTACATAACGGTCGAGCTCTTCTTTGTCTGGGCCTTCCGCCATGACGCGAATGAGGGATTCCGTTCCCGATGGGCGAACCAGGACACGTCCGTTATCACCCAGAATGCCTTCAACTTCAGCAATCGCAGACTCAATAACGGTATTGCCTTGGTATTTGCTCTTATCGCCAACACGAACATTAACCAGCACTTGCGGATACTTGCGCATGCTGCTCTTCAGCTCATGCAGTGCCTTGCCGGAAGCTACCAACGTATCCACCAATTGAATCCCTGTGAGAATTCCATCCCCTGTGGTGTTGTGATCCAGGAAAATCACATGTCCCGATTGCTCTCCACCCAGGTTATATCCGCCACGGCGCATTTCTTCCATGACATAGCGGTCGCCGACTGCGGTTTTGGCCGTTTTCAGCTTCAAGCTGTCACACGCTTTATAGAAACCGATGTTACTCATAACCGTCGAAACGATCGTACCTGCCTTCAGCTTGCCGGCACGGTTCATGGCATCACCGCAAATACACAGAATGAAATCGCCGTCCACTTCCTCGCCTTTTGCGTCAATCGCAATCAGGCGATCCGCATCTCCGTCAAAAGCCAGACCGAGGTCAGCGCCATGCTGGAGTACAGCCTCGACGAGTTTCTCCGGATGAGTCGATCCGCAGTGATCATTGATATTCAGGCCATTCGGCTCAGCGCCGATGGTGATCACATCCGAACCCAATTCACGGAAAAGCTTCGGAGCCAGCTCATAAGCTGCGCCATTTGCGCAATCCAGTACGATTTTCAGACCGTCAAACCGGTTATCGACCGTCGTTTTCAAATATTCCAGGTATTTATATTTAGATTCGTTATCAATCAACAATTCACCTAAATCAGCCCCGATTGGTCGCGGCAGATTATCTGTTTCCGCATCCATCAGCTCTTCAATCTTAAGCTCAGTCTCATCCGACAGCTTGAAGCCGTCTCCACCGAAGAACTTGATACCGTTATCTTGTACCGGGTTATGTGAAGCCGAGATCATAACACCCGCATCAGCCTTCAATAGTCTTGTGATGTACGCCACCGCTGGTGTACTTACGACACCCAGACGAATGACGTGTGCACCGATGGACAGCAGGCCTGCAACCAAAGCCGACTCCAGCATAGCCCCCGATACGCGGGTATCCATACCGATAATGACGGTTGGCTTCTCTTTATCGCCAGTGAGCACATAGCCGCCGCAGCGGCCGATGCTATAAGCCATTTCCGCTGTCAGTTCTTGATTCGCAACTCCTCTTACTCCATCTGTACCAAAATATTTCCCCATGTTTTATATACTCCTTTATCTACTCTTCGTTATTATCCATCATTGGACGTTTCTGATCCCGTTGCTCCATCATTCGATCCGTCTCCGGGCGGATGTGATGGGTTTTCTCCTGATCCGGTGTTATCCGTTTCCTCATGAGTAGGAGGCGTTTCCGGAGTCTCCCCCTGATCAGTGCCTGTTCCTGTTCCTGTTCCGGATCCCGTTCCTGGTGAAACAGGCTTGTCTGTGTCCGTTCCCTCATTCTTCGAGCTGTCCGGCTCCGTTGTCACGGGCTTGGAGTTATCCTTGAGCTCTACCTTAATAACGGGACGTTCCTGATCCGTACGGCTAATAAAATTAGGTAGTGTGATCTGCAGCGGAATTTCGTGAACGCCAGCTTTCATACCAGTTGCATTCGCTTCGGCTCCGATATCTGTAGGTTCCAGACTATTAAGCAAGTCAGGCGCTCCGGTGAGCGTTAAAGATATTGTCTGCGTCTTTGGATCCGTAATAACAGCATCCAGGCCGGAGGCAACCCCTTTTAACGTTATCGGAATACCTGTAATCAACCGTTCACCATGCGATACAGCCGTAACATCCACCGTTACAGAGCTCGGCTCGATTTTCTCAAAACCTTCAGGCGGCGTCAAGTCGGCCGTAAGCACTGTTGTTCCCGAATTTCTAACTTCTCCCAGATTGATCGTAGCTTCGATATAGGTCTTAGCTCCTGCAAGCGCCTCTTTACTGCCAAACAGCTTCACTTCTTTTACCTTCTGCTCCACCTTGGATAGGACAAACCCTTCTGGCAGCCGTCCCGTGTATTGAAGCTCCAGCGGTAGGGTGACAAATGCAGGCTCAATCGGCACTTCAGCTGCTACTGTAGCAGGCTCAATGACAGCGTCTTCCATGGCGTTGCCTTCTTTATCATATGCTGTAAGTTTGACTCGTTTCTCCGTAATCTTCTCTTTGGCACCATCAAGCTCCACATTACCTTTGACCTGCCCCAGATTCGCCATTGACGATTCAGGCAGGGTAACCGTGACTTGCCTTGGGTCAATCAGCACGGGTGTTCCGGCACGGTAATCTTTAGCAGGCTCGCCTTTGGTTCCAATACTTACCGTCACGGATTTCGACACTCTCGGTTCAACCGTCACCGTAACCGCAGATGGCTCCATCGATACCATCTCCACGCCACTCGGGATGGAGTAGGTTAGCGGAAGTGTGTGTGTACCCGGTTCTCTGACTTTGCTCAAATCAAGCTTCACCTTATAGTCGTCGGTCAAAAGCGAGATATTGGATTTCTTTCCCCGAACTTCGAGATTTACGCGGTCCTTATCAATACCCGTTAACGCATATTCGCTGTCATCAAATCCATAAGTCTGAATCTTAACGCCTGCAATGACTTTGGTATCATAAAAAGTGGTTGGCGGGGCAGGCGCTCCGCTGTCCATATGAACCATCGCCCACAATAAAATACTGACAGCGAGTGCAATGAGCTTGCTTGCCGTGTTGTTCTTGATCCATTTATCCATTGCTGCCGTCCCCCTTCCGTTTCCAGAAGAACGTGCGTTTCTCCTTGATGGACGCGGCAGGCCTGAGCTCCTCATACAATTTGGAGATGAGAGACTCTTCCTTAATATCTCGAACCACTTGTCCATTCAGGGCCAGCGATACTTGCCCAGTCTCCTCGGATACGACAACTGAAATCGCATCCCCCACCTCACTGATTCCGATAGCGGCACGGTGTCTTGTTCCCAGTTCCTTACTGATAAAAGGGTTCTCTGATAGCGGCAAATAACAGCCGGCAGCTGCAATTTGAGCGTTCTGAATAATGACAGCTCCGTCATGGAGCGGTGTGTTCGGTATAAAAATATTAATAAACAATTCCGAGCTGATCACTGATCTCATCGGAATTCCTGATTCTACATACTCATTCAGTCCCGTCGTCCGCTCAAAGACAATCAGAGCCCCTATTTTGCGCCGCGATAAATAATTAACCGCCTTAATGGTTTCGCTAATTAACTTATTGGTCTCCTCGTCAATATCCGATGTCCGCCCAAACAGCTTACCTCGTCCGAGCTGCTCCAGACCACGTCTGAGCTCCGGCTGGAAGATGATAAAGACCGCCAACACCCCGAATGTAAAAATCTGATTCATCAGCCACTTTAGCGTGTACAGATCAAACCAGGTGCTAAGCGCCCAGATGACCACCAGCACCAAAATCCCTTTGAGGAGTTGGACCGCCCGCGTACCGCGGACGAGCAGTATCATCTGGTATATTATATAAGTAACGATAAGGATATCGATGATATCTTTAATGGTTTCACCCCAGGTCATATCTGTGAAATACTCCATACAGCAACCCCCGTCATTTCCTTTAAGTGCGGGCCCAAAAAATCCGGTTCCTCGAAAATGAACGCTTAACGATTCGACTACCGAACCAGCTCTTCATTTTCCTTCTGATCACACGGGAACTTTTTGAACTTCCTTTTTAATAACGCATGCGACTCATATATGTAGTATGTGCTCTACACTCTCTAGGTTATAACGTTAATCTTTCCGATGCAAGCGGACGCTCTCTGCTTTCCATGAAAAAGATCATAAATCAACAAAAGAAGCGCCATCTTTTCACTGAAAAGAGGCGCTTTTATCAGTAGGCTTCAGGTTTCACCTAGCGGTAAGCGGCATCTGTAAACAGAGTGGAGATCTTGTACCATATCCAATCCATCGCCCGATCTATGTCCTTCACTTGACCTGCTATATGTGAGGTGGAAGCCTGAAATAATTCTCCGTCAATGACGGTCACATTGCCATTCACTTGACCGTAGACCTTAGTCTTTCCATTCTCGACTGTAATATCTCCCGTGATGATTTGATCCGGAGGAATAATGACGGTATCTCCTTCAATCACCAGCTTTTCGAATTCATCACTCTTTACAACCAGCTGAGTATCCTGACTCCAGAAACTGATTGTGCTAAAGAGCATGACAACCAAAAACAAAGCTGCAGCCGTGAGCGCAGGATGATTCCTAACCCATTTGACCCAAGCCTTTTGTCTCTTGGGCTGCGGCAGCATACCCATTATACGTTCCGTTAAATCATCAGATGGCTTGGTCGCATGATGAGTTAAGGAATAAAGAAGCATATCGGTATGCTCCAGCTTCTCGAAGTAATTCCGACAGTCAGCACAATCCAACAAATGCTTCTGCAATTCCAGCTGTTGTGGGTCGGACAAGTCATTATCCAGATAATCATGCATCAAAGAGACGGCTAATTTGCAATCCATTTGTGAGCCAATCCTTTCATTCAATCTCTTTGCTGGGTCTATTCCCACGTAGGGGCATAAGACTTGCTTATTGTTCATACGTGCCGGAATCGGGGATGTTTCAACTTTTTTTAAAGAAAATCAGAAAAAAACTGCGGATACCGACTTTTTGGCATCGCAAGAAAAAAGCGCCCTTAAACGCGGTCTCTCTTCCTCAAAGAACGGCGATAGGCGTTTTTTTCTCACAATTTGTACTCTAATTTTTTACGCAAAAATTCGCGTCCACGATGTACTCGCGTTTTGATCGTTGTTACAGGCAAGTCCAAAATCTCGCTGATCTCCTGCAGGGATAAATCCTGGATGTACCTTAGAATCATGATTGTCTTGTACTTGGCAGGAAGTCCGTCAATCGCCGTATGAATGATGCGCTGTGTCTCGGATAGCAGCATTTCACTCTCAGGTGTACGGTTATCGCTCGGGATCAGGGAGTAGCCGTCCATGCCTTCGCTTTCATTCAGGTCGGCGTCCAGCGAGAAAGACGGCTTGCGTTTGCGCAGCCGATCAATGCTAAGATTTGTACCAATTCGGTATATCCAAGTGGAGAACTTCTGATTCTCGTCGTATCGATCAAGGTTTTTATATACACGCAAAAAAGTCTCTTGTACGACATCCTCCGCCTCATGACGGTTACTGAGCATCCGGTAAGCCAAATGAAAAATCTTATCTTTATAAAGTTCTACGATTTCAGCAAAAGCTCTTTGGTCCCCTTTTCGGGCCAGCTTCGCCAGTCTTACATCCAAATTGTCCACCATAATTCCCCCAGAATGGTCTGATGGGTAACGTCTAAAAAAGCATCATTCAAATCGTAATTCAACTGTTTCTAAAAATCAACAATAATTCAAAAAGAATCCCTTTTCCCTATCAAAGACCATTACGTTGCAGCCGATACTCTAATCATCAGAGGTTATGCTGCTCATTGATGAAAAAAACGAGGCTCCTTTAGGGAACCTCGCCTTATACTATCCCTTTCAAACAGCTTTGTTATCCTGCAAGGATCAACCTGTATTACGAAGCCCTGCCGCAATACCGTTGATGGTCAGCAGCACTTCCCGAAGCAGATCCGGATCGTCCTGCTCCTGCTCCCTCAGTTCGCGCAGCTCGTTAAGCAGTTGGACTTGCAAATAACTGAGCGGATCCACGTAAGGGTTACGGAGTCGAATCGATTCCTGTAGGACTGGCTGGTTATCCAGAATATCCTGCTGTCCCGTAATCTTAAGAACAAGCTCTTTCGTCAGGTTGAATTCTTCCTGAATCAGACCGAAGATACGTTCGCGGGCTTGATCATCCTTCGTCATCAAAGAATACTCTTTGGCGATGATCAGATCAGCCTTGGCAAGAGCCATCTGAAGGGTATCGATCAGCGACGTAAAGAACGGATAGCTCGTGTACATCTTCTGAAGCACCTTCATATTCTCTTCCTTGCCCTGGTAGAAGCTCTGTAAGCCCGTACCAGCCGCGTACCATGCAGGAAGCAGGTAACGGCTCTGAGTCCACGCAAACACCCAAGGGATGGCTCTGAGGTCCTCAAAACGGTCACTGTTCTTACGCTTGGATGGTCGGGAGCCAATATTCAGCTCTCCCACCTCAGGAAGCGGCGTGGATTCCTTGAAGAAGCTCAGGAAATCCGGATCACGGAAGATCAGATCCTGATATTTTTTCTGTGAAGCGGCCGAGATCCTCGAGGAAATCTCTTCCCACTCTTTTTCAGTCGATTCTTTTTCAGGGTAACGGGCATTAAGAGAAGCCGTTATAAGTGCTGAAGTCGCCTGGTCCAAACTGCGGTAGGCGATTCCCTTCAAGGAGTAACGGGAAGAAATAACTTCGCCTTGCTCCGTGATTTTGATGCCGCCCGCAATGGTTGATGCCGGTTGAGCCAAAATGCTGCGGTTCAGAGGCATACCACCGCGCCCAAGCGATCCGCCGCGTCCATGGAAGTATTTCACCTTGATGCCATACTCATTGGCTGCAGTCGTAATATCTTTGAGCGCTACCTGGAGCTCCCAGTTCGCTGTAATGGCTCCGCCGTCCTTATTGCTGTCAGAGTAACCCAGCATAATTTCCTGAAGCTCATTCATGGCGCTAACCGCTTCCCGGTAGATCGGCAGGCTGAAGAGCTTACGCATAATATCAGGTGCGGCATGCAGGTCCTCGATCGTCTCAAACAATGGCGCAGCCTGCAAAGTAGCTATTACAGAACCGTCATTGTCCTTGCGGAAAAGTCCGACTTCTTTGGCAAATACCATCACTTCCAGAATGTCGCTTGCGCCCTCGGACATACTGATCAAATAACTTGAAATACATTTCACGCCGAACTCCTGCTGCGCACGGAATACGGTACGGTATACTTCAAGGCATTCTTCGGTGCTGTCGCTGTACTCTTGATAAGGCGTAGTCAACGGACGAGGATCGTTAAGCAAGTTATTAAGCAGCTCGATCTTCTCATCTTCACTTAATTGGGCATAATCCTGAGTCACGTTCATTTTACGAAGAATTTCGGCCATGGCATTTTCATGCTCTTGGCTATGCTGTCTGATATCCAGCGTTGCTGTATGGAAACCAAACAACTCCGCCTGACGAATCAGTTTTTGAATATACGTGTCTGCAACATAGTCAGCAAAATGGAAACGCAAGCTTCGATCAATGATATTCAAGTCTTCGATAAATTCCTCAGGGGACTGATAACGCTCGCCACCAGTCATGTTCTCATCAAGAATATGACTCATTTTAGCCAACATATATACCAGTTTTACACGATAAGGCTCTTTCTCATTGTGCCAAATTTCCATCTTCTTCAGTGTTACATGCTCGCGGTCTTTTTCAATGGATTGAAGCAATTCATCCGAAACGCTCACGATCGATGAGCTGAAGCTGAGGTATTTCATGAATTCACGCAAAATCCGCTGGTATTCACGAATCGCTAGCTTCCGCTGCATTTCAAGCGTTCTCCATGTTACGTCCGCCGTCACTGAAGGATTTCCGTCCCGATCGCCACCGATCCACGAACCGAAACGCAAATAGGTTGGAACGTGCCAATGGTGACCCGGATAATATTTACTTAGGCAGCGCTCCAGTTCTTGATAAACCTCTGGCAGAATGTGAAACAGGGTCTCGTGAAAATAATACATACCGTTTCTAACCTCATCAAGAACCGTCGGCTTACGGTCACGAAGCTCGTCGGTTTGCCACAGCGTAATCACTTCATTCAGTAGTTTCTCCCGAAGCTGCTCTCGTTCGCGGAATGTCAGTGTCGGGTTGTCCAGTTGCATCACATCGTCCGCTATCCGTTTATGAATATCCAGAATAGCCCGACGCATCGCTTCTGTTGGATGAGCTGTCATTACCAGCTCAAGGGATAGACTTTCGAGAATTTCTTGAACTTCTTCAAACGTAATATTGCGCTCTTTCAAATCCTGGACCGCACTTTCAATGGAACCTGGTTGAACACTCTCCCCGGCGGAACGCTCGTAATCGCGTTTGCGACGAATGCGATGATTCTGTTCCGCGATATTAACCAATTGAAAATAAATGGCAAACGCGCGAATCACCTGATGGCGAATGTCGGGCTCCAATGTGCTGATGATCCTTTTGAAATCTGCAAACAATTCTGGCAGGAATACGGATCGCAACGATTTACTCGTTTCACGAATTTTCTCAACTATATCTAAAAGCTCATTGCCACCTTGGTGGACCAGAACTTCTCCAAGAATATTGCCAAGGAACCGTACATCCCGCCGCAGCAGATTGTTGGAATTGCTCTTTGCGGTTACTGTAAGTTCAGTCATGCTACTCCTCCCATCTCAACCCGTTTCAGCAGTTTGTCTATAGGACGTAACGCCTTCCTAACATCATACAATAAAAGCGCATGAAAATCTGCATTTTCCAGGCGAAAAAATTAGCCAAATCGACAAAACTAATGATATTGATATACCCATATACCATGGACATTAGTCCTATAAACCTTGACCCAACTATGTTCTTTAGCACATTAACACTTCGCAGGAGAGTCGTATGAATATGTAAAAAAACATCACACACGGTGATGTCCTGCTTATGTATGGAGCGGGTGATGGGAATCGAACCCACGCTACCAGCTTGGAAGGCTGGAGTTCTACCATTGAACTACACCCGCATATGAACCCACAAAAGTGACGCTATGCTTTGGAGCATATTCCGATTACTTTAGTGGAGCCCTACTCTTAAACAAATCGGGATGACACGATTTGAACATGCGACCCCCTGGTCCCAAACCAGGTGCTCTACCAAGCTGAGCTACATCCCGATATTAATCTTTTTTTGAAAAATGGCACGCCCTGAGAGATTCGAACTCCCGACCTTTTGATTCGTAGTCAAACGCTCTATCCAGCTGAGCTAAGGGCGCAAATGGAGCGGACGACGGGAATCGAACCCGCGACCCTCGCCTTGGCAAGGCGATGCTCTACCGCTGAGCCACGTCCGCAAATAATGGTGCGCGTGGAGGGACTTGAACCCCCACGTCAAAGACGCTAGATCCTAAGTCTAGTGCGTCTGCCAATTCCGCCACACGCGCACAAGATGAAACAATGGTGAGCCATGAAGGACTCGAACCTTCGACACCCTGATTAAAAGTCAGGTGCTCTACCAACTGAGCTAATGGCTCGCATTTCAGGCCTCCGAAAAGTATTCGGAATCACCTTCAAAGCTTAACTTCACTTTTTAGGATGAAGTGGCTGGGGATATAGGATTCGAACCTATGCATGACGGAGTCAAAGTCCGTTGCCTTACCGCTTGGCTAATCCCCAAAATCGATGAGTACTTTTATCTTGCCGATTCTCGTTAGAATCATGCATTAAATGGTGGAGGCTGAGGGGATCGAACCCCCGACCCTCTGCTTGTAAGGCAGATGCTCTCCCAGCTGAGCTAAGCCTCCGTATAAACTCACGGGATTCTCATCCCCTGATGCTTTAAATATAGTGGTGACCCGTAGGGG
>NZ_CP150269.1:6657500-6732500 GCF_037976825.1 Paenibacillus sp. FSL K6-1330
ATTGTGAATGCCATTAAAGAAAACGGGTATGAAATCGGGAGCCATGGCTTCAAGCACGATAATTACAGCACACTCACCGATGAGGAAATACGCAAGCAGATTTCTTCGGCACATACTATTTTAACCGCAATGACCGGACAAGAACCCAAATTAATACGGATGCCTAACGGGGATTTTGACAAAAGAGTGCTCGGTATAGCCCAAAGTCTTAACTACACGGTGATCCAGTGGGATACCGACTCCAGGGATTGGAAGAATATCGGCGTCGACAAAATTGTGGACCGCGTCGTCTCCAAAGCGCATCCGGGAGACATCGTGCTAATGCACGCCAGTGACTCTGTGAAACAAACCCATGAAGCACTCCCTCTCATCATCAAGGAACTTCGTAATAAAGGGTATGAGTTCGTTACGGTAACCGATCTGCTTCAACAGGGCAGCACCCAAGGCACTGAGGTTCGTGATCACGCATCATTGCAAAAGAGCATCGAGGATGCCGGCGGACTATAGAGCCCTGTAATTGAATAATGCTTAACAAAAAAAGAGCTAAGGTGTTAGCTCTTTTTTTCGTCTTGTGTAACTTTATGAAGCGTCAGAATTTGGTATGCATTACAGATCAGCAATGGTACCACCATAAAGATTGTGGCATTGCTGACTCCAATTTGCAGTACACCGATAATCTCCACAATGGAAATCGCCATCATAAAGAAGAGGGTAGGAATCCATGCATTAGCATTTGTACTCTTCACTTTGAGATAAGCAACAACAACGGCAATCACCAAAATGGAAATACCCAAAATCAAATCTTGCTGCAAGCTAGTGGATCCGCCCACAAAGGTACGGAAGAACATCAGCTCCAGCAAGGCAAGAACGGCCAACACAATCTGAATGTATTGCCAAGTCTTCCTGCGGAATATGCCTATCCCCATATAATTCAAAGTCAGGTATGCAAAAAAGCCCATCTGGGAATATACGCTCACCAGTGCCCCAGAGCCCAACAAAATCAGCGGGTATATTAATAAATCGGCCATTCCCGTGAATTCGATCGCGCCATTAAACAACTGTAGGATCAGACCTACGATTAATGCCGCCACTGCCCCAACGAGCAGCGTTTTCAAAAACAATTTAGACCACTTTCGTAAGCTCAACTAACTTCCACCCCCACAGATCATTATTTTACCAACGTTCACAATAAAAAACCATTCTGAATCCGACATATTTCTGCAAATCCATCACATACTATGCGAAGAAACGTAAGAAAAACATCTGTCGGCGTACTTTCACATAAGACAAACCCGCATGCAGAGGATGTTTTTTTTACGATTATCGAATTTGTTCGGCTTCGCTGAAAACTTATAAATTCAATGATTTTGAAAAAAGGAGGACAACGGTAATGAAATGGCCGTTATTTCGTTTATGTATTATCGTCTTCGTTGCTGCCGTGATGCTTACCGCATGTGGTACAGAACAAAGCTCGTCCCCGCAGCTCGGATATAAAGAAATCAAATCCATGGTGGTCGACATTCTGAAAACCGACGAAGGTAAAAAAGCGGTAGAGGAAGCGATTAGCAGCGGATCCGGTTCCTCCGGTGGTGGCGGCTCGATGGGGATGCGGATGATGTCCGCCCAATCAGGGGATCAAATTCGGGTGGCTGTTAAGGATACACTGGTGTCGGAGGAGTATAAAAAAGAAATTGAAAAGATTATGACCGATCCGAAATTCGCTGGTGATTTTGCCAAAGCCATCAATTCCGAGAGCAAGCAGCTGCATATGCAGCTCATCAAGGACCCGACGTATCAAAAATCGATTCAGGATATGTTAAAGTCTCCCGATGTAATGAAATCGTTTCTTGAATTGACCAATACCCCGGACTATCGCAAACAGTCCATGACCGTGATGCAGGAAGCTATGCAGAATCCGCTTTTCCGCATGGAGGTAATGGAACTGCTCAAAACGGTTGTGAAAGACGAACTTCAGCCTAAAGTGGAGAAGAAAAAACAAGGCGAGGGAAAAGGACAAGAAGAGCAAGGCGGTGGTGGTGACGGTGGCGGCGGTGGCGACGGCGGTGGCGGTAATGAAGAAGGCAGTGGCAGCTAGGCCATTTTTCACAAACAAAACAAGCTCCCTACACAGGGAGCTTCTTTCATAATATATGGACCTCGTCTAAACGGATTCCCCAAGCTTGGCTGCAATTCTTGCAGCTATCTCATCGTAGATCCCTGCGCTCTCGGTACCTGCCTTATACACAGATGGGGAGAAATCCGGCTCTGAAGGGTGGTTATCCGGCGCTCCTAATGGAAGCTGCGCGAGGAGCTCGGTATGAAGCGTCTCGGCGAGCTTCCCTCCGCCTCCACGACCAAATACATAATCCTTCTCCCCGCCATGGGAGCAGACATAATAGGACATATTCTCCACGACGCCCAAGATTTCATGATCGGTCTGCAAGGCCATGGCACCCGCTCTGGCAGCAACAAAAGCCGCCGTAGCATGCGGGGTGGTTACAATGATCTCTTTACTCTGAGGAATCATCTGATGCACGTCAAGAGCTACATCGCCTGTTCCTGGCGGGAGGTCAAGCAGCATGTAGTCCAGATCCCCCCAAGCGACATCCGTGAAGAATTGACGCAGCATTTTGCCAAGCATCGGTCCGCGCCAAATCACCGGACTATTCTCGCGGATGAAGAAGCCCATGGACATTACCTTGACACCAAAACGCTCAACCGGATGGATGACGCCCTCTTCGCTTACGGATGGCCCCTCTTCAATGCCCATCATGTCCGGTACGCTGAAGCCGTAAATATCCGCGTCAATCAAACCGACCTTCTTGCCTTGGCGTGCCAAAGCTGCAGCTAGATTCACTGTAACAGTGGATTTACCGACGCCGCCTTTGCCGCTTGCAATCGCAATGAAATGAACGCCGGACTGCTCGCTAAGAAGCGTATTCTGCTCCATGCCGGCAGCATGCCCTTTTGTCAGCTTCTCGCGATCGTTAGCTTCCTCCTGGGCTGCTCCGCTAACGGCATTGTCTAGAGGACGCATGCGGATATGGATATCCTCCGCCCCCATAGCTTCAAGAATTTCTCTGATCTGCGCTTCCAGGGAAGCGCGTACA
This sequence comes from Paenibacillus sp. FSL K6-1330, assembly GCF_037976825.1. Lineage (NCBI taxonomy): Bacteria > Bacillati > Bacillota > Bacilli > Caryophanales > Paenibacillaceae > Paenibacillus > Paenibacillus sp. FSL K6-1330. Next base: position 6,660,611 of record NZ_CP150269.1, read on the forward strand.
TCTTCACTACTGTACGTCACGGATAATCGGACCGTGCGTTCCTTTACAACAATATCTCGAATACGCTGGAGCTCCATCAGGCTCTTCCCGGTTTCGGGATCGCGTAAAGGCTGGAGTATCTCTTGTACCGTTTCTCTAGTCAGCATATAAGCACCTCTGCTCTATGTAATGGAATAGACAATGTTTCGATATTTCCTGTCCATTATACCATTACTCTGCAGCTTGTGACGACTCGCTGGCGGACTCTCCGGAGGTATACCGCAAAATGCCATTATATACGGAAGCTGCGACCTTTCTTTGATACTTCTCATCACGCAGCAATTCGGATTCCTCGGGATGGGACAAGAAACCGACCTCTACCAGTGCAGATGGCATGCGTAGGGCTTGAAGCAAAAATACTTTGTCATCCGTTTTGGCCAGACGCTGCGTATTCTCCAGGTTATGTCTGATTTCAGCCTGAATCAATTCGGCGAGTTTTTTACTCTCCCCGTTATTCGGAGGAAAAAAGGTCTGCGCCCCTCTCCATCGATTAGATGGAATACTGTTCAGATGCATGCTGATAAACAGATCCGCTTTACTATCCTCGATCATCCGTACACGTTGTTTGAGGTCTTCCGTTTTCCGCTTGGAATACCCCTTTGTGCTTTCTGCAGCCAGGTCGTAATCTCCTTCTCTTGTCATAATGACGAGCGCACCTGCCTGCTGCAAATAATCACGCAAATACAAGGTGATGGCCAGGTTTACATCCTTCTCTATAACACCTTGTCGGCTTACCGCCCCGCCATCTGGCCCGCCATGTCCTGCATCAAGGGCAATGACTTTACCGGCAAGCGGTAAACTCCAGGTATTCGACGTTTTGGCAGAGGGGATTTCGTATGTCACAACGATAATGAGCAGTGCCAGAAGCACAGCTCCAATCAGGGTCTGCTTAATTCTCTTCAACGATATCCACAACGTAACCTTATCCGTTCTCCGCCTGGACATAACAAAACCACCTCGTCCCATGAGTTGTTCTACTCCATCATATGGGACAAGGTGGCTAATTATGCCTTGGTTATACCGTAATCTGCTCTTTCATCCCTTCGATCAGTACTTGCGCGACTTCCGGGCGCGTAAATTCCGGCGGCGGACACTGCCCTTCGCGAAGCAAGCCACGGACCTTCGTACCGGATAAAGTCAAATGATCTTCCTTAGGATGCGGGCATGTTTTGCTTGAGGCCATGTTTCCACAAGTGGTGCAGAAGAAGCTGTGCTCGAAGAACAGCGGGGTAATACCCAACTCTTCTGCAGTGAAATTTTTAAAAATTTCCTGTGCCTCATAGGTGCCGTAGTAGTCACCGACTCCTGCGTGATCCCGCCCCACGATAAAATGGGTGCATCCATAGTTTTTACGAACCATGGCATGGAATATGGCTTCCCTAGGACCCGCGTAACGCATGGCAGCCGGAAATACGCCCAGGAAGGTGCGATCGGCGGGATAGTAGTTCTCCAACAAGATCAGATAGCTCTTCATTCGCACATTGGCAGGAACGTCATCCGATTTGGTCTCTCCTACAAGCGGATTGAGGAACAGTGCATCTACGATTTCCATTGCACTCTTCTGAATATATTCATGTGCACGGTGAACCGGATTACGTGTCTGAAAGCCTACAACCGTATTCCAGCCCTTGGCTTTGAACTGTTCGCGAGTCTCTGCCGGATCAAAATAAAACTCGCCAAACCGTTCCGGTTGTGGACGATTCAGTACTTGGATCGGTCCGCCTACATAGGTCGAAGGACGTTCAAAGAGCTTCTTCACGCCTGGATGCTCCGGATCATCCGTCTTAAATACTTGAACAGCCTCGACTTGCTGATCCACCTGGTAGACGCTCTCTACATCGATAACGCCATAGACGACACCATCTTCTTCGCCTACAAGTGCCGCCTTCTCGCCGACGACAAGTTTAGCCGCTGTAAACTCATCAACAGCCAGTGTAACCGGTATGCTCCAGACCGTACCGTCCGATAAACGCATAGAGGAAACCACAGACTTGTAATCCTGCTCGTTCAAAAATCCTTGCAATGGCGAAAATGCCCCGACCCCGATCAAATCCAGGTCCGAGATGCTCCAAGCGTTTACAGGGATCTTATGAAGAGTGTCGACCTGTTTCAATAAATCTTCACGCTCTGCTCCTTGGGCTACCCGCTGTACCAGCGTGCCGCCATGAGGGAGTATGGCTGTCATGAATAATTCCTCCTTCTTATGCTGTAACTGTACGATCTTAAGTCAATCATGATTGGTTTATTTATGAAGTCCGCATTCCGTCTTCTCATGGCCTGACCAGCGTCCAGCACGTGGATCTTCTCCTGGCATCACCTGTCGTGTGCAATATTCGCAGCCAATACTCGGATAATTCTGATCATGCAGCGGGTTGTAGATGATATCGTTAGCTCGGATGTAGTTCCACACATCCTCGCTAGTCCAGCCTGCGATCGGATTGAACTTCACCAACCCGAACTTGGTATCGTACTCAATCTTCTTCGAATTAGCTCGGGTAGGCGCTTGATCTCTTCGTATCCCTGTAATCCAAGCCTCATATTGAGACAGAATCCGAGTCAATGGTTCTACCTTTCGGATGTTGCAGCACTCAGTGGGGTTGACGCTCCATAATGCTTCACCATGCTGAGCCGCTTGCTCTTCCGGCGTAATGAGCGGAGAGACCCGCACGAATTCCAGGCCGTAACGTTCGGCCATACGATCCCGCGTTTCGTATGTTTCTGTGAAATGAAAATCGGTATCCAGGTAAAAAATATCCGTCGACGGGCTAATCTTTTGAATCATATCCACCAATACCACATCTTCTGCTCCAAAGCTGCAAGCAAACGTTATATTGGGAAATGTCTTGATCGCAAATGCGATGACTTCCTCAGCTGATGCATGCTCAAGCTCTTCTGCTTGCACTCGGATCAATTCCTCTTTCTCCAGCAAATTCATGATTGGATGCCTCCCCCGATATTAATCCCGATAATCCTACTGAAATAATATGAATTAAATACAGTATAAAACATTCCTAATAAATGTCAACCATCAAATCGATACCATGAAAAACGAAAAAACCCTTCCTGCATAAGCAGAAAGGGTCTTCTGTCTCTTCGATTTCCAAACATTTTGACAAATACCAATCTTAGTCTGTTGTTGCCACCGATACCTCTTTAACTTTAGTAGCAGCTCCGGCACTTTTCCCTTCCGAATCCTCGGGTTTGGGAGCAGGTGTCTGATTCGACGTCCGCAGCGGAATCTCCTTCAAGAAGAATACGAGCAGCAATGCAACGACGAGCACTAACGTGCCTGTGAGAAACACCATCGATAATGTATTTCCAAGTGCATCGCGGATACTGTCGATCATTTGCACGAATAAAGGCTGTACATCAGCAGGAAGACTTGCCTGCGTCTGCTCGATCAGCGGTTTATTCATCAGTGTCTGTGGATTAGCGAAGGAGAGCATCTTCTGGGCTAGCTGCGGATCCACAGCGCTAAAATCCGGTGCATTAGCCGACTGAAGAGATTCCTTCAGGTTCTTCGTCAGGTTATTCGACATAACCGTACCCATAACCGCGATCCCGATTGTACCGCCAAGATTACGGAACAATTGGGATGAAGCCGTTGCTACACCAAGCTCATTGTGGGGTACCGCATTCTGCGTAGCCAGCGAAAATACAGGCATACCTAAACCAAGACCAATACCGAAAATAATGGTACTAACCACAGTGAGCCAGATGTTGTCCATGAACACCATAATTCCCATGCCGACCATCATAATTGGAACTCCAAGAAGTGCGTAACGTTTATACTTACCACTCTTAGCAATAAGCTGACCTGCTACGGCACTCGTACCCATCATGAAAATCGACATAGGTATAGTTACATATCCCGCATAGGTTGGTGAAATGCCAAGTACACCTTGAACGTAGAAGGAAATATAAATCATGGCGCCCATCAGACCGAAGTTCATAAAAAATCCAATCAGATTGGAAACTGTAACGACACTATTTTTGAACAAACTAAGCGGCAGTACCGGTTCCTTCGCTTTCATCTCAACAAGGATAAAGATGAGGGCTGATACGACCGAAGCCGCTATGAGGCCGATAATTTGCGGTGATCCCCAAGGATATTCCGTACCTGCCCAAGAGAAGGCGAGCAGTAAAGGAACGATAGACGTTGTAAGGAACAGGGAACCCAGATAGTCAATGGACTGACCAGGTTTGCGCTCGACCTTGGGAAATAACGTCCAGATCATGATAAAGGCTACTACACCCAGCGGCAGGAAGATCCAGAATAACCAACGCCATTCGATATTATCGACCAGGTAGCCGCCCAGCGTAGGACCAAGGACACTGGAGAAACCGAATACCGCTGTCATCAGCCCCATCCACTTGCCACGTTCCCGCGGTGGGAACAAGTCACCGACCGACATAAATGCGGTTGACTGAATAATACCGGCACCAATACCTTGAATACCACGATAAATAATGAATTGGTACACGTCTGTTGATGTACCCGTTAGGAAAGCCCCTAACATGAAAAATAATATACCTATCAAAATAAACGGCTTACGTCCGAACATGTCGGACAGCTTACCTACCAGTATGGTTGCGATCGTTGATGTTAACAAATAAATATTGATGGTCCATGTGTAATAATCCATGCCATCCAGAATGGCGATAATCCGCGGCATTGCGGTGCTCGTTATCGTCTGGTTAATGGCTGCGAAGAACATCGCAGCCATGATTGCTATCATAATTGAAACTTTACGTTTAAGCGTTAAATGCTCCATGCTATATGCTCCACCTCTACCCTTTGTTGTGATTGTCTTTATCTAGGTTTGACAGCATCAAGGAGAAGATTCTTCTCAAATGCCGAATGTCTTCCTCAGCGAGGATATTAAAAAAACCCTGAATCATTTCCTTCTGATCCTTCTTCACTTTCCTAATTACATCCAGACCCGGTTCCAAGAGTGTAATGTTGACAACTCTCCGGTCATCCTCAGCACGCTCTTTCTGTAAGTATCCTTCCGCAACCAATTTGTCTGTTAGACCAGTTATAGCCGGCGGTGTCAAAGACAAAGCTTCGGCAAGCTCCGATACCTTCAGAGGCCCCCTCAGCTTTAATACATACAGCACCTGAAATTGAGGAAAGCTTAAATTGTATTTCCCGGCACTCGACTTGTTCCACTCTTGAGAAATGTTCTTCAGCAGTGCCCGGAACATCGACGACACCTTGAAAATCTCTTCATTGCGATCCAACCATATCCCCCCTTCTCTGCTTCTGTGCTCCGAAAATTACTTATTTAATTAATGTTTAAATATTAATTATTTAAGTTGTTAATTAATTCGCAATTAATAATATATCTCTATTTACATATGAAGTCAAGTGGTTAACGATGTAAGTTCATCCATATGTTCATCCTTCTATCCGCAGGTTGTGCACATGGTGTGCACAACCTGTTCAATTGTGGCGACCGAATTCCACATGTGTTGTCAATGATGTGCATATCTTTGTGGACAAACTACGTTCGGATAGCATAAAAAAGCCCTTGACCATAATGGCCAAGGGCTTGGTAAATCGTAAATATTAACGTTTGGAGAACTGAGGAGCGCGACGAGCCGCTTTAAGACCGTATTTTTTACGTTCTTTCATACGTGGGTCACGAGTCAGGAATCCAGCTCTTTTCAGAGAAGGACGGAATTCTGGATCTGCTTTCAGAAGAGCACGGGAGATACCGTGACGGATTGCTCCAGCTTGACCGGAGATACCGCCACCGTGAGCGATGACAAGCACGTCATATTTGCCCAGTGTTTCTGTCAGATTCAAAGGTTGTTTAACGATCAGTTTGAGTGTTTCCAAACCGAAATATTCATTAATATCACGTTTATTGATGACAATGCGTCCTTCACCCGGTACGAGGCGTACACGTGCTACCGAGTGTTTACGACGACCTGTCCCATAGTATTGTACTTGTGCCATGAAACTGTCCTCCTTTTTAATTAACCGCGAAGTTCGTAAACTTCTGGTTTTTGTGCTTCATGTGGATGTGCTGTGCCTGCATATGCTTTCAGTCTCAGCTTCATTTTCTCGCCCATGCGAGTTTTAGGAAGCATGCCGTGAACCGCGCTTTCGATTACACGCTCTGGGAATTTCGCAATCAGGTCTTGAGCTGTAGTTACTTTCAATCCACCTGGATGCATGGAGTGACGATAGTATTTTTTGTTCTCCATCTTTTTGCCAGTGAGGTGGATTTTCTCGGAGTTGATAACAACCACGAAATCCCCTGTGTCAACATGTGGAGTGAATTGAGGCTTATGTTTGCCGCGGATCAGAGCCGCAACTTCACTTGCCAAACGGCCAAGCGTCTTGCCTTCGGCATCAACGATGTACCATTTGCGCTCAACTTCATTTGGCTTCGCCATATAGGTGGTACGCATGTATAGTTCCTCCTTGTATTCGTCCGAAAATCATCATTAATTTTCATTATTTATCTTCGTTCATGTTTAAAGCATTGTCATGTTATTGCAGTCTTGCATTCGGCATTTTCTTAACCGGGGCTGTGGGAGAGCCGTTAAGAAAACACAACTTATATAATACAGGATTACGCCCACATCCGCAAGTGTTTTTTGGTTTTCCACCTTACACCATGCGTGTTATTCAAACAAGCCGCCTATCACAGCCATAAGGAATTTCTTCTTTTTGTTGTGATAGCCCTTTCCGTGGTCTGATATCAACGGTCATTGAGATTAATCGTTTCCGGTGATATCATACTCCACTTCCCATAACATCAGGCCCTTGCCCATGGCTGTTGGACCGGCTGCTGCCCGGTTTTTGGCTTCCAGTATGACCAACATGTCATCCGGATGGCGCTTGCCTTCCCCTACCTCAATCAACGTCCCCATAATGATCCGAACCATATGCTGCAGAAACCCGTTCCCTGATACGTACGTATGAATGACTCCTTGATCTCTCGTACCCGGACGGCACATGGACGTGTCCTTCTCGATCCAAGCATCAAAAATAGTACGAACGTGGGACGGCTTCGTCGACTTCCGTGACGCAAACGTTGTATAGTCATGCGTTCCGATCAGATGAGAAAGTCCCTGCTCCATCGCTGCGATATCCAGTTTCCCATGATGGTGGATCTGGTACCGCCGGTTGAATAGATCCGGATATTGGTTTGCATTGATGGTAAAACGATAGGTTTTGCGTTTCGCTGCGTGGCGGGAATGGAATTCCATGGGTACCTCCATCGCATCCGAAACCACGATATCTTCCGGCAGCCAGGTGTTTAATGCCATACACCAACGCTCGACGGGAATTGGAGAAGCAGTGTAGAAATTGAATACTTGGGCACGAGCATGCACCCCAGCATCTGTCCGGCCAGAAGCCGTAATCTTGAGCTGTTCACCAGACAAACGGCGGATCGCTTCCTCCAAATAATCCTGAATCGTGTGGCCACCGGGCTGGGTCTGAAAGCCGTTATAATCGGTACCGTCGTAACTGACCTTCATCAGAAGATTACGCATTGCTGACCTCCTGAGTGCTTTCATCGAAAAACACTGCGCCAACGAAAGCCTGTACACATTATAAGAAAAACTTCTATCGACGTACTTTCACAGATGACAGACCGCATTTAGCGGAAGTTTTTCTTGCGATAACAGGAAGTCACAAGCTTCGAAGTTTATACTTTCTGATATCTTAAGAAAACCTCTATCGGGGATTTTACTGATAACTTATAATTCTATATCCATCAAAAAAGAGCCCCATAGGAGCTCCTTTTCATCATGTTAAGCCGAACCCTTCGAGTCAGCCACATGACTAGAAGGTCCCCGTTATTATTGCCCATGGAGTAGTCGAGACGAGTCGAACCAGATGATCGACTATATCTCGCACCACTTCCCGTTCATGGCTCTAAGAATAAACATCTACAGAGCCGGGCATACATAACTACAGTCACTTCAATGGAACAAAGCTAATTTACGCGCGATCTACCAGTTCCAAGTAAACCATTGGAGCTGCGTCACCACGACGAGGACCCAATTTCAGGATACGAGTGTATCCGCCTGGACGCTCGGAGTAACGAGGAGCGATTTCGGAGAACAATTTTTGGATTGCATCTTGTTCACCGTCTACTGTTTCACGACGCACGAATGCAGCTACTTGACGACGAGCGTGAAGATCACCTTTTTTTGCTTTTGTGATCAACTTCTCAGCGATCGAACGAACTTCTTTCGCCTTGGCTTCAGTCGTTTGAATGCGCTCATATAAGAAAAGGTCGGTTACCAGGTCACGGAACAACGCTTTACGCGCACTGGAATCGCGGCCCAACTTTTGGTATGCCATGTGTTTTTCCCTCCTTTGCTAAGCTAAGCCGAATCTATGCTATTCTTCCGTACGAAGTCCCAGGCCCAACTCTTCAAGCTTCTCTTGAACTTCCTCCAAGGATTTGCGTCCGAGGTTCCGAACTTTCATCATATCCTCTTCGGTTTTCGTGGTCAGCTCCTGTACCGTATTAATGCCGGCACGTTTCAAGCAGTTGTAGGAACGAACGGAAAGATCCAGCTCTTCGATCGTCATTTCAAGTACTTTTTCTTTCTTGTCTTCTTCTTTCTCAACCATGATCTCTGCATCCTTCGCTTCGTCGGTCAGACCTACGAAGAGGAACAGATGCTCAGTCAAGATTTTCGCGCCGAGACTAACAGCTTCTTCCGGGCGGATGCTGCCATCCGTCCAAATTTCAAGCGTCAGTTTATCGTAGTTGGTTACTTGACCAACACGCGTATTTTCCACGCCGTAGTTAACACGGCTAATCGGAGTATAGATCGAATCGACGGGAATGACGCCGATAGGCTGGTCATCGCGTTTGTTCCGATCCGCCTGGACATAGCCACGACCGCGACTGGCAAAAATACGCATATGAAGTCTTGCACCAGGGCCGAGCGTTGCAATATGAAGATCTGGATTCAGAATCTCCACATCACTATCCGCACGGATGTCACCAGCAGTAACAACCCCTTCACCCTCCGCATCAATCTCGAACACTTTCTCTTCATCGGAATGAATTTTCAGAGACAAAGCTTTCAGGTTCAGGATGACCTCGGTCACGTCTTCCATGACACCCGGAATCGTGGAAAATTCATGCAGTACGCCATCGATTTGAATCGATGTGACTGCTGCGCCCGGTAGTGAGGATAACAAGATGCGGCGAAGCGAGTTCCCCAGCGTCGTGCCATACCCTCTCTCCAGAGGCTCAACTACGAATTTCCCATAGGTTCCATCTTCATTGACATCAACGGTCTCAATTTTCGGCTTTTCGATTTCAATCACGCAAGTACCCCTCCTTCAAACGTCGCTCCTATATGAAACTGTCATCTTATCCAGTAATCCATGTAGTAGTATGCCTAAACAACCATTATTAGCAGATTGCAACGGATTTATACCACATTAACAGGATGACTTCATTATACGCGACGACGTTTTGGTGGGCGGCATCCGTTATGTGGAATTGGTGTAACGTCTTTGATCAGGTTTACTTCGAGACCTGCTGCTTGCAGAGAACGAATTGCTGCTTCACGACCAGCACCAGGACCTTTAACCATTACTTCCACCGCTTTCATACCGTGTTCCATAGCCGCTTTGGCAGCTGATTCAGCAGCCATTTGCGCAGCGAACGGGGTCGACTTACGGGAACCTTTAAATCCAAGGCCGCCGGAGCTTGCCCAAGAAATCGCGTTTCCGTGAGGATCCGTAATCGTTACGATTGTATTGTTGAATGTGGAGCGGATATGAGCCACGCCACTTTCAATATTTTTGCGGTCACGACGTTTAGTACGTACGACTTTTTTTGGTTTAGCCATTGTCTATTATCCCCCTTTCTTATTTCTTCTTGTTCGCTACGGTACGACGAGGACCTTTACGTGTACGAGCATTCGTTTTAGTACGTTGACCACGAACAGGCAATCCACGACGGTGACGAATACCGCGGTAGCAGCCGATCTCCGTGAGACGTTTAATATTTAAGGAAATTTCACGACGCAGGTCACCTTCTACCTTAACCATACCGTCGATCGTTTCGCGCAATTTACTGACTTCATCTTCTGTCAAATCACGGACACGAGTGTCTGCATTGATTCCAGTTTCTTTCAATACTTTCTGGGAAGTCGTTTTACCGATTCCGAAAATGTAAGTCAAGGCGATCTCAACGCGTTTGTCACGTGGTAAATCCACACCAGCTATACGAGCCATTTTACGCTACACCCCCTTCTTTAACCTTGTTTTTGTTTGTGTTTCGGATTTTCACAGATAACCATTACGTTCCCTTTGCGGCGAATGACTTTGCATTTTTCGCAAATAGGCTTTACAGAAGGTCTTACCTTCATGCTAATTACCTCCTCCAAGTTTTACGTTGTAAAACCAGCTTCGAAACTAAAGTAGTTTGTTACCGCTGCTGAGTTTTACGTCAGTAAAACCGCTTCGCAGCTTTCCTTGATTCCCCAGGGGAACCTTAAATCTATTTACGGTACGTGATACGACCTTTGGTCAAATCATACGGCGAGAGTTGTACAACCACTTTGTCTCCTGTAAGGATACGGATAAAGTGCATCCGCAACTTTCCGGAAACATGAGCGAGAATCTGATGACCATTCTCCAGCTCGACTTTAAAGGTAGCATTCGGCAACGGCTCAATGACCGTTCCTTCGACTTCAATGACATCTTCTTTAGCCACAGTTAGTCTCCTTTCTGATCTGCTTTGGATTTATCGGATACAAACCGGTCCAGTGCGAAACGCAGTTTACCGTTTGTAACCCGACCGCTTTCTTGCAAACTGTTTACCACTTCACTGCTAATGTAGGATTGAGGTTCAAGATGAAGAACGTTCTTCTTCTTGGCCCCGTCAAACTTGCGTTTGTCCCCATCCGCGATCCACACGAACCTGCTGTCCTCAATCGAAACGATAACGGCATACTGTCCGGCATCTCTGCCTTTCAGTATCTTAACAATCTGACCGGGTTGAAGCGTGAGTTCATTATTCAATTTCATCACCCTATTCCGGCAGCTTCGTCAAAATTTCCATGCCATCCGGCGTGACTGCTACCGTATGCTCGAAGTGAGCACATAGTGAGCCGTCTACCGTTACAACCGTCCAGTTGTCTTCCAGCGTCTTGACATTTCGCTTACCCGCGTTGACCATCGGCTCGATCGCGAGCACCATGCCCGGTTTGAGTCTTGGTCCACGGTCAGGGATGCCATAGTTCGGAATTTGCGGATCCTCATGCAGTTCGGTACCCACACCATGACCAACGTACTCCCGGACGACAGAGAAACCTGCATCCTCGATATGACGCTGTATGGCATGAGAGATTGTAAACAAGCGGACATCGGGTTTGATTAGCGCAAGTCCAGCATAGAGCGATCCTTCCGTTACGTCCAGCAGACGCTGGGCCTCTTCGGAAATCTCTCCTACCGCGTAGGTCCATGCCGAGTCACCATGGTAACCCTGGTACTGTGCACCGATATCAAACGTAACGATATCACCCTCGATTAATTTGCGTTTGCCTGGAAATCCATGCACCAATTCTTCGTTGACTGATGCGCAAATGCTGGAAGGAAATCCGTTGTAGCCTTTAAAAGATGGCACAGCGCCTTGGCTTCGAATGAACTTGTCGGCCATAAGGTCAAGTTCCCCGGTCGTAATGCCCGGTTCTACATGAGCGGCAAGGAGTTTGTGGCATTCTGCCACGATCCTTCCTGCTTCTCTCATCAAGCTCAGTTCCGTTTCGGATTTACAAATGATCATTATACTTAACCTCTCAGTATAGACGCAATTTGTGATGAAACCGCGTCGATTTCCTGATCACCATCGATTTGACGCAAAAGACCTTTGTTCTCATAAAACGTGAGGAGTGGTGCTGTTTTGTTGATATATTCGTCTAAACGAATGCCGACGCTCTCTTCGTTATCATCGGAGCGCTGGTACAATTCGCCGCCGCATTTATCACAAATGCCTTCCTGTTTAGGAGGATTAAAGATCACATGATAAGTCGAACCACAGTTTTTGCAAATCCGGCGGCCAGTAAGGCGAGCCAGAAGCTTTTCCCGATCAACTTTCAGGTTGATGACGTGATCGAGACCAGTATTCAAGCGGGCGAGAATGTCATCCAGCGCTTCCGCTTGCGAAAGGGTTCTTGGAAAACCGTCCAATAAAAAACCTTTTTCGCAATCGGACTGCTGTAGACGCTCTTCCACAATACCAATCGTTACGTCATCCGGTACCAGCAGACCTTGATCCATGAATTCCTTCGCTTTAATCCCGATGGGAGTTCCTTGTTTGATCGCGAGACGAAATGCATCGCCCGTTGAAATGTGAGGAATACCGAATTCATTCACGATGTTTTCTGCTTGCGTCCCTTTTCCTGCCCCAGGAGGACCCATGAATAAGATGTTCACCTTACGTCACTCCCTCCCCTTGATTGACTAGCAAGAACAACACAATAGGCGCCGGGAAGCGATACAGACCACTCGCCGGAACCTATCGCCTATTTATTGATAAAACCTTTGTAGTGACGTTTGATCAGTTGGCTTTCGATCTGCTTCATCGTATCCAGTGCAACACCGACGACGATCAAGAGTGAAGTACCACCGATCTGAACCGTACGCGGAAGACCTGCAAGTGATCCAAAGAACACCGGAAGTACGGAGATCACGGCCAGGAACAACGCTCCTGTCATGGTCAGACGGGTCATAACCCGAGTCAGATACTTCTCGGTAGCTTTACCAGGACGAATGCCCGGAACATAGCCGCCGTTCTTCTTCATATTATCAGCCATTTGGTTCGGATTCATCTGCACGAAGGTGTAGAAGAACGTGAAACCAATGATCATGAGCACATACAGTACCATTCCAAGCGGGCTGTCATAAGCCAGGTTCGCCGTAATCCACTTCGCCCAATTCATGTGTGCCCAGAAGCTGGCTAGGATAACCGGGAATTGCAGCAATGACATCGCAAAGATTACCGGGATAACGCCTGCACCGTTAATCTTGAGTGGAATGTGTGTGTTCTGTCCGCCGTACATTTTGTTTCCTACAACACGCTTCGCGTATTGAACCGGAATTTTACGGATACCTTGCTGAATGAATACAACACCGGTAATGATCAAAATCAAAATCAGAAGGATGATAACACCCTTCAGAATGTTCATAAACAATTGACCATCCTGAATGAAATTCGATTCAATCGTTGTCCGAATGTGCATTGGAATACCAGCAGCGATACCACCAAAGATTATGATCGAAATACCGTTACCGATTCCGCGTTCCGTAATCTGTTCGCCGAGCCACATCAAGAATGATGTACCTGCGGTAAGCACTATTGCGATCACGACAAAGTCGATAGTGGTTGCTCCAGGCACCATATCCATGCCATACAGGCGGTTAAACCCGACAGACATACCGAACGCCTGAATCAATCCCAATATTACCGTACCATAACGAGTAATTTGAGCCAACTGCTTCTTCCCGTGTTCCCCTTGTTTGTTCCATTCCGCAAACTTTGGAATGACGTCCATCGACAACAACTGCACGATAATGGACGAAGTAATATATGGAAATATCGAAAGGGCGAAGATCGAAAACTGCGATAGTGCGCCCCCCGAGAACGTGTTAAGAAGACCGAACAACTCATTGCCTGCCTGATTCGTCTGGGTAAAAACATCTTTGTTAACGCCGGGAACTGGAACAAATGATCCAATACGGAAGATGATCAGAACGAATAAGGTGAACAAAATACGCTTGCGAAGGTCATCCACACGCCATATATTTTTCAGGGTCTTAAACATTAGATCACCTCGGTTTTACCGCCGGCAGCCTCGATCTTCTCTACCGCAGATTGAGAAAACTTATTAGCTTTTACAGTCAAAGAAACGGTAACTTCACCGTTGCCAAGAATTTTGATTCCGCTCTTTGTATTGTTAACAATACCGCTCTCAACCAAAACTTCTGGAGTCACTTCAGTACCTGCTGCAAAGCTGTTAAGTTCTTCGATGTTCACAATCGCGTACTCTTTCCGAGTTGGGTTTACGAAACCGCGCTTCGGAAGACGACGGTACAATGGGTTCTGTCCACCTTCGAAACCTGGACGTACACCACCGCCGGAACGAGAGTTTTGTCCTTTGTGACCGCGACCCGATGTTTTACCCGTACCACTACTAGTACCGCGTCCAACGCGCTTGCGCTCTTTGCGGGATCCAGGTGCTGGGCTCAGCTCATGTAACTTCATCGTTCGTTGCACCTCCTTAATATGTCCGGGAATACGTTGCCCGGGATTAACCTTCGATTTCTTTAACAGAAACCAGGTGATTTACTTTCTTGATCATTCCGCGAATTGCAGCATTGTCGCTTTGAACCACGGAATGGTTGAGTTTACGAAGTCCGAGTGTTTTCACGGTTGCACGCTGATCCTCTGGACGACCAATCACGCTGCGTACGAGGGTGATTTCAAGTTTAGCCATGAGATTCCCTCCTTAACCCAACAGCTCTTCGACGGATTTGCCGCGAAGCTTGGCAACATCTTCAACACGCTTCAGGCGGGACAATCCCTCCAAAGTCGCATTGACCATGTTCATGGAGTTCGAAGAACCTAGAGATTTTGTCAAAATGTCGCCTACGCCAGCCAGTTCAAGTACTGCACGAACCGGTCCGCCAGCGATAACTCCAGTACCTTCAGATGCCGGCTTCAACAATACTCGGCCTGCTCCGAAGTGACCTGTTACGAGGTGAGGAATAGTTGTTCCAACAAGTGGAATGTGAATCAGGTTTTTCTTAGCATCTTCAATACCTTTGCGGATTGCATCCGGTACTTCGCCTGCTTTACCGATACCTGCTCCTACCCAACCTTTGCCATCACCGACAACTACCAGTGCGCTAAAGCTAAAGCGACGTCCGCCTTTTACAACTTTAGCAACGCGGTTAATGTTTACTACTCTTTCAGTCAGTTCTAAAGTGTTAGGATCTACACGCAAGTCGTTTACCTCCTTTTGAAAATATCTTAGAATTCAAGGCCTGCCTCGCGAGCTGCCTCTGCAAGTGCTTGAATACGTCCATGATACAAGTATCCACCGCGATCGAATACGATCACTTTGTAACCTTTGTCTGCAGCACGTTTTGCAACGAGTTCGCCGACTTTACGAGCGGATTCAACGCTTCCGCCGTTCTTGATATCAGTAGCCAATTCTTTATCCAACGTAGAAGCTGATGCCAAAGTCACGCCAGCCACATCGTCGATCAATTGAGCATAGATGTGTTTCGAAGAACGGAACACGTTCAGACGTGGACGTTCTGCTGTGCCTTGGATTTTCTTACGGACACGCAGGTGTCTTTTCAGACGAGCTTTGTTCTTGTCTTGTTTCGTGATCATGTTTCCATTTCCTCCCTTCAGTTTTGCCTTAAGAGCTTCGCTTTTAGACGCATCGGGTAAGTATGGGAGAAGAAGTAAGTTATCCACCAGGTGAGACCCCGGTTAGCTAACTTATTTCTTCTTACCAGCTTTACCTTCCTTACGGATAATGCGTTCACCTTCGTATTTAATACCTTTACCTTTGTATGGCTCAGGCTCACGTACGGAACGGATCTTAGCTGCGTATGCACCTACGCGCTCTTTATCGATACCGCGAACGGTGATTTTTGTGTTTGTTGGTACTTCGAATTCGATACCAGCTTCCGGTGTAATTTCAACTGGGTGGGAGTAACCCACGTTCAGAACGATTTTATCTCCGGTTTTGCTTGCACGGTACCCGACACCTACCAACTCAAGGTTTTTCGAGAATCCTTCAGTTACACCGTTGACCATATTTGAGACAACGCTGCGGGTCGTGCCGTGAAGAGAGCGATGTGTTTTGTTGTCGGAAGGACGAACAACATTGATCTCGTTGTTTTCTACTGTAATTTGCATGTCTTTATGCAGTTCACGAGTCAAGGTACCTTTAGGTCCTTTTACAGTGATTACAGTGTTATCCAGTGTGACTTCCACACCGTTAGGAATAGCAATTGGTTTACGACCAATACGGGACATTCATTACACCTCCTATCTTGTGACGTTGATTACCATACGTAGCAGAGAACTTCTCCGCCAGCTTTGGATTGACGAGCTTCTTTGTCGGTCATAACTCCCTTAGACGTGGAGATGATCGCAATACCCAAACCACCAAGTACGCGAGGTACTTCGTTGCTCTTCGTGTAAACGCGAAGACCTGGTTTGCTGATTCTTTTCAGACCTGTGATTACACGTTCGTTGTTGGAACCATATTTCAGGAATACACGAATGATCCCTTGTTTATTGTCTTCCACAAACTCTGCATCACGGATGAAGCCTTCACGCTTCAAAATGTCAGCGATTTGTTTTTTAATCGTCGAAGCAGGCATTTCTACTGTTTCGTGGCGAACCGTGTTCGCGTTACGAATACGAGTTAGCATATCTGCAATTGGATCGGACATAGTCATGTAGGATAAACCTCCTTCCCGTTTATAAACTTCTTACCAGCTTGCTTTTTTCACGCCAGGAATCTGGCCTTTATAAGCTAATTCACGGAAACAAATTCTGCAAATTTTAAACTTCTGCAGTACCGAATGTGGGCGACCACAACGTTCACAACGGGTATATGCCCGTACTTTATATTTCGGTGTACGTTGTTGTTTAACTTTCATCGAAGTTTTTGCCACTTAGCCTGACACCTCCTAAATAGTTTCGGAGAAAAGGACAACCGTCTTATTTCGCGAAAGGCATGCCCAGTTGAGCAAGCAGTTCACGGGATTCTTCGTCGGTTTTAGCAGTCGTTACGATAACGATGTCCATACCGCGAACTTTATCCACTTTGTCATACTCAATTTCAGGGAAAATGAGTTGCTCTTTCAGACCGAGCGTATAGTTACCGCGTCCGTCAAATGCTTTCGTGGACACGCCTTGAAAGTCACGTACACGTGGAAGTGTAACGTTGAACAGCTTGTCGAGGAAGTAGTACATACGCTCACCGCGCAGTGTTACCTTCACACCGATAGGCATGTTCTCACGCAGTTTGAATCCCGCGATGGATTTCTTCGCACGGGTGATAACCGGTTTTTGACCAGCAATCAGCTGCATGTCGTTCACAGCGGAATCAAGCACCTTCGAGTTAGCTACAGCGTCACCTACACCCATGTTGACGACAACCTTCTCGATTTTTGGTACTTGCATTACTGTCTTATAGCTAAACTTCTGCATCAGAGCAGGAGTTACTTCGTTCAAAAAACGTTCTTTCATTCTTGCTGCCATGATTCAAGGACCTCCTTTCTAAACCGTCTTATTTATCGATAACTTCTCCGGATCTTTTTGCTACGCGAACTTTTTTACCGTTGTCCAGTACTTTGTAACCGATACGGGTTACTTTTCCGCTCTTCGGATCAACGTGCATAACGTTCGATACATGGATCGGAGCTTCCTTCTCGATGATACCGCCTTGTGGGTTCATTTGGTTTGGCTTCTGGTGCTTCTTGATCATGTTCACACCTTCAACCAAAACACGATTTTCACGAGGGTACGCTGCGATGACACGGCCTTTTTTGCCTTTGTCTTTACCGCTGATGACGATAACAGTATCATCCTTTTTCACGTGCAGTTTGTTGCTATGGGATTCCAGATCTTTTTTCACTTTAGGCATTCGTTACACCTCCTATGACTAGCCAGTTCAACTATTTATCGGGTTCCCGAAAAGTTACGTCACTTTTTGGGGTGTTATTTAGATTACTTCCGGAGCCAAGGAAACGATTTTCATGTAGTCTCTTTCGCGAAGTTCGCGAGCAACTGGT
The DNA here is from genome assembly GCF_037976825.1 of Paenibacillus sp. FSL K6-1330. Classification (NCBI taxonomy): domain Bacteria; kingdom Bacillati; phylum Bacillota; class Bacilli; order Caryophanales; family Paenibacillaceae; genus Paenibacillus; species Paenibacillus sp. FSL K6-1330. The sequence continues at coordinate 6,678,474 of NZ_CP150269.1, forward strand.
CCGAAAATACGAGTTCCGCGTGGGCTTCTGTCGTCTTTAACAACAACAGCTGCATTCTCGTCAAATGAGATGTAGGATCCGTCTTTACGACGTACAGAACGTTTCGTACGAACGACTACCGCTCTTACTACATCACCCTTTTTGACAACGCCGCCTGGTGTTGCTTGTTTGACGGAACATACGATCAAATCACCGATTTGAGCTGTACGACGACCAGTACCACCCAATACGCGGATACACATCAGTTCCTTCGCACCGGAGTTGTCAGCAACAGCTAAACGTGTAAATGGTTGAATCATTTAAATTTCCTCCTTCCATCAAAAACTGATCATATCTTAGATGATAACCGCTTTTTCAACCACTTCTACCAATCTCCAGCGCTTGTCTTTGGAGAGAGGGCGAGTTTCCATGATTTTAACGGTATCTCCGATTTGAGCTTGATTGTTCTCATCATGCGCTTTAAATTTTTTCGTGTATTTAATGCGTTTGTGATACAAGTCATGCTTCTTATAAGTTTCAACAGCTACAACAATGGTTTTATCCATTTTATCGCTGACAACTTTACCAATTTGCACTTTACGAGCATTGCGTTCTTCGCTCATTTGTTAGCCTCCTTCCTGAATTCAGAACAGTGAGTTCCGTTTCATTAACTAATCCCAAGTTCTCTTTCACGGATAACGGTTTTAGCACGAGCTATTTCTTTGCGAACGTCACGGATCCGAGTCGGGTTGTCAAGCTGGCCTGTGGCCAATTGAAAACGGAGGTTAAAGAGTTCCTCTTTAAATCCGGCGATTTTTTGCTCGATTTCTGCAGTGGTTAAGTTGCGCAGTTCATTAGCTTTCATTTGCTTCACCACCCACTTCTTCTCGTTTCACAAACTTCGTTTTAACAGGCAGCTTGTGAGCGGCGAGACGCATCGCTTCGCGGGCGATTTCCTCGGACACGCCTCCAAGTTCAAACATGATCTTGCCTGGTTTTACAACGGCAACCCATTTCTCTACGTTACCTTTACCGCTACCCATCCGCACTTCGAGAGGCTTTTGAGTAATCGGCTTATCTGGGAAAATCTTGATCCATACTTTACCGCCACGACGAATGTAACGAGTCATCGCGATACGAGCAGCTTCGATCTGACGGTTCGTGATCCAGCCTGGTTCTGTAGCTTGCAGACCGAATTCGCCGAAGTTCAGTTCAGTTCCGCCTTTAGCTTGACCTCTCATATGGCCGCGCTGTTGTTTGCGGTGTTTTACACGTTTTGGTACCAACATGATTAGTTGCCTCCTTCCTGAGCAGCTTGTTTCTTAGCCGTAGGAAGAACCTCTCCACGATAGATCCATACTTTCACGCCGATACGGCCGTAAGTCGTATGCGCTTCTGCTGTACCATAGTCGATGTCTGCACGAAGCGTATGAAGTGGAACAGTTCCTTCACTGTAGCCTTCCGTACGAGCAATCTCGGCTCCGCCAAGACGTCCGCTGACCGATGTTTTAATCCCTTTAGCTCCAGAGCGCATAGTTCTTTGAATCGCTTGTTTCAGTGCACGACGGAAAGATACACGACGTTCCAACTGTTGTGCAATGCTTTCAGCAACAAGAATAGCGTCCAGTTCAGGGTTTTTAATTTCAGAAATGTTGATGTGAACTTTTTTACCGCCGGCAATTTTAGTCACTTGTCCGCGCAGTACTTCTACTTCGGAACCACCTTTACCGATAACCATACCAGGCTTCGCAGTGTGGATCGTCACGTTCACACGATTAGCCGCTCTCTCGATTTCGATACGAGATACAGCGGAGTCTTTCAATTTATTTTTCAGGTATTCACGGATTTTCACGTCTTCCAGCAAAAGATCACCGAAGTCTTTGCCTGCATACCATTTGGATTCCCAATCACGGATAATACCGATACGGAGTCCTACTGGATTTACCTTTTGGCCCACACGTTTTCCCTCCTTATTTTTCAGCTACCACCAAAGTAATGTGGCTGGTGCGTTTATTGATCCGGCTTGCACGTCCCATCGCACGCGGGCGGAAACGTTTCATAGTCGGTCCCTGGTTGACATAAGCTTGCGTCACAACCAATTTAGTTACATCCAAAGAGTAGTTATGCTCAGCGTTTGCGATAGCCGAGTTCAAAAGCTTCTCAACAACCGGAGATGCAGCTTTCGGAGTGTGACGAAGAATTGCGATCGCTTCGCCCACTTGCTTACCGCGGATCAAGTCAACAACGAGTTGAGCTTTACGAGGAGCAATACGAATCGATCTAGCATGTGCTTTTGCTTCCATATGTTTAACCTCCTCTCAAACAAAGAGCTTCATTAATTATCTTCTTGTTTTCTTATCATCTTCATGACCTTTGTAAGTACGAGTTGGAGCGAACTCACCCAACTTGTGTCCTACCATGTCCTCTGTTACATATACAGGTACATGTTTACGGCCATCGTATACTCCGAACGTGTGACCGATAAATTGCGGGAAAATAGTGGAGCGGCGGGACCAGGTTTTGATCACAGCCTTTTTGCTTGCGCTGTTCATGTCCTCCACTTTTTTGAGCAGATATCCGTCAATAAAAGGTCCTTTTTTCAAACTACGGCTCATATTGAAATCCTCCCTTCACCAAATTGTCTCGTTACCTTCGAGCCTGTCACGAAGTTATGCACAATCGCGCATTACTTCGTGCGGCGGCGAACGATATATTTGTCAGAAGCTTTACCTTTTTTACGTGTTTTGTAACCAAGGGTTGGTTTACCCCATGGAGACATAGGCGATTTACGTCCGATTGGAGCGCGGCCTTCACCACCACCGTGAGGGTGATCGTTAGGGTTCATTACCACACCACGTACTTCAGGACGTTGTCCAAGCCAGCGGCTACGACCAGCTTTACCGATTTTGATCAACTCATGGTCTTGGTTACCCACAGAACCGATGGTTGCACGGCAAACTTTCAGGATGCGGCGAACTTCACCGGAAGAAAGACGAACAGTTACGTACTTATCTTCTTTACCGAGAAGTTGAGCTTCTGTACCAGCAGCACGAACCAATTGTCCGCCTTTACCTGGTTTCAATTCGATGTTGTGGATAACGGTACCTACCGGAATGTTTTCCAGTGGAAGTGAGTTACCAATCTTGATGTCAGCACCTACTCCAGATACTACTTGGTCTCCAACTTTCAGACCTTTAGGAGCGATGATATAACGCTTTTCACCATCAACATAGTGAATCAGAGCGATGTTGGAAGTACGGTTCGGGTCGTATTCGATTGTAGCAACGCGACCTGGAATGCCGTCTTTATTCCGTTTGAAGTCGATGATACGGTATTTACGCTTGTGTCCGCCGCCATGGTGACGAACTGTAATTTTACCTTGATTGTTACGGCCAGCTGTTTTGCTCAGCGGAGCCAGCAACGATTTCTCCGGCTGATTCGTGGTGATTTCTTCGAAAGTCGACACGGACATGTTGCGTCGAGCCGGGGATGTCGGTTTATACTTTTTAATAGGCACTGAATTTTCCCTCCTTACTTAAGAAATTCTTATTCAACCGATTCAAAGAACTCGAGCGGTTTGCTGTCTGGAGCCAAAGTCACGATCGCCTTTTTCCATTCGGTTGTGTAACCGGAATAACGGCCATAACGCTTTGGTTTAGCAGGGACACGCATCGTATTCACGTTCGATACTTTAACTTTAAAAATAGATTCGACAGCTTGCTTGATCTCGGTCTTGTTAGCGCGGATATCCACTTCAAAAGCATATTTCAGCTCCGCCATGTAGTCAGCCGTACGTTCCGTGATCACCGGGCGCTTGATTATATCGCGTGGGTCTTTCATTACGCGAGCACCTCCTCTACCTTCTGAACTGCTTCCTTCGTAATGATCAGTTGATCGTACGACATTACGTCAAGAACATTAATGCCGTCAGCCGCTACGAATTTCACACCAGGAATATTACGTGCGGAAAGGGCTACATTATCATCATAGCTTGGAGCAACGATCAGAGCTTTACGGCCTATTTTCAGGTTGCTAAGGATGTTAGCAAACTCTTTCGTTTTCGGCGTATTCAGCGTCAATTGATCCAATACGATAATTGCGTTGTCAATCACTTTGGAAGACAATGCGGATTTGATAGCCAAACGACGAACTTTCTTAGGAAGTTTAAACGTGTAGCTGCGCGGAGTTGGTCCAAATACCACACCGCCGCCTTTCCATTGTGGAGAACGGATCGAACCTTGACGAGCACGGCCAGTACCTTTTTGTTTCCAAGGCTTACGTCCGCCGCCGCGTACTTCAGAACGTCCTTTTACTTTGTGGGTACCACGACGAAGGGAAGCGCGCTGCAACAATACTGCACTGTGCAGTACGTGTACGTTCGGCTCGATGCCAAACACAGCTTCATTCAATTCTACTTCGCCAACTTGGCTACCGCTGACATTATAAAGTGCTACTTTAGGCATTCTTTGTTCCTCCTTTCTTTAGGCGATTATTTCTTCACCGTTTCTTTGATTTGAACGAAACCTTTTTTAGGTCCAGGAATGGAGCCTTTAACAAGGATTACGTTACGCTCTGTGTCGACTTTGACAACTTCGAGCTTTTGAATCGTAACTGTCTCATTGCCCATGTGACCTGGCAGGCGTTTTCCTTTAGGAACACGGTTTGCCTGGATCGAACCCATGGAACCTGGTCTACGGTGATAACGGGAACCGTGAGACATTGGTCCGCGGCTTTGGCCCCAACGTTTGATCACACCTTGGAAACCTTTACCTTTGGAAATACCCGTTACGTCAACAAATTCGCCTTCTGCGAAGACATCAGCCTTCAGCTCTTGTCCAACCTCGACACTCGCGAGGTCAACACCGCGAATTTCGCGAACGTAGCGCTTAGGCGCAGTGTTTGCTTTTTTCGCATGGCCTGCTTCTGGTTTGTTAGATCTGTTCTCTTTCTTATCAGAGAAACCGACTTGAATCGCTTCGTATCCGTCGTTTTCCAGATCTTTCTTTTGAAGAACAACACAAGGACCTGCTTCGATAACCGTTACAGGAATTACAACACCCTCAGGGGTAAACACTTGAGTCATTCCGAGCTTTCTACCTAAGATACCTTTCATGTTGACACCTCTTTTCTCTTCTCTAATTCATTATGCAATGCTTACAGTTTGATTTCGATATCTACACCGGACGGCAGGTCCAAGCGCATCAAGGCATCCACAGTTTGTGGAGTCGGGTTCACGATGTCGATCAAGCGTTTATGTGTACGCATTTCGAACTGTTCCCGAGAATCCTTATACTTGTGCACCGCACGGAGAATGGTAATTATTTGTTTCTCAGTTGGAAGCGGGATCGGACCGGATACACCAGCACCCGAACGTTTTGCTGTCTCAACAATTTTCTCAGCGGATTGATCAAGAACTCTGTGGTCGTATGCTTTCAAGCGAATACGAATTTTTTGCTTTGCCATTTTATTCCCTCCTTCTATCGCCCAATTTGGTATCGGACATACTCCGCGAAAATTTTCCAACCACCCACCTCATGGCAAAGGGGCCGGGTGTGTCGGTAACCTCTCACATCATCGCAACGTCGCAGAACAACATTCACTATTATATATAAAAGATAGGCGTATTGCAAGCACTAATTCATAATTAATATGTATTTACATCTTTAACCGAAGGTTGCAGTACTTGGCTAATAGATTTCATCGCTTTTCGCATATCATATTGTAACGCACTCTCTATTCTATATAATAGAAGGTTTCGAATTAAGTAACTGATATCCATCAGAGAATGTAATCAGATTTTATTGGGGCTGATCCCTAAAGAAAAGAGCCTGATCCAAAGGATCAGGCTCTTTTATCAGAACATCACATTGTTGCTCGTTACAATACACTGTTGCTATATTCAAGGCTATTCGTAAGCCTTAATTATTTAATGATGGAAGCAACGGAACCAGCACCTACGGTACGGCCGCCTTCACGAATGGAGAACTTAGTTCCTTCTTCAATCGCGATTGGGTTGATCAGGTTAACCGTTACAGTGATGTTATCACCAGGCATAACCATTTCAGAACCCTCTGGCAAGTTGATCACACCAGTTACGTCCGTAGTACGGAAGTAGAACTGTGGACGGTAGCCAGTGAAGAAAGGCTTATGACGTCCGCCTTCTTCTTTGCTCAGTACGTATACTTGAGCTGTGAACTCTGTGTGTGGTTTAACGGAAGCAGGCTTAGCAAGTACTTGACCGCGCTCGATTTGAGTACGCTCAACACCACGAAGCAATGCACCGATGTTGTCACCAGCTTGTGCGGAATCCAGCAATTTACGGAACATCTCAACGCCCGTAACAACGGATTTCTTAGTTTCTTCAGCGATACCAACAATTTCGATCTCGTCACCAACTTTGATCGTACCACGCTCTACACGACCTGTAGCAACGGTACCACGACCAGTGATGGAGAATACGTCCTCGACAGGCATCAAGAAAGGCTTGTCAGTGTCGCGCTCAGGCAATGGGATGTACTCGTCGATTGTTTTGAACATTTCAACGATTTTTTGTGCCCATTCGCCATCTGGGTTTTGCAGAGCTTCACGAGCGGAACCACGAGTGATCGGAGTGTCGTCGCCTGGGAAGTCATACTCGTTCAGCAGGTCGCGAACTTCCATCTCAACCAATTCCAAGAGCTCTTCGTCTTCAACCATGTCGCATTTGTTCAAGAATACAACGATGTAAGGAACGCCTACTTGGCGGGACAACAGGATGTGCTCGCGAGTTTGCGGCATTGGGCCGTCAGCTGCGGATACAACCAGGATTGCTCCGTCCATTTGAGCTGCACCAGTGATCATGTTTTTAACATAGTCAGCGTGACCTGGGCAGTCAACGTGCGCATAGTGACGAGCGTCAGTTTCATACTCTACGTGGGAAGTAGAGATTGTGATACCGCGTTCGCGCTCTTCTGGAGCTTTGTCGATTTGATCGAAAGACATTGCAGCACCACCGTAAGTTTTGGACAATACAGATGTGATTGCAGCTGTCAAAGTTGTTTTACCATGGTCAACGTGACCGATAGTACCGATGTTAACATGGGGTTTCGTACGTTCGTATTTAGCCTTTGCCATTTGAACAATTCCTCCTTAAGGGGATATATATGTTGGGCCGGAAGCGGAGTTAACGGGATGTTGGTCCCGCCTCCTATCCAGCAGGTAAAACGTTATTACTCTCCGCCTTTGATCTTGGACACAATTTCATCGGAGATATTCTTAGGAACTTCTTCGTAGTGGGAGATTTCCATGGAGAACACACCGCGTCCTTGTGTACCGGAGCGAAGGGTAGTGGAGTAACCGAACATTTCGGAAAGAGGTACTTTCGCACGGATAATTTGAGTACCACCACGGGAGTCCATACCTTCGATACGTCCACGGCGGGAGTTCAGCATACCCATTACGTCGCCCATGTATTCCTCAGGCACGGTAACTTCAACTTTCATAATAGGCTCGAGCAGGACAGGCTTACACTTGTCTTTAGCTGCTTTCAAAGCCATGGAACCGGCGATTTTAAACGCCATTTCATTGGAGTCAACATCATGGTATGAACCGTCGACGATTGTTGCTTTAACGTCAACAAGCGGGAAGCCGGCGAGTACACCGTTCTTCATTTGCTCTTCAATACCTTGTTGAGCTGGACCAATGTATTCTCTTGGTACAGAACCACCGACAACCTTGCTCTCGAATTGATTACCGCTACCTGCTTCCAGAGGTTCGAACTCAACCCATACGTGACCGTATTGACCACGACCACCGGACTGACGAACGAATTTACCTTCAACGCGAGCTGGTTGACGGAATGTTTCGCGGTAAGCTACCTGTGGTTTACCCACGTTGGTTTCTACTTTGAACTCACGACGCATACGGTCGATGATAATGTCCAAGTGAAGCTCACCCATACCTGCCAGGATCGTTTGGCCTGTTTCTTCATCAGTATGTGCACGAAGAGTTGGATCCTCTTCAGTCAACTTACCGAGAGCTACACCCAATTTATCTTGGTCAGCTTTTGTTTTAGGCTCAACTGCGATTTCGATAACCGGATCAGGGAAGTTCATGGACTCCAAGATAACCGGGTCCTTCTCATCACATAGTGTATCACCTGTACCCGTATCTTTCAAACCTACGGCAGCTGCGATATCTCCGGCGAATACTTCGGAAATTTCTTGACGGCTGTTCGCATGCATTTGAAGGATACGACCAATGCGCTCACGCTTACCTTTAGTTGCATTCAGTACGTAAGAGCCGGATTGCAGTACACCGGAATATACGCGGAAGAATGTCAGCTTACCAACATAAGGGTCCGTAGCGATTTTGAATGCCAAAGCCGAGAACGGCTCTTCATCGGAAGAATGCCGGATAGCTTCAGTTCCATCTTCATGGGTACCCTTGATGTCTGGAACATCAGTTGGAGCCGGCAAATAATCGATTACGGCATCAAGCATCAACTGAACGCCTTTGTTACGGTAAGAAGATCCACAGATAACTGGGAAGATCTTAACTTCGACAACACCTTTACGCAGAGCAGCTTTCAACTCAGCTATGGTGATTTCTTCACCTTCAAGATATTTCATTGTCAAGTCTTCGTCAAGTTCTGCTACCTTCTCAACAAGCTCGTTGCGAAGCTCTTCCACTTGATCCTTGAATTCTGCTGGAATTTCGGTTTCTTCGATGTTTTGACCAAGGTCATCCTTATACATAAAGGCTTTTTCCTCGATAACATCGATGATGCCAATGAAATCATTCTCTGCACCGATCGGAAGCTGAATCGCTACCGCGTTCGCTTGCAGACGCTCTCTCATATCTTTAACTACGTTCAAGTAGTCGGCACCGATAATATCCATTTTGTTTACGTATGCGATCCGCGGTACACCGTAACGGTCTGCTTGTCTCCAAACCGTCTCCGACTGAGGTTCTACGCCCTCTTTCGCACTGAATACACCTACTGCCCCATCCAATACACGAAGGGAACGTTCAACTTCTACTGTGAAGTCAACGTGCCCCGGGGTGTCGATAATATTAACGCGGTGACCCTTCCAAGAAGCGGTAGTCGCGGCGGAAGTAATGGTAATTCCGCGCTCCTGCTCTTGCTCCATCCAGTCCATAGTAGCGGAACCCTCATGGGTTTCACCGATTTTATGAGTACGGCCTGTGTAGAACAAAATCCGCTCTGTTGTGGTCGTTTTACCAGCATCAATATGCGCCATGATCCCGATATTACGTGTATTTTTCAAGGAGAACTCTCTTGTCGCCATGCGAATAGTCTCCCTTCAAAATTAAAGTGTAAAATTAGTTGCTGAATCCTACCAACGGTAGTGAGCAAACGCTTTGTTCGCTTCAGCCATTTTGTGTGTATCTTCGCGTTTCTTAACGGAAGCGCCTGTGTTGTTGGAAGCATCGATGATCTCAGCCGCCAAACGCTCTTCCATGGTTTTCTCGCCGCGGTTGCGGGAGTAGTTTACGAGCCAACGTAATCCAAGGGATGTACGTCTCTCTGGTTTAACTTCGATTGGAACCTGGTAGTTAGCACCGCCGACACGACGAGCTTTAACTTCCAATACTGGCATGATGTTCTTGATAGCTGCTTCAAACACTTCCATCGGATCATTACCAGTACGTTCCTTGATGATGTTGAACGAATTGTAAAGGATGCTTTGAGCAACACCTCTTTTACCATCCAACATGATGCGGTTGATCAGACGAGTTACCAGCTTGCTGTTATACACTGGATCTGGCAGCACGTCTCTTTTAGTTACTGGACCTTTGCGTGGCATGGATATCCCCCTTTCTTCAGTCATGAGTCATGTTACGAAAACATGAGCATCAATTAGCTTTTTGCTTTAGGACGCTTCGTGCCGTATTTGGAACGAGCTTGCATCCGGTTGTTTACACCAGCGGTATCAAGTGCGCCGCGAACGATATGGTAACGTACACCCGGAAGGTCTTTTACCCGTCCACCGCGAACCAATACAACACTGTGCTCTTGCAAGTTATGTCCGATACCCGGAATGTAAGCCGTCACCTCAATGCGGTTCGTCAAGCGAACACGAGCATATTTACGAAGTGCGGAGTTCGGTTTTTTCGGCGTCATTGTGCCTACACGAGTGCATACACCGCGTTTTTGCGGAGCGCTCAAGTCGGTCTCCTCACGTTTCAAAGCGTTAAAACCTTTTTGAAGAGCTGGAGATTTCGATTTGTAAACTTTAGCTTGACGGCCCTTGCGAACCAGTTGGTTAATTGTTGGCATGCTAGCCACCCCCTTCCCGTATTTATCATCCTAATTACAACCCCGTTTAAGTCCACAGACCCAGGCGGTTCATAAAAGGACAAATGAAAAGTTTTTGCCGAGAGAAGTAACGCCTTCTCCAACAAAAACGATTTCTCAAATCATGATTTCAAGACAGCTACCATAGCTGCACCAACTTCAATACCGCATGCTTCTCCAAGCTCTATCATCGTGGGTACATAGTTGATATGCACACCATTCTTATCACACTCGGATACGACTTTTGAAATCAAACGTTGGTCGCAATCTTCAGCCACATAAACCTCTGCAGCCAAACCGGATTCAACGGCCTTCATCGTTTGTTTGGTGCCAATCTTGATGTGTGCATCCTGTAATCCTTTATCATTAGACACAAGTCATTCCTCCAAAAGAACAGGGAACAAAGAAACTATTCACGCACCTTTGCTATATTAGCATCTGCCCTAAGCGATGTCAAGCTATTAAATCAGGAAAAAGAAACATTGGGACGGAGAAATTCAGCATCTTACGACGCGAAAATCTCCCCGTCACCTGACTGTCTCTTAATCTATAGAAGCTGTTTCGAGTTCCTGACTTTCGTCATTCACATCGTTTTGTCCCGCGAACTTCACGCTGCGATAACGGTTCATACCCGTTCCCGCAGGGATCAGTTTACCAATGATAACATTCTCTTTCAGACCAAGCAGTTGATCGACTTTACCTTTGATTGCAGCGTCAGTCAACACGCGAGTTGTCTCCTGGAAGGAGGCCGCTGACAAGAACGAATCGGTTTCGAGAGATGCTTTTGTAATCCCGAGGAGAACCGGTTTGGCAACTGCTGGTTCTTTCCCGGAGAGAATAGCGTCTTTATTGGCTGTCTCGTATTCATGCATATCCACGAAGGAGCCTGGCAACAGGTTCGTATCTCCCGCATCAACGATACGGAATTTACGCAGCATCTGTCTGATCATAACTTCAACGTGCTTATCGTTAATTTCTACGCCTTGGTTACGGTATACGCGTTGTACTTCCTGAAGGATGTAGTTCTGCACACCACGGATACCTTTGATGCGAAGCATTTCCTTCGGATCAATGGAACCATCGGTCAGTTCATCCCCGGCTTCAATGTGCTTGCCTTCGCTTACGCGCAGACGGGAACCGTAGGTAACTGCGTAAACCTTAGTTTCAGCTTCACCTTGAATTTCGATTTCACGACGGTCCTTCGTTTCGCGGATTTCTTTAACCACACCATCAATCTCACTAATGGTCGCTTGACCTTTAGGATTACGGGCTTCAAAGAGCTCCTGGATACGCGGAAGACCTTGTGTAATATCATCACCGGCAACGCCGCCTGTGTGGAACGTACGCATCGTGAGCTGTGTTCCCGGTTCGCCGATGGATTGAGCTGCGATAATACCAACCGCTTCACCAATCTCAACATGCTTACCAGTAGCCAGGTTACGACCATAACATTTTTTGCAGACGCCATAACGTGCACGGCAGCTCAAGATGGAACGAATTTGCAGTTTCTCAACACCAGCTGCTACGATTTCCTCAGCTTTGTCGGAATCAATCAATTCGTTGCGATTCACGATGATCTCTTTCGTTTCCGGATGACGAACGGTTTCAAAGGCATAACGTCCCTCAATACGGTCATAGAGATCCTCGATAACTTCTTTACCGTCCTGAATACGGCTAACCGTAAAGCCTTTATCCGTGCTGCACTCATCTTCGCGAACGATAACATCCTGGGCCACGTCAACAAGTCGACGAGTCAAGTAACCGGAGTCAGCGGTACGAAGTGCTGTATCGGCAAGACCTTTACGCGCACCGTGCGTGGACAGGAAGTACTCGAGTACCGTCAGTCCTTCACGGAAGTTCGATTTGATTGGGAGTTCGATGATACGACCCGACGGGTTCGCCATCAGACCCCGCATACCACCGAGCTGAGTGATCTGCGATTTGTTACCCCGCGCTTTGGAATCCACCATGAGCATGATGGAGTTAAAGCGGTCCATCGATTTCATGAGTACATCCGTAATATCGTCTTTGGTCTTGGACCAGATATCGATAACACGGTCATAACGTTCTTCATTCGTAATCAAGCCGCGGCGATATTGGTTCGTTACCACTTTAACCTTCTCGTCGGACTCTTTCAGAATTTCATTCTTCTCGTCAGGTACGATAACGTCGGATACCGCAACGGTTACGCCTGCACGAGTAGAGTATGTGAAACCGATCTGCTTGATTTTATCCAAAATCACAGAGGTTTCGGTTGTATGGTACGTTTCAAAGCAGCGTGCAATGATGGAACCCAGATATTCCTTACCAACAGCACCGCTGATTGGCAGTTCTTGGATCACTTTTTGAATATCTGCACCCTTCTCATATACGAAATACTTCTCAGGCGTACCTTGCAGCAGGTTCGTACGAGTCGCTTCATTGATATAAGGGAAGCTGGCAGGGAAAATCTCGTTAAAGATAATCCGGCCGATCGTCGTAACCAACATCGCATTCTGCTGTTTTTCCGTAAAGCATGTTTTGCCCAGGGCTTTAACCGGAATCGCTACGCGTGCATGCAGACCAGCTGCTTCACGCTGATAAGCGGAAACCGCTTCGTTCACGCTGCCCAGAATCATGCCGGTACCTTTCTCTTCCTTGTTATCCATCGTGAGATAGAAGGAACCCAGTACCATATCCTGAGAAGGCGTAACAACTGGCTTACCGTCTTTCGGGTTCAGAATGTTACCCGATGCCAGCATCAAAAGACGCGCTTCAGCTTGAGCTTCGGCAGACAAAGGAACGTGAACCGCCATTTGGTCACCGTCAAAGTCAGCGTTATATGCTGTACATACGAGCGGATGAAGACGGATCGCATGGCCCTCAACCAGAATCGGTTCAAATGCTTGGATACCGAGTCTGTGAAGCGTCGGTGCACGGTTCAGAAGAACCGGATGCTCTTTAATAACCTCTTCGAGCACATCCCATACTTCTGGACTTACACGTTCTACTTTGCGCTTCGCACTCTTGATATTATGTGCAAGGCCTTTGTTGACCAATTCTTTCATAACGAACGGCTTGAAGAGCTCAAGCGCCATTTTCTTAGGCAGACCGCATTGGTACATTTTCAGGTAAGGACCTACAACGATAACGGAACGACCAGAATAGTCAACCCGTTTACCGAGCAAGTTCTGACGGAAACGTCCTTGTTTACCTTTCAGCATGTGGCTGAGGGATTTAAGCGGACGGTTACCAGGACCTGTGACCGGACGACCGCGACGGCCGTTATCGATCAGTGCATCGACAGCTTCCTGCAGCATGCGCTTCTCGTTCTGTACGATAATATCCGGCGCACCGAGATCCAGCAATCTTTTTAGACGGTTGTTCCGGTTAATAACGCGACGGTACAGATCGTTCAAGTCGGAGGTCGCAAAGCGTCCACCATCAAGTTGAACCATCGGACGAAGCTCCGGTGGAATGACTGGCAGCACATCCATGATCATCCACTCCGGATTGTTGCCGGAGTTACGGAACGCCTCAATCACTTCCAGGCGTTTGATGGCCCGGTTGCGGCGTTGACCCTGTGCAGTGCGCAGTTCTTCTTTAAGGAACTCAAGCTCTTTGTCAACATCGATGTCTTGAAGAAGCTTCTTAACCGCTTCAGCACCCATGCCTGCTTGGAATCCGTAGCCGTACTTTTCTCTGTAGCTGCGGTATTCCTTCTCGGACAACAGCTGCTTCTTCTCCAGCGGTGTATCTCCTGGATCGGTTACAACATAAGATGCGAAGTAAATGATCTCCTCAAGAGATCTTGGGGACATATCCAGAGCCAGACCCATACGGCTTGGAATCCCTTTGAAATACCAAATATGCGATACAGGAGCCGCAAGCTCGATATGGCCCATCCGTTCACGACGGACTTTAGCGCGTGTTACTTCAACGCCACAGCGATCGCAGACTACTCCCTTATAACGGACACGCTTATACTTACCGCAATGACATTCCCAGTCCTTCTGCGGACCGAAAATCCGCTCACAGAACAGGCCTTCTTTCTCCGGCTTCAATGTACGGTAGTTAATCGTTTCAGGCTTCTTCACCTCTCCGCGAGACCAAGAGCGAATTTTTTCCGGTGAAGCAAGACCGATTTTCATGTACTCAAAATTGTTAACGTCCAACAAGGAGCAACCCTCCTCAACCTAGTCCTATTTATGTGCTATACGACCATAACACCACCGCCGACCTATAAGCCGACGGGGGTGAATGATTGACCGTTATTCCACTCCGACTTCAGTGCCTTCCAAGTTAAGGCTCAGTTTATCACCTTGAGCATCGTCTTCGTCATCGAGTTCTTTCATCTCGATTTCCTCTTCATTCTCGCTCAGGATTTTGACATCCATACCGAGAGACTGAAGCTCTTTAATCAATACCTTGAACGATTCAGGAACACCCGGTTCCGGAACGTTCTCGCCCTTGACGATGGATTCGTAGGTTTTCACCCGGCCGACCACGTCATCCGACTTGACGGTAAGAATTTCTTGCAGCGTATAGGCAGCACCGTAAGCTTCAAGTGCCCATACTTCCATCTCACCGAAGCGCTGTCCACCGAACTGAGCTTTACCACCCAGCGGCTGCTGCGTAACGAGTGAGTATGGTCCCGTAGAACGGGCGTGAATTTTATCATCAACCATGTGCGCGAGTTTGATCATATGCATGACGCCGACGGTAACTTCACGTTCAAAACGTTCACCCGTCCGTCCGTCGTACAATACGGTCTTACCATTGCGCTGCATGCCTGCTTCTTCCATCGTATCAAACACGTCATACTCGCTTGCGCCGTCAAATACCGGTGAAGCCACGTGAATGCCGAGCTGGAGCGCGGCCATACCCAAGTGAACCTCGAGCACCTGACCGATGTTCATCCGTGATGGAACCCCTAGAGGGTTCAACACAACTTGAACCGGTGTGCCATCTGGCAGGAACGGCATATCTTCTTCAGGCAAAATACGGGCAACGACACCTTTGTTACCGTGACGTCCGGCCATTTTGTCACCTTCGGAGATTTTACGTTTCTGTGCGATGTAAACGCGAACCAGTTGGTTAACGCCCGGCGGCAATTCGTCACCGTTCTCACGTGTAAACACCTTCACATCCACAATGATCCCGTCACTACCGTGAGGAACGCGCAGCGAGGTATCGCGCACTTCGCGAGCCTTCTCACCAAAGATCGCATGCAGGAGACGCTCTTCCGCCGTCAGTTCGGTTACACCCTTAGGCGTTACCTTACCCACGAGGATGTCTCCGGCGCTGATTTCGGCACCGATGCGGATAATTCCGCGCTCGTCAAGGTTCTTCAGCGCTTCTTCCCCTACGTTAGGAATATCACGCGTAATTTCTTCTGGTCCGAGCTTCGTGTCACGAGCTTCGGATTCGTACTCCTCGATATGAATCGAAGTGTACACGTCCTCTTTGACCAGTTTCTCGGAGAGAAGAATCGCATCCTCGTAGTTGTAACCTTCCCAAGTCATGAACGCCACAACGACGTTGCGGCCCAGTGCCAATTCGCCCATCTCCGTGGATGGACCGTCTGCGAGAATATCACCTTTTTTGATGACATCGCCGCGTTTAACGATTGGACGCTGATTGATGCATGTTCCTTGGTTCGAACGCATAAATTTGTGTAATTTATGTTTAATAAGATCGCCTTTGACTTCTTGTCCGTCGACATTTTCCACACGGCGGACCCAGATTTCATTAGCGGATGAACGTTCAATAATCCCGTCATGTTTGGACACAATACATACACCGGAGTCTTTTGCAGACTTGTGTTCCATTCCAGTTCCGACCAGCGGAGCTTTAGGAATAAGAAGTGGAACAGCCTGCCGCTGCATGTTGGATCCCATCAGCGCGCGGTTGGAGTCATCGTTCTCAAGGAACGGAATGAGCGCCGTCGCTACCGACACTACTTGCTTCGGCGAAACGTCCATGTAATCTACACGGTCGCTCGGCATAGGAAGGATGTTATCGGATTGCTTGTTATAACGGACGATAACCATTTCGTCAGTGAAGGTACCATCTTCGTTAAGCTCGGCGTTCGCCTGGGCAACGATATAGTTATCCTCTTCGTCTGCAGTCAGGTAATCGATTTGGTCCGTTACTTTACCGGTCTTCGGATCCACCCAACGATACGGAGCTTCGATGAAGCCATATTCGTTGATGCGCGCAAATGTCGACAAGGAGTTGATCAGACCGATGTTCGGTCCCTCCGGTGTCTCGATTGGACACATACGGCCATAGTGACTGTGGTGAACGTCCCGCACTTCAAAGCCCGCACGCTCACGCGTCAAACCGCCGGGTCCGAGAGCTGACAGACGACGTTTATGCGTCAGTTCCGCAAGCGGGTTGGTCTGATCCATGAACTGGGACAGCTGGGAGCTGCCGAAGAACTCTTTAATCGATGCGATAACCGGACGTATGTTGATGAGCGCCTGCGGCGTAATCACATTAGCATCCTGAATCGACATTCTTTCACGAACGACACGTTCCATCCGGGACAAACCGATACGGAACTGATTTTGAAGCAATTCGCCTACGGAGCGCAGACGACGGTTACCCAGGTGGTCGATATCATCCGTGTTGCCGATTCCATGCAGCAAGTTGATGAAGTAGCTGATGGAAGAAATGATATCTGCCTGCGTAATATGCTTCACGGATTTATCAATGTTTGCGTTCGCGATGACCTTCACGACTTTTGCATCCTCGATTGGAGAGAATACGTCGATCGTTTGCAGCGGGATATCCTCGCTGTCCATCACGCCGCCGGTAACATGATAATTCTTAAAGCCCACGCTCTTCTCAAGGTAAGGCATGATCTCGTCCAAAAGACGGCGATCTACGGTTTGACCAGCTTCCGCAATGATCTCACCCGTATCGGTGTCTATCAAACTCTCTGCCAAACGTTGATTAAAGAGACGGTTCTTAATATGAAGCTTCTTGTTGATCTTGTAACGACCAACGTTAGCCAAATCATAACGCTTCGGATCGAAGAAACGGGCAACGAGAAGGCTCTTCGCATTCTCCAGTGTTGGCGGCTCGCCCGGACGAAGACGTTCATAGATTTCGATGAGCGCTTTTTCCGTAGAGTCGGTGTTGTCTTTATCCAGCGTATTTTGAATATATTCATCATTGCCCAGAAGATCCAGAATCTCGGCATCTGTACCAAAACCAAGTGCACGTAAAAGTACCGTTACAGGGATTTTACGGGTACGGTCGATCCGGACATAGATAATGTCCTTCGCGTCCATCTCCAGTTCAAGCCAAGCGCCGCGGTTAGGGATAACTGTTGCAGTGTACGTCGTCTTACCGTTTTTATCCACTTTTGTGCTGAAATAGACGCTGGGAGAGCGAACCAACTGGCTGACAATAACCCGTTCGGCACCATTGATAATGAATGTTCCGGTTTCCGTCATTAACGGGAAGTCTCCCATGAACACTTCCTGCTCCTTGACCTCTCCGGTCTCCTTGTTAATGAGCCGGACTTTCACGCGGAGCGGCGCCGCATAAGTAACGTCGCGTTCTTTCGCGTCATCGACGGTGTATTTCGGTTCTCCAAGGCTGTAGTCAATGAACTCTAGTACCAAATTACCTGTGAAATCCTGAATCGGCGAGATGTCCTGGAACATTTCGCGGAGTCCTTCCTCCAAAAACCATTCATAAGATTTTTGTTGGATTTCAATCAGGTTCGGAACTTCGAGTACCTCGTTAATACGAGCATAACTCCGCCGAGTGCGTCGACCATATTGAACAAGATGTCCTGCCAACTTAAACTCACCCCTCATGTCTACTCACTTTAAAAATTTCATTGCGAACCTCTGTTTGTAACACTATAATGGAACATACAGAGGACACTCCCATAAATAGAGAAAAGCCCTTATCGAATACCTTTTCGAAAAAAGAGCAGCTTATCCATGGTTATGATAATCATCTCATATCCTGTAGATTTGCCCAAAATGTACATATTATACGTCAATATGATCGACTTTATGCATCTTTCCACACATTAAGTCTTGACATTTCAGCCAACTAAAGACAAAGAGACCATCCTAATACTGACATTTTATAATAATACCATACCAGCAAACCCAAGTCAACAGCCTAGTCGAACTATTTTAAGAAGATTTAGTCGCTCTGAATATCCGGTATCCTTTATCCTTCGTTACTTCCTCAACCTGATGAAATAAACTCTCCAGTTTCGCTTTCGCTGAAGGTGCGCCTTGCTTCTTCTGAATCACAACCCACAGTTGCCCATTCTCACGCAAATGCTTCCACGATTCTTCGAATATAGCATGTACCGTCTCTTTCCCGGCACGGATCGGCGGATTGGTTAGAACCACGTCAAATTGCTGATCCTGAACCGCGGCAAACAAATCGCTCTCCAAGATGGTCACATTGGATATACCATTACGTTTCGCATTCTCCTTGGCTAATTCGACAGCGCGACTGTTGATGTCGATCATCGTCACATGTCCTTGCGCAGCCATTCTTGCCGCCGACAGACCGATCGGACCATATCCACAGCCTACATCCAACACTTCAACATGCTGGTTAAAATCCATAGCCTCTATTAATACCTTGCTGCCATAATCCACGCCACTCTTAGAGAATACGCCCGCGTCACTGATAAAGTTGAAAGTCTGCCCCCGAAGCTCCGTCTTTAACTCCTTACGGTCATGAGCAATTTCCGGCTGATTCGAGTAATAATGTTGATTCGGCATCATTTCCTCCGTCTTGAATCAAAGTCTACCCGCCTAAGATATTTCACTCTTAAGCGCTCTTATTTCAGTATAACCTTAGTTGCGGAGAATCAGTACCTTGTGGTCTCCCCGCCACAATAACAAACCCCTTGAACAAATATTCAAGGGGTTTGATTCTTGCTGACGTGAATCTCAAGAAGCTAATTACTTAACTTCTACGGATGCGCCTGCTTCTTCCAATTTAGCTTTAACAGCTTCTGCTTCTTCTTTAGCTACTTTTTCTTTCAATGGTTTTGGAGCGTTGTCAACCAGTTCTTTTGCTTCTTTCAAGCCAAGACCTGTGATTTCGCGAACCACTTTGATTACGTTGATTTTGGACGCGCCTGCGCTAGTCAGGATTACGTCGAATTCGGATTGCTCTGCTTCAGCAGCTGCACCAGCGCCACCTACAACAGCTACTGGAGCTGCAGCAGTTACACCAAATTCTTCTTCGATTGCTTTTACAAGATCGTTCAGTTCCAGAACAGACATACCTTTAATTGCTTCCAAGATTTGCTCTTTGCTCATTTAAGTTGAACCTCCATTTATTATTAAGATTTTATAGTTGTTGTTACACAGCTTCAGCAAGACAAAGCTTATGCGCCTTGTTCTTCCTTCTCAGCAACAGCTTTAACTGCAAGCGCGAAGTTGCGCACTGGAGCTTGAAGCACGCTGAGGAGCATGGAGAGGAGACCTTCGCGGGACGGAAGTTCTGCCAGAGCTTTGATTTCGCTCTCTCCGATTACACGGCCTTCTACTACGCCGCCTTTCAATTTCAACGCGTCGTTTTTCTTAGCAAAATCATTAAGGATTTTTGCTGGAGCGACAGCGTCATTGGTACCAAATGCAACAGCTGTTGGACCAGTCAGGACTTCGTCCAGATCAGACAGCTCTGCTGCCGCAGTTGCACGGCGAAGCAGTGTGTTTTTCAGTACTTGGAACTCGACGCCAGCTTCACGAAGCTGTTTACGAAGTTCAGTTACTTGCGCAACGTTCAGTCCGCGATAGTCAGCAACTACTGTCGATACGCTTTCGCGCAGTTTAGCAGCAACGACATCAACCGCTTCTTGTTTCGCTTGGATCACTTTTGCGTTTGCCAATGATTACACCTCCTGGTTGTATTAGTAGCGTAAGAGCACCAGGCTCTCCGCTCTTCCTACGGGCACTAAAAAAGCCTCCGTAGAATCACGAAGGCCTGATGAATCATCATTTGGCCGGTGTAACCGGACAAATTGTTGACGTTCTATCATAACACCTCGGTAGGAAATTAAGCCTGCTTAGGGCACCTACTGTCTACGGTAAGCATATTCAACTTTAAGGGTCAGTCTCGAAGACTCACAACTGTTACATAATATCAAACTTTATTGACCAAAGTCAATGGTAATATTATCTGTAAACGGTTGTGTTCACGCGAGCGCTTGGTCCCATAGTCGAGGAAACAGCGATACCTTTCAGGTAAACACCTTTAGCAGCAGCTGGTTTCGCACGATTCAATGCATCGATGAGAGCTTTGAGGTTCTCATTCAATTGAGCTGCATCGAAAGACACTTTACCGATTGGCGCGTGAATTTGACCTGCTTTGTCCAGACGGTACTCGATTTTACCGGCTTTGATTTCTTGAACAGCCTTAGCAACATCGAATGTAACCGTACCAGCTTTAGGGTTAGGCATCAGGCCTTTACCACCGAGCAGACGGCCAAGTTTACCGACTTCACTCATCATATCAGGTGTAGCTACGCAGACATCAAACTCGAACCAGCCTTGTTGAATTTTGTTGATCATGTCTTGATCGCCAACAAAATCAGCGCCAGCCGCTTCTGCCTCTTTCGCTTTTTCACCTTTTGCAAATACCAGAACGCGTTGTGTTTTACCTGTGCCGTGAGGCAAGACAACAACACCACGAACAGCCTGGTCTTGTTTACGTGGGTCTACACCCAAACGTACAGCCGCTTCAACAGTTTCGTCGAATTTGGCAGTTGCAGCCTTCTTCACAAGCTCTACAGCTTCCAAAGGCTCATAAGTTGCTTCGCTGTCAATCAGCTTCGCAGCTTCAACGTATTTCTTACCGTGTTTAGCCATGTTTGTTTTCCTCCTTTGTGGTGTTAGCGGAAATTCCTCCCACATAATCCGAACCTCGTTCGGTTTCAATCGAGAAACAATTAGTCTTCGATTGTGATACCCATACTACGGGCAGTACCTTCTACCATCTTCATTGCAGCTTCAACAGATGCAGCGTTCAGGTCAGGCATTTTTGTTTCAGCGATTTGACGAACAGCGTCACGCTTAACAGTAGCCACTTTCTTCTTGTTAGGCTCGCCGGATCCTTTTTCGATCTTAGCAGCCACGCGAAGCAGAACAGCAGCCGGTGGAGTTTTAGTGATGAATGTAAAGGAACGATCTTCAAACACCGAAATTTCAACCGGAATGATCAGACCAGCTTGATCAGCAGTACGTGCGTTGAATTCTTTACAGAATGCCATGATGTTGACACCCGCTTGACCCAATGCAGGACCTACTGGAGGAGCCGGATTCGCTTTACCTGCAGGAATCTGCAGTTTCACAATCTTGATAACTTTCTTAGCCATGGTTGACACCTCCTTGCATCAATAGTGGTAGCGGACGCTTTGATACGCCTCCCACAAGAAACCTGAAGAATTAAATCTTCTCCACTTGAGTATAATCCAACTCCAGCGGGGTTTCCCGTCCAAACATGTTGACGTGAACTTTCAACTTGCTCTTTTCAGCCAAAATCTCTTCCACGGAGCCCACAAAATTCGCAAAAGGACCAACCTTGATACGAACGGATTCCTTGATGTCGAATTCGATCTTCGGTTTCGGCTCTTCCATGCCCATATGCTTCAGAATCTGTTCTACTTCTTCTGGAAGCAAAGGCGTCGGTTTAGAACCGGACCCTGTCGAACCAACAAAACCGGTCACTCCTGGTGTATTGCGGACAACATACCAAGAATCATCGGTCTGAATCATTTCGACCAAGACATATCCCGGGTAAACTTTACGCATGACGGTTTTTTTCTTGCCGTCTTTGTTTACGATTTCTTCTTCCATCGGAACAAGAACGCGGAATATTTTGTCCTCCATGCCCATGGACTCGACACGTTTTTCCAAATTGGCTTTGACTTTATTCTCATACCCAGAGTAGGTATGAACTACGTACCATCTTTTTTCCATATCAAGCCACCTGGGACCCTTCTAAATTATCGCTTCGATCACAGCGGAAATGCCGATGTCTACAACCCAAAAATAAATCGTGACAAACACTATGGTGCCGAGAACAATTAAAGTATAGTTCGTCAGTTCTTTACGATTGGGCCAGCGAACTTTTTTAAGTTCCGCCCAGCTTTCAGAGAAAAAGGAAAACAGAGACTTGAAACCACGTTTCACGCCGACTACACCTCCAAAAGAAAACTATCTGGTTTCGCGATGAGGAGTTTGCTCGTTACAGAACTTGCAAAATTTCTTCATCTCCATGCGGTCGGGGTGATTTCGCTTGTTTTTGGTGGTTGTGTAGTTTCTTTGTTTGCAGCTTGTACAAGCCAAAGTGATAATTACCCGCATGATGTGCACCTCCCGAAGACGTCCTTCTTTGTCAGAAGAATCGATATTGATCCTAGTAGAAACAACCTTGTTCTCATCGAAACTCGGTTATTTCTGCGAGATGAATAAAACCGTTGTTCCAAAAACTGTAACAACGATCCATTCATAAAACACGCGAATTTAGGCCTACCTAAAACACTTTATCACAAGGGTAGCGCCATTTCAAGCCTTTTTCTCTCTGATTGTGGGCTGCAATAAATGCCATTGCCAGCTAGACCAGGGAATTCGTCCCCGGAATATTGTAAACACCTCGCTGTAAAAAACTGTGGCGTTTCACAGTCTTTGTCCATCCTGCATAGCATTTAGTCTATATCCAGTATGTTCAATCTTTCAACAGATGAAACACCAAATATTACACATTTTGCTTTTGCGAAAATGGACATCCTTGATTATCGTCCTATCCTGTCTGCCAACTAAAAATAATGGCGACAAAGTATACGGAGATCCTTCGCCGGCCATCCTGATTTAAAAAACGATCAGGCAATTAAAAAAAGGCTCTGATTGAGCCTTCTGCTTCTTATCCGACACTTGCTATTAATTATCCCTGACTTCCAGATAACGTTCAAGCTTGCGCTTTACCCGCTGGAGTGCATTGTCAATCGATTTTACATGACGCCTTAAATCTACCGCAATCTCTTGATAGGATCGACCGTCCAAATAGAGCATCAGGACTTTCCGTTCCAGATCGCTTAAGATTTCTGACATCTTGTCTTCCAGGCCGACAAATTCCTCTTGATTAATAATCAGTTCCTCCGGATCGCTTACCGCAGTGCCACAAATGACATCCAACAGTGTACGGTCCGAATCCTCATCATAAATCGGCTTGTCCAATGAGACATACGAATTGAGCGGAATATGCTTCTGTCTCGTAGCGGTCTTAATTGCCGTAATGATCTGTCTAGTAATGCAGAGCTCGGCAAAGGCCTTGAACGAAGACAGCTTATCCCCTTTAAAATCACGAATTGCCTTGTACAGCCCGATCATGCCTTCCTGGACAATATCTTCCCGGTCAGCACCAATCAGAAAATAGGAGCGGGCTTTAGCACGTACAAAATTCCGGTATTTATTGATCAAATACTCCAGCGCCCCGCTATCACCCTCGCGGACCGCCTCGACAATGTCTTCATCGCTTATCACATCATACCCTGACAACATGACTTCCTTGAGGTCCACACTCAATAGAATCCCTCCGGCCCGGAACGCACGGTAGCCCGTCACTCTCTTGAAATATATGACAAGTATATATGATGTCTACTAGACCGTCAACCACGTTCTACCTAAAATAGACCGATAATAACATTTAATGTAAACTTTTCCGTAGATTCATATACCGTTTTCATTCTCCAAATGAGCCGACCTTTCGTCCCTATTGTGTAAAACAGTTCTATTCCCTTCGCCAGCGCTCGAACATCTGTCTCACATCCGGCGGCAGCTTCCCGTCAAGTGTATTCCGGCTCTTGGTCTGCTCTTTCGTTATTTTCTGCTTCACTTCGCGCTCGCTCTGTTCCACTTCGTTTAGCAATTCCCGGGCGGACAACCTGAGTGCTCCCCGAGCAAAAATCACATGCTGCTCAATTAAATCGCTGGTCGCCACATAAATTTTTCGCCGGCGGTGGCTGAACTCTCCGACTAGTCGTTCAATGCACTCATCTGCGGTTTCTTTTTCCTTAGTAAAAAACACCTGAACCTTGCCTTGCGTGTAGGATTTCCCCAGCCCAGGGACCCGGTATGCGTCAAAAATCACCACGACTCTGAGGCCGGAATACGCCTGGTAATCCGCTAATTTCTCCAGCAGCAGGTCTCGCGCATCATGCATGCTGCTATTGGCGAGCTTCGCAAGATATGGCCAGCCGCCGATCATATTATAACCGTCGACCAGCAGCACATCCCGCCAATCGGCCATCATTGCTAACCTTGAAGGCGGCGACGGCGAAGCACTTCGTACATAACGACACCTGCGGCAACAGAGGCGTTAAGCGAGTTGATTTTTCCGGCCATCGGCAGTTTCACAAGCACATCGCATTTTTCACGGATCAGACGCCCCATTCCTTTACTTTCATTACCGATAACGATAGCAACCGGCCCGTCAAAAACTTCAGTGTCATACAATTCCTGAACAGCATCAACGACCGTCCCGACAACCCACACGCCCATTTCTTTCAGCTGATCGATGGTTTGGCCCAGATTGGTCACTCTGGCTACGGGTACATACTCTACTGCGCCAGCAGATGTTTTGGATACCGTTGCCGTTACTTGTGCGGATCTGCGCTTAGGCAGTATGACGCCATGAGCACCCGTGCAGTCTGCCGTACGGAGAATCGAGCCCAGATTGTGCGGATCCTCGATCTCGTCAAGCAGCAGCAAGAAAGGTGGTTCACCCTTTTCCTCCGCAACCTTCAGCAAATCTTCCACTTCCACATAGGCATACGGTGCCGCTTGGGCAACCACGCCTTGATGCTGTACCCCTGGAACCATCTGATCCAGCTTGCGTTTGTCCACATGCTGAATAACAATGCCCAGTTTCTTCGCTTCCGCGATGATCGGCAGGGTCAGATGTTTTTGCGCATTTTCGGCAATCCATATTTTATTGATCGTACGTCCTGATTTGAGCGCTTCCGTTACGGAGTGCTTACCAGCTACTACTTCCTCTTCTTGCAACATGTAGGTCTCCTCCTGCATATCAGCCGGCGTCCCCTTTGAGAAACACCGGCTGTATCGTTTCAATGTTGATCTCTATTGCCTGACGGTCTATTTAACAGACCCCTCAATAAACTCGATGCTCTTCCCAATGAGCTCGCGGAGACGATCCTGCTCCCCCGTATAATATAAATACCCAACGAGCGTCTCAAATGCCGTTGCATGCCGATATTCGAGCACGTCGGCATTTTTGGGGATGCTGCCTGATTTGGCATTGCGTCCTTGACGCACAACATCGCGTTCTTCTTCCGTCAGCTCCGGATCCAGATAAGCCAATATTCGGCTCTGTGCCTTCGCCGACACAAATCCTGTTGCTGTCCGGTGCAAGTGATGGGGGCGGAGATTCGCTCTTGATATCAAAAACTGCCGCACCGCCACCTCATAAATGGCATCTCCGATATAGGCAAGCACGATGGGCGGGATTAACCGGGCCGGCTTCGACGGCGGAAAATCGAACCAGCCTACCGCGGGATCATGATGCTCAGGCCCGCTCATTTACGCCGCCAGCGCATACCTTGCGCCGTATCCTCAAGCACGATGCCTTCGTCCGCCAGCTTGTCGCGGATTTCATCCGCTCGCGCCCAGTTTTTATTCTTCCGGGCTTCGATACGTTCGGCAATCAGAGCTTCAATCTCCTCATCCAGCAATTCATCCGTGCCTGTATTTACGATGCGCAGCACGCCGTTCATTTCGTTGAAAGCACGCAGCACTTCATGCAGGTCAGCCGCAGGAATCGAGGCTTCCTTCAGCAGCTGATTCGCCTCGCTGGCCCATTGGAACATGGCGGTGATGGCATCCGGCGTGTTGAAATCATCCTGCATTTTCTGGTGGAATTCGACAAGGACGGCCGATATTTTATCCGCAACTTCCTGGCTTACGTTATCGTCCTTCGAACCGATCGCGGTACTCAATCGATGCTCGACATTAGCCGCCGCATTCGCCAGACGTTCCACGCTGTTCTGTGCCTGCTCCATCACCTCATCGCTATAATTCAGCGGGTTGCGGTAGTGGGTGGACAACATGAAATAGCGGACAGCTTCTTTTGTATATTGTTCACGAAGTTCCTTAACCAATACACCATTACCTAGCGATTTCGACATTTTCTCGTTATTGATGCGGATATAACCATTGTGCATCCAATAGTTCGCCAGCGGTTTGCCTGTCAGCGCCTCGGACTGCGCCACTTCGCATTCATGGTGCGGAAACTGGAGGTCTTGACCGCCGCCATGGATATCCAGCGTATCCCCGAGATAACGACGGGCCATGGCGGAGCACTCAATATGCCAGCCCGGGCGGCCGTCGCCCCAAGGGCTGCTCCAGTAGATCTCTCCGGGCTTCGCAGCTTTCCATAGCACGAAGTCCTCCGGGTTTTCTTTCCGCTTATCCACTTCAATCCGGATACCAAATTGCAGCTCATCGAGATTTTGCTGGGACAGCTTGCCGTAATCGTCAAATTTGCGGGTCCGGTAAAAGACATCTCCCCCGTTCTCATAAGCAAAGTCGCGGTCAATGAGCTCCTGGATAAATTCAATAATGCTCTCCATATTGTCCGTTACCCGCGGATTTAATGTCGCTCTCGGTATACCGAGACCGTCCAGATCTTCGTAATAGGCGTTAATAAACTTATCCGCGACCTCCGGAACGGTAGTACCGGTTTGCTCCGCTTTCCGGATCATTTTGTCATCTACATCCGTAAAGTTCACCACGTAATTCACATCATTACCCTGATTCTCAAAATAAGCTCGAACCACGTCGAAAAAGATCATCGGACGGGCATTCCCGATATGGATATAATCGTACACGGTAGGACCGCACACGTAGATCTTTACCTTTCCAGGTTCCTGAGCAACAAACGTTTCTTTCATACGGGTTAACGTGTTATAGATTTGAAGTGCCATAAGGTATCATCTCAATCCTTTCATTCCATCGCTTATTGTTCCTTCACGGCTTGCGGGTTTACTCTTCTTTGGCCGAAGACACAACGACCTCGGATACCATGCCTTTAGGCTGGTTTCGTTTGCTCTCATGAAGCTCCGCCCGGAGCTGATCGATCTCCTTCTGCATTGAACGCAGCATATCCACAATCGGATCGGGCAGATTCGTGTGATCCAGCCGGTCGCGCACCCGCTCCCCGTTCTGTTTCACAATTTTTCCCGGATTGCCGACAACGGTGCTGTTTTGGGGGACTGGTCTTAGTACGACTGCATTGGAACCAATGTTACAGTTATCCCCAATCGTAAAGGAACCTAGCACTTTCGCCCCCGATCCGATGACCACGTTGTTGCCGATGGTCGGGTGCCGCTTGCCTTTCTCCTTACCGGTTCCACCAAGCGTAACCCCTTGGTAGATCACCACGTCATCCCCAATCTCACAGGTCTCTCCAATGACAACCCCCATCCCATGGTCTATGAACAGCCGATGCCCGATACGGGCTCCCGGATGAATCTCAATCCCTGTCATAAACCGGCTGAACTGGGAGATCAACCGGGCCAGCGTATACCATCGCCGCTTAAATAATGCATGAGCTACCCGGTGCGCCCACAGTGCGTGAAGCCCCGAGTAGGTGAATACCACTTCAAAAAGTCCCCGGGCAGCCGGGTCATTCTCGAACACTGTCCGAATATCCGATTTCATCTGTTTAAACATGAACGCTCCCTCTTTCCCCTCTTCCAATCGCGCATGCAACTTGCCATCCATCGTTATTCCTGTAAATAAAAAACGCCCCTGCAGCTTATCGCTGCAGAGGCGCTAGACCGCGGTTCCACTCTGCTTAGAACCGGCACAAGCCTCCTCCCTTCGTCAGGGACGGATTCTACCGATTCTCTTCATGTCATTAACGGCAGACGACCGGCATGATCTAACGATTGTGTTCGCTTCAACCATGCAGCTCACAGGTGCATTTCCGCTGCAGGCGACGGGACAACTCTCAGCCGGCAAATTCAAGTGGTCCTTGTCTTCTGCCGATTGTCCTCTCTGGAACGTGCCTGTTTTACGCGTACTTCTCCTGATCGTAGCTTTTGTACGTTTATATTTGTTGATCTATGTGAAGGAAACAACGCTCTATAGAACGCTGCGCTGACGGATTGTGCTTCCGATCGCTGTTGCCTTCCGATTTCTTTAACGATATCACATAGGTGGAAATCGGAAGACAAAGGCGAACGCTTCGCTTCTACAGCACAATTCCGTCCTCTCCGCTGCTTCTCCGTATGAGTTGTTGCTACCTAACCTAGATCAAAGAATATTTCACTTATAGTTTGGTGTAATTATAACTGATGATATACGGGCTGACAAGGAACGTTTATTCGAAGAAGCGCCCGAATTATGCGCCCTTGATCTGAGAACGCAAACGGTCAAGCACACGATCCTTACCAAGCAGCCAAATCGTCTGGTTCAGGTCCCGGCCATGAGTTTGTCCCGTCAAGGCTACGCGGATCGGCATAAAGAGCTGTTTGCCCTTAAATCCGGTCTCCTTCTGGACTTCCTTGATCAGTGCCGCAATCTTCGGAGCGTTAAACTCATCCGACTGCTCGATCTTCGCAAGGAATGCCGACAATACGGCGGGCACCTGCTCGCCGCCCATCACTTCAATCCCTTCGGAATCCAGCTCCAGATGTGTGCGGAAGAACACTTCCGACAGATCCACGATATCCGAAGCAGCAGTCAACTGCTCCTGATAGAGCGCCACGAGCGCGCGTGCCCATTCCTCTTGCTCGGCCGTAAGCTCGGACGGCAAGCGACTGGCTTTCTGCAAATGCGGAATGGCTAGATCGGCAATCCGATCCGGATCCGCATTCTTGATATACGTGTTGTTCAGATGAGCCAGCTTGTTTGTATCGAATACCGCCGGGCTCTTGGATAATCGATGCTCATCAAAGATCGAGATCAACTGCTCTTGGGAGAACACTTCCTCTTCCCCTTCCGGAGACCAGCCAAGCAGCGAGATGAAGTTGAACAGCGCTTCAGGCAAATAGCCAAGCTGGTCATACTGCTCAATGAACTGAATAATCGATTCATTACGCTTGCTCAGCTTCTTATGATCCTCGCCCACGATCAGGGTCATATGTCCGAACTGAGGCGGCTCCCAGCCAAAGGCTTCATAGATCATCAGCTGACGCGGCGTATTGGAGATATGATCCTCCCCGCGGAGCACATGGCTGATCTTCATCAGATGATCGTCCAAAGCTACAGCGAAATTGTAGGTAGGAATGCCGTCTTTTTTAACGATGACGAAGTCGCCCGTCTCTTTGCTGTTAAACGAAATCGTGCCCTTCACCATATCATCGAACGTGTAGATACGATCTTCTGGAACGCGGAAGCGGATGCTGGCCACACGACCTTCAGCCTCAAGTGCCTGACGCTGCTCTTCCGTCAAATCCCGGTGCTTCCCGGAATAGCGCGGTGTTTCGCCGCGAGCCATCTGCTCTTCCCGCTCCTGCTCCAGCTCTTCCTCCGTGCAATAGCAGCGGTAAGCAAGCCCGCGATCCAGAAGGTCCTGCCAATACTCTTTATAAATATCAAGACGCTCGGTCTGGCGATAAGGTCCGTACTCGCCTCCGACATCCACGCTCTCATCCCAGTCCATACCCAGCCACTTCAAGTATTTCAGCTGGCTTTGCTCTCCGCCTTCTACGTTGCGTTTTACATCTGTATCCTCGATGCGGATAATGAATTTCCCGTTGTTCTTGCGGGCAAATAAATAATTGAATAATGCCGTTCTGGCATTGCCGATATGTAAATGTCCCGTTGGACTCGGTGCATAGCGCACGCGGACTTCTCCGGTCATTGTAACCCCTCCGCTTCCCTATTCTTTCAAGATTCCTCGCTCAAAAAACTCCCTTATTGAACACATACTTCAAGATGATAGCATACCTTTTACGAGGCAGACAACCGATTGCGCGGCGATACCTTCGCCCCTGCCAGCAAACCCGAGCTGCTCGGTGGTGGTCGCCTTCACGTTAACCTGATCCACCTCGGCATCCAGCGCTTTGGCGATCACTTCCGCCATTTGCGGAATATATGGTGCCATCTTCGGCTTCTGTGCAATTATCGTAGAATCGATATTACCAAGTGTATACCCGCGTTCCTTCGCCATGACCCATACCTGTTCCAAAAGCTTCAGGCTGTCGGCGTCTTTAAAGGCAGGATCGTTATCGGGAAAGTGACGACCAATGTCGCCAAGCCCAAGCGCTCCCAAAATCGCGTCCGTTACGGCGTGCAGCAGCACGTCGGCATCGGAGTGCCCGAGAAGCCCCTTGTCATAAGGAATCGTGACGCCTCCGATGATGCACGGCCTTCCTTCTACGAGCTGATGTACGTCAAACCCCTGTCCTACTCGAATCATCCCATGTCCTCTCCCTTACGTTTCTGTAAAAAAGCTGCATATTCCAGATCCTCCGGTGTGGTGATCTTAATATTGCTGTATTTCCCCTCCACCACGGTTACCGGATGTCCTGCTCGCTCCATCAGCATGGCATCGTCAGTGCCTGTAAACCCATCCTTCGCAGCAGCCTCATGTGCAGACAGCAAGTCGGAAAGACGAAAAGCCTGTGGGGTCTGGACGGCCCACAGACTTTGACGGTCGGGGGTGCCTGTAATCAGCCCCTTACCGTTCACCTGTTTAATCGTATCCTTCACGGGGACCCCAAGTACCGAGGCGCCCTCACGGATTGCCGCATCGCGGCAGGCTTCAATTTCCTCTTGCGTTACAAACGGCCTTACGCCGTCATGTATCATTACCCACTCTGAAGAAATTTGCTTGATGCCCTGGTATACGGACTGCTGCCTCTCGCTTCCCCCGGGGATTACAGCGGACACCTTGTTCAAACTGTATTCCTGAATCCAGGATTCGCAGCGAGGGACATCCTCTATCCCCGTCACAAGCACAATTTCCTGCAGCCATGGTATCCGGCTGAATGCTTCAAGCGTATGAACGATAATGGGCTTTCCATTCAGAGCCAAGTACTGCTTGCTCTCCCGGGTGCCCATCCTCGTTCCTTTTCCCGCCGCTACAATAACAGCGCCGAAGTTACTCATCAAGCACCAAACTCCTGTCTCACCCAACACGTCCCAAACGGACGAATAGCGGATATGTATATCCCCATCATACCCCTTTACTGGGCTTTTTCCAACAGTTTTGGTTTCGCGAAGATCATCCGGCCCGCCGAGGTTTGCAGTACGCTGGTAACGAGCACCTCCATCATCGTGCCGATGTACTCGCGACCGCCTTCCACGACGATCATCGTGCCGTCATCCAAATAAGCGACGCCTTGACCATGCTCCTTGCCGTCCTTGATAATCTGTACCAGAATTTCCTCCCCTGGCAGAACCACCGGCTTCACCGCGTTGGCGAGATCATTAATGTTCAGTACCGACACACCCTGCAGCTCACATACCTTATTCAAGTTGAAATCATTCGTGACCACTTTGCCTTGAAGCACTTTGGCCAGTTTCACCAGCTTGCTGTCGACTTCGGATATTTCCTCAAAGTCCCCTTCATAAATGAGCACCTTGACGTCCAGCTCTTTCTGGATTTTGTTCAAAATATCAAGACCCCGCCGGCCGCGATTTCGCTTAAGAAGGTCTGAGGAATCCGCAATATGCTGAAGCTCCTCCAGAACAAACTCAGGTATGACAATCGTTCCTTCGATAAATCCGGTCTTGCAAATATCTGCAATTCTCCCGTCAATGATGACACTCGTATCCAAAATTTTATGTTCCTCTATGCGCCGGCCCTCAGGCTCAGCAGCTTGACTCCACTTGCCCGACATCCATAGAGAAGCCAGTTCATCCTTCTTTTCCAGTCCAATGCGAAACCCGATGTAACCACCGAGCAGCGTAATGCCAACCTGGAGCAGCTGCCCTGCTTGTCCGAGCAAGGACAACCCTGGTGACAGCAATACAGACAGCAGCAGGCCGCTCAACAGTCCGGCAGTACCCGCAGCCAGCTCATTCATCGGAATCCGGGAGAACGAAGAGATCAGGCTGTGCAGCCATCTCGTTACCCGATCCGCTGACAGCACGCCGATCATGCCAAACAATAATCCTCCAAGCACCGCGAAGGCTCCGCTTCCCGCTGCAAATAAACCTTGTCCAAAAATAGGCGAGAGCTCTAAGAAAGACCGTTCCATTGTATGATATAACGTATACCCGCCCCATGCTCCGCATAATACTGTAAATGCTAAAATAGCTTTTTTTACCATGAGCTTCCGCACACCTCCTTTTTATACATAAATATCTTTGCTTCTATTTTCCAGTATGGTCCAATTTATAAAGTCGTAATCGTGCCGACCCATCTTTTTTAAGATAAAAGTTTTCAGTGAATCCAAATGAATTGGATAATCGTAAGAAAAACATCCTCAAATATGCAGTCTATCTTCTGTAAAAGTGCGCCTATTGACGCTTTTTTATCCTATTTCCATATCCCCATATCCTACCGGTTTTGCCTACCCCCATCAGGCTTTGACGTGTACTTACATCAACCTCACAAATGGAATTGACCGCCTTCGGACACCTGAAATTGGTTGAAATCGCCTGAAGTAGTGGAATATAATGAACTCAATTCATAATATCGAGGTGGATGTATAAATGAGCGCTCCTAGTTTACAGGCTTTTCAGGACCAAGTTTCCGAATTGTTGCTCCGTCACCGCAGTCTCTTGGATGTTCTGTCTAAAAATGGTCAAAGCAATGCTTCAGTCAACCGGGCCGTAACCAAGGCCATCACAGAATGCGGATGCATCGAGCTCCACGCCACAAAGCAATCCTTCGATATGGGCGCTGATCTCGAATCAGCCCGGGAATTAGCTGGCACGCACGTCGAAGGCCATCTGTGCGAGAATTGCCGTGAAGCGGTAAGCACCGAGCTTGGCCGCAACCTATTTTATATGTCTGCTCTTGCGAATCTTCTGGACATTCAACTGGATGAGGTTGTTGACAAGGAGTCGCAGAAATGCTCCACATTGGGTATTTTCAACCTGTCGTAAAGCCGCTAACATGAAAACGGTTCGTAACGGCAAGGTACTCCATGCATACAAAAAAAGCATTTATCTCGCTGCGCTAGCAGGGAAATAAATGCTTTTTATTTGGATTATGTCACAAATCTGTCCTATCGGTCAGAGGATTGAAAGGCCTCATCTGATTTGGGATCATCCTTTTTACGACGTTTTTTGCGGTTCAGCCTGCGGAAATTCTGTTGCAAGCCATAACCTGCGTACAGGACCAATGGCAAGAATATCAGCTTGGAGGTCTGCTCTGGTAAGAACACGGCAACCATGACTGCGCCAATGATGACGAGCGGTGTAAATTTAATCGCTGTTTTCGGAATGCCAATCTTCTTGAAGTTCGGATACTTGACTGCGCTAACCATGAGGTAAGAAAGTAGAAGTACGGCAATAATCATATAAGTTGCTGTAATCTCTTCATGAAATAACGCCAAGGTTGCCAGCACGCCTCCCGCAGCGGGGATCGGCAGGCCGATAAAATATCCCGGTATGCCCGGACGAACATTAAATCTTGCAAGACGCAATGCGCCGCACATCGGAAATATGGCGGTCACTGTCCAAGCCAGTGCTGTATTAATATCCGTAAACGCTACGGTATACATAATGAGTGCCGGTGCTACGCCAAATGATATTACATCGGATAATGAGTCAAGTTCCTTGCCGAGCTCGCTTTGGGCATTCAATGCCCGAGCTACCCGACCGTCCAGTCCATCAAGAAGCATGGCAATGATAATCATTATGGCGGCCATACTCGTTCGACCTTCCGTCGCCAAGATGATACCAATCATTCCGAGAAACAGATTACCTAAAGTAAACATATTCGGAATTGATTTCGTCATTTTTTTTATTCACCTCATTAATGTTACGTACGAACATCGATTGTAGGTCTTTTAGATTTGTCTGTCAATAAATACTTGTTCTTGCAATCGTTTCAGGCCTTCTTTAATGGTCCGTGCGCGAACTTCACCAATCCCGTCCACTTCATCAAGTTCATGGATGGAAGCGATCATAATGCTGGATAAATCATGGAACTGGTCGACCAGATTACGTACGATCACATTCGGAAGGCGCGGGATTTTGTTCAAAATCCGGTAACCACGCGGCAGTATTTCTTCCTCTGAAGCAGCGGCGGAAGCCGGATAGCCAAGAAGCCTTACAATATGATGAATGTCCAGCAGTTCCTCATCCGTTGAACGCTTCAACGCAAGAATGATCTCGCGGATCTTCTCCTCGCTGTACTCCCGGGCATAGTCCGCATACAGCAGCCAAGCCTCTTCCTCTATGTTGCTTACAAGCTCATCCATCTGCATGCTGATCAAACGACCTTCGTTGCCGAGCTCGTTGATATAGCGCTTGATCTCCTTCTTGATGCGGAGCACCATCTCGACGCGCTGAATCACATTCACGACTTCCGGAATGGTGACCAATTCTTCAAATTCAGATGCCGAGAGGTTGGTAAGCGATTGATTAAGCACCACTCGGTATCGCTCCAAGGTCTGTATAGCCTGATTCGCCTTGGTTAAGATTACGCCGATTTCCTTCAATGCATACCGCAGCGATCCTTGATACAGCGTAATAATGTTTCGGCGCTGCGAGATGGACACAACCAGCTTGCCTGTCTGTTTCGCTACCCGCTCCGCTGTTCTGTGCCGTATCCCCGTCTCGATGGAAGAGATCGAAGAATCCGGAATCAACTGGGTATTCGCATATAAGATACGTTTCAAGTCTTCACTCAGGATGATGGCCCCGTCCATCTTGGCCAGCTCGTATAAATAGTTTGGCGAAAAATCGCAGTTAATGGAGAAGCCGCCGTCAACAACTTCCATTACTTCCGGGCTGTAGCCCACAACGATCAGGGCGCCCGTCTTTGCCCGCAGCACGTTCTCCAGTCCGTCGCGAAACGGCGTTCCCGGTGCTACCAGCTTTAGCAAATCATTCATTTTGTCCAGTTGGCTCGTTTCTTTCACCTTCGTATGCCCCCTAATCTAACGCAACCGCTAATGCATCTGCAACGGTGTTTACTCCTATAATTTGTATTCCTTTCGGATGCTTCCATCCCTTTAAACTCTTCTCCGGCATGAGTACGCGCTTAAAGCCCAGCTTCTCGGCTTCCCTTACCCTTTGTTCCGCTCTGGAAACGGCACGAACCTCGCCGGTCAGACCAACCTCGCCAAAGATGACATCATACGGCTTGGTCGGAATGTCGCGGAAGCTGGATGCAATGCTAACCGCTATGGCCAAATCCACCGCTGGCTCATCGAGCTTCACGCCGCCGGCAACATTCAGATAGGCGTCTTGCGTTTGCAGGTACATGCCCATCCGTTTCTCCAGCACGGCAATGATCAGATTCATGCGGTGGTGGTCCACCCCTGTGCCCATCCGGCGCGGGGACGGGAAGTGGGTTGTGGAGATGAGCGCCTGCAGCTCGACCAGAACCGGACGAGTTCCCTCCATGCTTGCAACAACGGTCGAACCGGCTACCCCTAAGGGCCGTTCAGATAAAAACAGTTCCGATGGATTCCCGACTTCCCGAAGTCCGTCCTCACCCATCTCAAAAATGCCAATCTCATTCGTCGAACCGAAACGGTTCTTTACCGCACGAAGCAAACGGTAAGTATGGTGACGCTCTCCTTCAAAATAAAGCACACAGTCCACCATGTGCTCCAGCATCCTTGGGCCAGCAATAGCGCCTTCCTTGGTCACATGACCGACCAGGACGGTCGCTATGCCCTTCACCTTCGCCAATCGCATGAAGCGTGCCGTACACTCCCGCACCTGGGAAACGCTGCCAGGCGCACTGGTTACCTCCGGCAAATACACCGTCTGAATGGAGTCAATGACAACAAAGCCAGGTTGCACGTTCTCAATGGCTTCCTCAATCGATTCCAGATTGGTTTCACACAGGACAAACAGCTCCGGAGACAGCGCCCCGAGCCGATCTGCACGCAGTTTGGTCTGGCGTACGGATTCCTCACCGGAAATGTACAGAACGCGAATGCCGTTCTGGGCCAATCGATTGGAGGCTTGCAGCAGCAGCGTGGATTTGCCGATGCCGGGGTCACCGCCGACTAACACCAGCGAGCCCGGAACAAGCCCGCCGCCGAGCACGCGGTTCAATTCCGCAATGCCCGTCTGGATTCTGGGTTCTTTACCGCTTTCTATATTTATGATCGAAAGGGGTTTTTCTTTACTATGAAAAAGAGGGGAATTCATCCCCTGCGTCTTGATTACCGTCTCGGTCTCTTCTACCATGGAGTTCCATGATTGGCAGCCCGGACATTTTCCGAACCATTTAGGCGCTTCATAGCCGCACTCGGTACAGAAAAATTTCGTTTTAGTTTTTGCCATGTGAGTCTCCTTTATGTCGCACATCATTTGTCGGATTTCGTAAAACCCTGCAAAATCAGGCATTACTCAAAGTTTACCATTTCTTATAATTGGGCGTAAAGGTTAATTGGAAACTTTACGCGAGATGAGAAGGATTTGTTTCAAATTTGAAGGGTCCGGGGCAGAACGACATTATTTTTGCTGCAATTTATCAAACATAATACATGTAAACCACACATGTCCGCTTCGCTGCCGGATCGTTCTTACGATCGCTGTTAAAACCAGGAAACTGGAATTGATATTATGGTGGTTTCCCGGTTTTAAAGGCGAACGCTGTCGCTTCTTCAGAACGATTCCGTCCTCTCCGCTGGGTTGATACATGAGGGTTGTTTTCTTAATTCGCTTTTCATCCATATGCCTAATTATTTTATCGATAAAACAGCCTTGGTCATTGCATTCACTGACTTCTGAGCATCCAAGTCTCTGCCCCATACAAAACCTTCATCTTCCATTAACATTAAAATCAAAAACCCCCGCTGGTTTTAATCCAACGGGGGTTGAAGTTACACTTATTCCGTTTCGGCTGATGCGGCAGTGACGCTCTCGTTCTTGTGTACAACCAGCTCGCCATTTGCCTCATCAATGGTGAGCGAGTCACCCTTGGCCACAGTACCTTTCAGCAGCTCCTCGGAGAGGCGATCCTCGATGTGCTTCTGGATAGCCCGGCGCAGTGGGCGGGCACCGAAGGCCGGATCGTATCCTTCCTTCGCAATGAAAGCCTTCGCTTTGTCTGTGAGCTCGAAATGCACCTCGAATTCCTTCAGACGTTTACGCAGCTCGTCGGACATCAATGTCACGATTTGGGCAATGTGTTTCTCTTCCAATGAGTGGAACACGATGATCTCGTCAATCCGGTTCAAGAACTCCGGACGGAAGCTCTTCTTGAGCTCATCCATCACTTTGCCTTTCATGTTGTTATAATCGCGACCTGCATCCGTCACTGCAGTAAAGCCAAGCGTAGAGTTCTTCTTGATGGCTTCCGCTCCCACGTTGGAGGTCAGGATGATCAGGGTGTTGCGGAAGTCCACCACGCGGCCCTTGGAGTCGGTCAAGCGTCCGTCTTCCAGCACCTGAAGCAAGATGTTGAATACCTCAGGGTGTGCCTTTTCGATTTCATCAAGCAGCACAACGGAATATGGTTTGCGGCGTACCTTCTCGGTCAGCTGACCGCCTTCTTCATAGCCGACATATCCCGGAGGCGCTCCGACGAGACGTGATGTGGAATGCTTCTCCATGTACTCGGACATATCGATCCGCACAACCGCATTCTCATCTCCGAACATCGCTTCCGCAAGGGCGCGTGCCAGCTCGGTTTTACCTACCCCGGTAGGACCCAGGAAGATGAAGGAGCCCATTGGACGCTTCGGATCTTTCAGTCCTGCACGTGCCCGGCGAACCGCACGGCTGACCGCTTTGACCGCTTCCTCTTGACCGATCACCCGGCTGTGCAGAATTTCTTCCAGATTCAGAAGACGCTCGGTCTCTTCTTCTTTCAGTTTATTTACAGGAATGCCAGTCCAGTTGGCTACAACGTCGGCGATATCCTCCGGAGTTACCTCGGAATCGGTACGTCCTTGTTTTTCTTTCCATTGATTCTTCGTAATTTCAAGCTCTTCACGCAGCTTCTGCTCCGTATCGCGCAGCGCTGCAGCTTTCTCGAATTCCTGGCTTTGGACAGCTGCGTCCTTCTCTTTGCGGATGTCCTCCAGATGCGCTTCTTGATCTTTCAGATTTGGCGGTATGGTATACGTATGAAGGCGAACTTTCGAACCGGCCTCGTCAATCAGGTCAATCGCTTTATCCGGCAGGAAGCGGTCCGTAATGTAGCGGTCGGACAATTTCACAGCCTGCTCGATCGCTTCATCCGTAATTTTCACGCGGTGATGCGCTTCGTAACGGTCACGCAGTCCATACAGAATCTGAATGGCTTCCTCCGGCGACGGTTGGTCCACCGTAATCGGTTGGAAACGGCGCTCGAGGGCAGCATCTTTTTCAATATATTTGCGGTATTCATCCAGTGTGGTTGCTCCGATGCACTGAAGTTCTCCGCGTGCCAATGATGGCTTAAGAATGTTGGAAGCGTCGATGGCACCTTCTGCACCGCCTGCGCCGATCAAAGTATGCAGCTCATCGATGAACAGAACGATGTTGCCCGCTTGACGAATCTCATCCATAATTTTTTTCAGGCGATCCTCAAACTCGCCGCGGTATTTCGTACCCGCAACAACTGAGCCCATATCCAGCGTCATGACGCGTTTGTCGCGCAGTGTCTCCGGAATTTCATTGTTAATGATGCGTTGTGCCAGGCCTTCCGCAATCGCCGTCTTACCTACCCCTGGTTCACCAATCAACACCGGGTTGTTCTTCGTACGGCGGCTCAGTACCTGAATCACGCGCTCAATTTCTTTGCTGCGTCCAATGACTGGATCCAGATTGCCTTCTTTGGCAATGGCGGTCAGATCGCGAGCGAGACTGTCCAGTGTAGGCGTGCTTACGTTTTGCGGCGTGCCATGATGGCTCGATACCGCTTCGCTGCTGCCGAGCAGCTGCAGTACTTGCTGGCGGGCTTTGTTCAGGCTAATGCCCAGGTTGTTCAGCACGCGTGCTGCAACCCCTTCACCTTCACGAATCAGCCCCAGCAGAATATGCTCAGTACCTACGTAGGTATGACCAAGCTTGCGAGCTTCGTCCATGGAGAGCTCAATTACTTTTTTCGCTCTAGGCGTATAAGCAATGTTGGTAGGCTGCTCTTGTCCGCGTCCGATTAATGTTTCGACTTCATCCTGAATTTTCTCAAGACCAAGTCCAAGTCCGATCAGCGCTTTGGCTGCAATGCCGTCTCCTTCACGAATAAGTCCTAGCAGGATATGTTCTGTGCCGATATTGTTGTGACCCAGACGTACCGCTTCTTCCTGAGCCAATGCAAGCACCTTTTGTGCACGTTCCGTAAATCTGCCAAACATCATAGTATTGCACCTCCACGTTTCAATTAATATATTGAACCTCGCGGATTTCGGTGTATAGTCAGCTATAGGACGCTTACACCGTCATCCAACTGTAAAACGAGTATAGATCCTTAATGGGTACCCAGTGTTTCTCTGATGAGCTTAGCCCTGTACATGTCGCGTTCGGAAGGAGTCATTCCTTCTCCATAGGTCTTCTGCAGAAAGCCCGGCTGTGTCTTCACATTCAGTTCATTCATGACCGGGATTTCCGGGCCTTCCAAGAGGCCGAGATCCACACCAAGCCGAACATCGGATAAACGCTGGGCTGCTTCCTTGGAATCCATCACCGCCGCATAGGACAGTATGCCATAGGAGCGCATGACCCGATCCGTAATCCGAAGCTTGGATTCACCCAAGAGCCGGGCTCTGGCATTCTTCTCATGCTCGATGATTTGCAGGGCGACGCTGTGAAGATTCTCAATGATCTCCGACTCGGTTTGACCGAGCGTAATCTGATTCGAGATTTGAAACAGGTTGCCTAACGCTTCGCTGCCTTCACCGTAAATCCCTCTTACCGTCAAGCCTACCTGCGATACAGCCGAGAGAATCCGGTTAATCTGCTGTGTCATAACAAGAGCGGGCAAATGCATCATGACGGATGCGCGAAGACCGGTGCCGACATTCGTCGGACAGCTTGTAAGATAACCTCGCTTGTCATCAAACGCATAATCGATCTCGGATTCAAAAACATCATCCAGCGCCGTCGCACGTGCCCATGCCTCACGAACCTGAAATCCGGGATATAAACACTGGATGCGCAGGTGATCCTCTTCATTGATCATAATGCTGACGGATTCATCTTCAGTAAGGATGACTGCACCGTTTCGGGATTCATTCGCCAGATTGGGACTGATTAGATGCTTCTCAACAAGAACTTTCTTATCCAGCTCATCAATCTCACTTAATTTAATTACATGCAAATCCCCGAAATCCTGCAAATCGTCCTTATTCTTCAATACATCCGTCAGGCGCTCTAGCACTTCTCCTGACTGCTGATCCGTTGCCAGCAGCGGGAAAGGAAGATGCTGCAGATTGCGCGCCACCCTGACACGGGTGCTGATGACAATGTCGGAATCCTGACCGTTCCCGCGCATCCACTCGCTCAGCGCCGAATCGGTAAACCGGAGATTAGACATCACGCATTCCTCCTACTAAAGTGCAAAATCTTACAATCTTATCCCTGAGCCATATTTCGCTCCAGCTCACGGATTTGGTCCCGTATCTCGGCAGCCGTTTCAAACTCCTCCTGCACGATCCGAATTTGAAGCTCCTTCTTAAGGTCATCGATTTGGCGTTTGATCTGAATCCGGCCACCCGTACGCTTCGGCACTTTGCCGACATGGGAAGTCCCCCCATGGACTCGCTTAAACAATGGATCCAATCGATCCGAGAAATATTTATAACACGAGCTGCAGCCGAACCGGCCAAGCTTGCTGAACTGGGAATACGTCATACCGCATTCTTCACATTGCAGCGTCTGAGCCATTTTTGCACCGGGGCTCTGGCCCTTGCCTGAAGGATCCAGATCCAGAAGACCTGACAGCAAACTGTGTATAGAAAAACCATTCGACGTGCCGGGGATCAATTCCCCTTTTTCACGGGCACAGGTTTCACAAAAATGAAACTCCGTTTTCTCCCCGTTCACAATTTTGGTGAAATGAAGTGTCGCCGGCCGTTTACCGCATTCTTGGCATAACATAATCCGATGCCTCCTTACACAGACTCACTTACCTAATAAAGAAATAAGCATCGCTTTCATAATCCTTGCACGCAGCTCATCCCGATAAGGAAGCTTCACATTCAGGCACTCCCTCGAAATGGCGGCCCGCATCAGGCTGGCCTCCCGCCTCGTTAAAAACCGGGATTCCTCCAGCTGGTAAATCAATCCTTCAGCCACCGTCTGATCAATCATGCTGCCAATGGTATGGTGAAGATGCTGCTGGAGTGCAGTATGCTGGGGAAGCTCGATACGCTGGATGCGTATGTACCCGCCCCCGCCGCGCTTGCTCTCGACAAGAAAGCCCTTCTCCAGCGTGAACCGTGTACTGATCACGTAGTTGATCTGGGAAGGAACGCAAGAAAATTGCTCCGCCAGATCGTTGCGTTGAATTTCAACGGTACCCTCCGGACTTTCCTGCAGTATGCTCTTCAGGTATTGTTCGATAATATCAGAGATATTACGCATTGGTCTGTTCATCCTCCACTGTTTGAAACGTTAAGACGGATAGTGATCTTACACGTCCGCACAGAGCCTTGCTTATACGTTAATTTTAACCATAATCAAAATCAGCGAACCCTCTCGTTGACTTTGACTTTCTTTGACTTTGATCTCATTATAGCACATTTTTTCATTTTGCCAAGAGGGTTCTTCTCAATTTATCGCGGTTAGCAGTTATTCTTATTGTACCCAGTTCTTTGACCGCTTATAGCCTCTTTCCCAAGAACAATTCATTTCAGGGGCAACAAAAAAGAAGCAGCCTTCATGCCGGGTGAAAACCGGTCTCAAGGCCACTTCTCCATATCGTGCTCCTGTATCGTCTACATCTTCAAGCGTCATAACTGATCAAGTAGTGCTGTAATTCCGTATTGTAATAACCGATGCTGTATTCAATGATACTGCCTGTCCCGTCATATGAGGATCTGAGCCGCTTCAGTAACGGCGCGCCTATACTTACTTCAAGCAAGGAGGCAATCTCCTCATTTGCCACGGTCGCCAGAAAACGGTCGCGGAAATTCTCCAGCGTAATTTGACTCTCCTCGATGCGGTCATACAGAGACGGCAGTTCGGTGGAACCGAACTCTTCACCCATATCCACTTGGGATGACACATAGTGGGTGTAGTAAATGAAAGGGCTCCCGTCCAGTAAATACAAACGTTCAATAAGCAGGCACCGCTCCCCGAATTTTAAGAACAATTCGCTATCCGGCTCATTGAGCACCCATTCCGTCTTCAGGTGGCGTTTCCGAATCTGGTGTCCTTCTTCGACCAGAATCTCGGTGAACAGCTTGCCTTTGGAAAGCTTGGAGAAGGAAGTGTTCCGGGTCACAATCGTTCCTACCCCGCTCCGCTTCTCTACATACCCTTCCTGATACAACTCCTGGATTGCATTGCGGACCGTCATTTTGCTAACGGTAAATTCCTGTTCCAGCTGCGGCTCGGAAGGAATATGGGAGCCAAGTGGATACTCCCCATGCAGAATCCGATCTTTTATGATCTTCTTGATTTGCAAGTATAACGGACCGTTCTTCCGCGTGATCGACATGCTTCCTCCTACCTTTCCACGTCAGACATATGATGACTCATTGCCTGAAGCACTTCGCGTTCGCTCGCCGTCGGCGTATCCCCTGTTACGGTATGGGCAAGCATCGCCGCAGCTGCGGCAAAATCAACCGTCCGATTCGGTTCATATCCCTCCGAGATCCCGTGAATCACCCCACTGGCGTAGGCATCACCCGCGCCGATACGGTCATGGACGGAAAACGTCAAGGTTTTGGAAAAGTGAAACGCTCCATCCGTGTAGAGATAGCCTTGCAGGGAATGAGTGTTATCCCCGTTGATCTTGCGGTGGGTACCCGACGCAACCGTAATATTATACTTCGCTGCCACCTTCGGGATCAACTCCTGCAGTTGTTCGCTCTGATCCTCCCGGGTCGTCTCCATGCCAAGGATATAGATGGCATCTTTCTCATTCATAAAAACGATATCCGCTAAAGACAGCATTTCCTCATAGTGCGGCTTGGCAAACTCGTAGCGGTCCGGCCCCCATAAAGTGGGACGATA
The DNA here is from genome assembly GCF_037976825.1 of Paenibacillus sp. FSL K6-1330. Classification (NCBI taxonomy): domain Bacteria; kingdom Bacillati; phylum Bacillota; class Bacilli; order Caryophanales; family Paenibacillaceae; genus Paenibacillus; species Paenibacillus sp. FSL K6-1330. Next base: position 6,722,004 of record NZ_CP150269.1, read on the forward strand.
ATTGCAATCGAACACAACGGTTCCGCCGTTTTTCTTAACTTCACGAGCCAGTGTCTTCATTTGGCCCCGTACGGTATCGTTCATGGAAAGGGTAATCCCGCAAAAATGGACCATGTCTATCTTTTCGGCAATCGCACCGAAATCGTACATGGCATCCTCCGCCGTATTAAAGCTGCTGCCCAGTCGATCCGTATAAGTTACACGTCCGGGTCTTACACCAAAGCCATTCTCCAAAAAGTACATGCCGACATATTTGCCTCCGCGGCTAATGAGTGCAGTGTCGATGCCAAGCTTGCGCAGGTAGGAAATCGCCGCTTCGCCAAGCGGGTTATCCGGCAGCGTGCTGACCAGATATCCGTTATGACCGAACCTTGCCACAGCCGAGGCGATGTTTACACCCGTGCCGGAAAAGGAGTAATTCAGATGGCTCTCTTGAGCCAAGGAAGCATATCCCGGTACTTGAAGACGCATCATCACTTCGCCATATGCGGCAATCGTCTTAGGCATATTGATCAACCAGCGCTTTTAGCTTGAGATGCAGCTCTTGAACATCGCTAATGATCGTATCTCCACTGGCCGAGTCGATAATCGAAGAGTACACGTGCGGGATGACCTGCTGCACTCCCGCTTCGAATGCGATGCGCACGATGGCTTCAAAATTCTCTTTATCAATCCCGCCTGTTGGTTCAAGCGCGAATCCTTCCTCCACACATGCCTTCGCTACCGCGCGGTACTCATCCTCCAGCTCCAAGCCTTGCATCGGGAAGTACTTCAGTGCGTTACCGCCCATGTCGCGCACAAGCGCGATGGCCGCTTTTACAGGTACGATGGCTTTGTCTGATCCAGCAGCGCTCACCGGTCCAGTTGAAATATTTACATAACCCACTTGACCTGAAGGAGACACAAGGCTGTTAATCCAGCTTTCTTTGCCATCCAGATTGGCACGTGTAGCACCAACTGCCGGGAACACCTGATTGATATGCGTGCCTGGGTAGCTCTTCACAATCTCGGCTACCACAGCAGCTTGACGGTTATCGCCAGCACCCAATCCGATCGATACCGCATCTTCGATAACGGCGCCATACTCCTTCATCGCAATAACGGCCTCTTGCGCGTTCGGATAATTTTTGGACAATACGCCGACCACCACATGCCCTTCCGCAGCTTCAAAAATATCCTTCGCATTCTGAATGCTGCCTGCAAGTACGTTCAGTGCCGCGCGATTTCTGTAAAGACGTTTCTCCATATTTGCCATTTTAGTTTCCCCCTGCAATCTGTTGTATTCTCGTTATAATGACTTGCAAATCATCCCCGGAAAGCGAGCGAGGATCGATATCAAAATACCCCTGGCGAACGCCGTAATCCCTGGTGTATACGGCAATATCGCCTTCGCGAAGCTGATCGTTCATGGACTTCGCACTAACCCCGGCCGCATGTTCATCGACTTTCACGCGCCCCCGGAAGATCGCCCTTCCCGCTTCGTCCTGCACAATGGTTACCTCAATGCCCGGCAATTTCGATAAGGACTTCATTTCCTCCAGCGCCGCTTTCTCCTGCTCACTCTTATCTTCCTTCACCATATACTCGTCCAGCGCCTGAAGCAATCCAAACGTTGTTTCCTTGCCGACCTTCATACTGCGCCCAATACCATGCAGCTGCGCTTTCACCCACTCCACATATTGGCGTTTGCCGCCGACAATGCCGGAGGTCGGGCCTTCAATTGCCTTGGATCCGCTGTATATGGCCAGGTCCCCGTATTTCACATATTTCTGGATATCCTCTTCAGCAGCAGCATCAATGATTAGCGGAAGTCCATGCGCCTGAGCCACTTCTGCCGCTTCTTCCACCGAGATCATATTTTTCTGCACGCAGTGATGAGATTTCACGTACAAAATGGCTGCAGTACGCTCATTTATCGCTTCCGCGATATGCTCCTTACGCCCTTCGTTGGCATACCCGACTTCAACGACCTTGCCGCCTCCGAGATAAACCATCGTTTCAACAGGTGCCCCATATTGCACGTTATGTCCCTTAAACATGATAATCTCGTTCTTCGCGATTGGCTCCTGGTGTAATCGGTCACTGCGCCTGCGATTGCCTTCGGTGATGATTCCAGCGACGGAAAGAGCGATTCCGCTGGAAGCGGAATTGACAACAACCGCTGCCTCGGAACCGAGAATTCGCGCCATGTAATCGCCTGCTTTATCAACCAGATCCGCGATTTCCACGTAACTCTGCCCACCGATCCGCATCGCTTCCATGACGGTATCCGTCGGTGCCGATACGCCAAGAATACTCATGCGCCCGCTGGCATTAACTACGCGCTTCAACCCATATTTAGCATGTAATGAATGATCCATTGACTACCACTCCTCTGGCTTCGATATATCGATCAGCGATCCGGGTCTCCCCTTCGGAATCCGTTAAACTCATAGCGCCCTGCTGCAGCGCAAACAGCGTCAGGTGAGCGGCATCGCCGACTTGGATTCGGCCAAGCTCCGGACGGCGTAGCCATCCTGCTGCATGGTCCGTTACCGCTGAGATCACCTCCTGCAAGCTGTATCCCAAATAAAGGAACTTCGTCAGGACATTAGCCAGGCTGTACACCGGGCCATTGATGCGATTCCCGCGATAGATATCAGTGCTGATCGTGTCAGGTTTAATCCCTTGGGTCTTGGCATACTCTGCCACCAAGAACGAGAAGCTTGCCGTTCCATGGCCCACATCCAGATGAACGCCACGAGCTATCGCCTCCACCAGGGCAGGAATCGGCTTTCCGTCGGAATCAAATAAATTGTTGGCCTTCCCATTTAAATAATGAGTGATAATGTCGTCCTTCTGAAGCAATTCCAATACTTCCTCAATCGGCGGTGGCCCGGACCCGATATGTACCATTAGCGGCAACGACGTTTTTCCTGATATTTTTCTTGCAAGACGAAGCGGCTCTACCCCATTCTCCTTGACTACGCTTTTGCTGATTCTGGCCTTGAGCCCAATGATCAGATCTGGATAGGTGCATACCGCCTTTGTTGCCTTCTCAGCATCGATCCATTCCAAACTGGACAACTCGTCGACACGCTGCAGACCGATATGGGAAATATTCAAAAAAGCAAACACATTCGTCTTGGACCTTGCAACCTCGGCTGCCAGTTCTCCAATTGTATCCGCACCACAGCTCCCTGCGTCGATAATGGTGGCAACCCCTTGCTTTACGCCTATCTCGTCGATGGCATCTCCGTAAGGCTCCAGCTTAGCGACCGCATGGACGTGCATATCGATCCAGCCGCTGGACACATATAGTCCCGTACCATCAAAACTGTTGGCACCGTGTGCCATGTTCGCATCCGTTATTTCGGTTATGAACCCGTTCTCCATGACAATGTCAAAAGGTTTATCCTCATGCACCGTCTTTACATTGCGTATAATAAAACGTTGTTCCAATATCTTCATAACTTCACTCCTTCAGCCTTGCCGGACCAGCCTTAGATCCTCTTATCCCGTCGGTTTACATTGTATAAGTTGAGTGTCGTGATTATAGCATAGCACAGAACGTGCGTTACGTGAATATAACGTTATAATGTTTAAATCCTATTTCTATATTTATTAGAATGATGCAATGAAGGGTTGCGCTCTTGCTCAGTACCGGGTATGGGTATGGTTCTAGTTCTGTTTTCCCCGTGTTATCTCCTTCCATATGCAAAAAAACTGCCTTCGATAGGCAGTCTCTTTGTTCGTTCTATAGTCTAGACCTTCTTCATTCATCTTCCGGATTTCCAAGTACTCTTTTTTGTTAAACCTCAACCTTCCGGTCGATGAGGTAAACCGTTGCATACAAGATCAAGGCGGCCATGATTACTTCAAAAGCAAGTCCCCCCCATGCTAATGTATATTGCATTGTCGACACCGTAATGTCTGCTTCTTTCTCAAAAAATGAAATGTTAGCCATAGGGCCGACCCACGCTGCCTCATCTCCGAAGAGTTCTTGGCTAAGCCAGCCAAGAACATATTGCAATACGAAGAACACCAGAATGCCGATCCATGTACTGCCCTTCTTCGTGATGCTCCTGGACACGGTAATTGCAAAAAATATCGCAATCATCAAATAGATGAATTTCCATACCATCAGCAGGGCAAACCCGACATAATACGAAACGGGAACATCAGCGAAATTGATAATTTCCCAAATGCCTGCTGAGCTCCAGTAATACCATAAATGCAGAGCCATCAGTATGCCAAGTGCCAGCAAGCTTACACATGCAAGTAAAAGTGATGAAACCACATTCCACACGGAACGTACGGGGAGTAAACGCCGGTGATATGCCTTTATGTTATAGCCGAAGTTCTTGCCAGTGACTACAAGAAGCAGGACACTCACAGAGCCATAAGCCAGCATGCTTAAACCCAACTTTACTCCAAGCTCCCAATCTTTTATAGAGCCCGTTACGGTGATCGCTATCTGAACGATGAGAAGGATCGCGAAGGCGCCGAGCAGCGTGGTCGAGTTTCTCTTCCAGTCGTATTTGAACAGTTTCATCATTCCGCATACACCTCTTTAAACATCTCATCCACGCTTTTTCCGTGTTTTAGGCGGATGTTCTCAACTTCGTCATGCATCACTACTTCGCCGCCCTGAATAAAGATCACTTCATCAAATATCCGCTCAATATCCCGGACCAGATGGGTTGAAATAATAATGCTGCTATCCTCATTGTAGAATTCAACTATCGCATCCAAAATTTTGCCCCGGGCTACCGGATCCACTCCGCCAATCGGCTCATCCAGCATATACAGCTGGGCTTCACGGGACAAGGCCAGTGTTAACTGCAGGCGCTCATTCATTCCTTTGGACAAGGAACTGATGCGGTCTTGGGTCTTTAAATTCATGAATTCCAGCATGTTGCGGGCCTTCTCCACATTAAAGTCCTCATAAAAATCTTTAAAATATGCCACCGCATCCGATACCTTCATCCAAGATTCCGTCACGGGCCGGTCCGGCATAAAGGAAACGATGGCTTTGGTTTCCAAGCCGACCGGTTTGCCATTCACGTAAGCCCCGCCCTTTGTCGGCTGCATCAACCCAGCCGCAATCTTCATGAGCGTACTCTTTCCGCTGCCATTGGTGCCCAGCAAACCAATGATTTTTCCACCGCTGATATCCAGATTGACATCCTGTAACGCTCTGCGACCACCGGCATATGTTTTGGTCACGTTCCTTACCTGTAACAGATTCTCCACCGTGATTTCACCTCCACTATGGATCATGGCTGCTTCACAGCATCTTCCACGATCGATATGATGTCCTGATCTTTAAAGCCAAGCTCCTGCATACCGCGAATAAAGCGTTCCAGCAGATCGCCGGCCATTTCTTTTTTGATTTCCATAATTTTGGACTCCTCGCTTGTCACGTATCGGCCCAATCCTCTCCGTGTCTCCACAATTCCCTCACGCTCCAATTCTTGAAAAGTTCGCTGCACCGTGTTTGGATTTATTTGAAGCTCACTCGCTAATTCTCGAACCGATGGGATTTTATCACCGGGCTGCAGTTTACCGATGATGATTTCTTTCTTTAGATACGTCATGATCTGTAAATAGATCGGCAGATTATTGTCGAATTCTATACTCACTGTCGGGTTGCTCCTTTCCGCCGCTCTACCTCGAACTCAGGTCCCTTATGCGACATCCCGTTTTTTAAACGTAACAAAGCCTATCGCAAGAAACAAGAGGAGATATACAGCGAGCATCATCATTGAGAATGTTAAACTCATGCCTGGAATTGGGGAGCCTGCCCCTCCGCTGTACATGGAGAGATCCACGTTCAGGAACAGCAGGTATTTAGACCAGGAGTAACGCGCAAGCAGCTGTACCACCATACTTTCCATAATGACCATGAACATGCCGATGCCGATTGCAGGACCGGTAGATCTCGTTAGAATGCCTACCATAAAGGTTAGCGTTACATAAACGATCGTATACACCAGGTTGTTCACTGCTCCAATGAGCACATCTCCAAGCGTAACGGAGCCGACATCCATACCGAACGTAATTTGACCAGTCAGCACGGCTACAGCAAACATGAAGGCCACCAGTGTTAAGATGTAAATCAATACGGCAACATATTTCGATGCCAAAATCTTGGTGCGGCTCTGTGCACGTATAAGCAGCAATTTGATCGTTCCCATGCTGTGCTCCTTCGCTACGGCTCCGGCCGTCACAACAATGGCAAGCAAAGTCAGTACTTGCCCCATTCCCTTGGTTGTTACTGCTATCTCGGCAAATTCATAACCGGTACTGCCTCCACCGGAAAACTTATAGAGCAAGAACGCCATGAAGATCACCATTCCGGCCAAAAGCGCATATGGAAGAAAGAAGCTGCGTTTCTTAAACATTTTGAGCCATTCATTCCAGACGAGATTTCCAAAGCTACGCAATGCGGTTGCCTCCTGTCCATTTTAGGAATTCTTCTTCAAGTGACGATTTGATCTCTTCTACCCTGTAAATCCGTACCCGTGCATCACACAGCGACTGGATTAGCGCAGGAATACCTTCTTCATGAAGTTGAAGGGTAATGGTTCCTTCCTCCATTTGGGTGTTGAGCAATGTGATGTTTTGTAAGTGTCTAATCGTTTGTTCGGCCATAGCCACGTCATTCACGCGGAAGCTTACCGTGGTAAATTCTTCATTAACGACTGTCCCCCCGATAGATCGCTCCGTTACAAATTTGCCTTCCTGGATAACGACCACACGGCTGCACATCAGTTCCATCTCCGACAGCAGGTGACTAGATACGAGAATGGCAATCCCCTCATCTTTGGCGATTTGCTTCAAGTAATCCCGCATCTCGCGAATACCGGCTGGATCCAGGCCGTTCGTCGGCTCGTCAAGAATGAGGATGGATGGATTATGCAGCAAGGCCTGCGCTATTCCAAGCCGTTGGCGCATTCCCAGGGAATAAGCACGCACCTTCTTGTGGATGGCATCCTGGAGCCCAACAAGCTTAACAACCTCCATGATTCTCGTGATGGTCACACCCTCGGACATCCGCTGGTACTGTCTCAGGTTGTCATAACCGCTCATGTACGGGTAGAATTCCGGATTCTCGATGATGCCCCCGATATGACGAACGGCTTGAACGAAGTCCTTCTTGATACTGTGTCCTTTCACCTGTACATCGCCATGGGTCATCTCAATCAACCCTACAATCATTCGAATGGTTGTTGTTTTGCCCGCGCCGTTCGGTCCAAGCAAACCAACGATTTCACCGCGATGAATGTCAAAGGAGAGTCCATCGACAATATTCTTCTTTCCAATCGTTTTGGTGACTTGTTCAACGGTCAGAACGACTGGTCCTTGCTTGACATTCTTCCTTTCCGTGGAGGCTGAAGCGTGTACTCCGTTCTTTAAATCCGTTGCGGCATTCTCTATATTGGTTGTTGCCTCATTTGATGCGTTCCTATTCATGGTTCTTCATTCACTCCTTCATGTATCGGTGTAATAGTTAAATAGTACACTAGTGTCTTGGTTCTGTAAAGCCCAATTTTTTGTTTAATATTTCGTATTGACATCCAACCGTTGGATAATTATGATTAATTCATTCATATAACCAAAAGGTTATATTTAAAAGAGATGGGAGGACTCCAACTCTTGAGTGATATGTACCGCGCCGTTTCAGATCCCATCCGAAGGAAAATCCTAAATATGGTAGCTCATCGAGAACTTCCTCAGCTGGAAATCGTGAAGTCATTCCATATCTCACAGCCGGCTGTAAAAAAGCATCTTGCTATCTTGCTGGAAGAGGAGCTGTTACTAGAGCGAAGAGAAGGCAAGTATTGCTACTACCGATTGAATACCCCGACTTTTCAGCGAGGGTATGCGGAACTTCAACAAGAGCTTGGCTCTATTCTGGAGAATAAGTTAAGCAGACTTAAACAATATCTTGAGGAGGAATCATAGGTATGGGCTCTATTTTTAACCATGTTCAGCGGGAGATTGTCATCCATACAACACCCGATCGTGTATGGAAAGCATTGACCGATCCGCAAGAACGCAATCAATGGGAGACTCGCCATTGTGAGATCGACCTGAAGGTAGGCGGTCAAGTCGCTCTTGATTACGGCTGGGGCGTATCCTATGTTGGTACGATTAAGGAACTTATCCCTTACAGAAAACTCACGCTCAAGGGAGAGGACCAAGAACTTACTATTTGGACCATTGAACCACATACCGAGGGAACCTTGGTCCACATCGAGTACACGGGATCATGGTCCAATGAGCAAGAGTATATGATGATGGATAACATGGCCTTTGGTACATACCGATTCATGCGGAATATGAAGAGCGTGCTGGAGACGGACCAAGATATTCGGTCCACCTTCTGGTCCAGCTGGATCGGCATGAACCATTATACATACTGCCGTGAGGGTATAGAGGGCGTCAAAGTCATTGAGGTGTTTCCCCATACACCAGCAGACGGTGTCATTGAGGAAGGCGATATCATTTCAAGAGCGGCTGGCCAGGTCATTCGGAGTTATGATGAGCTCGAGGATAAAGTCACATCGATGCAGCCTGGCCAGCAGATTGTCATCGAATTCGTCCGACATGGCGAACCCAGCAGCGCTACCCTTACGGTGCTGCCTTATGGACAGCGGAACGTGGTTGAAGCATAAGTCATGAAGTGCAGTAAGTACTGAAGTAGTTCAAATTATCTGCTTATAGGAAAAGACCGTTATCGAGTAATCGATAACGGTCTTTATGGTTGTTCGCTTGGCGACGTCCTACTCTCCCGGGACCCTTCGGTCCAAGTACCATCGGCGCTGGAAGGCTTAACGGTCGTGTTCGGTATGGGAACGCGTGGAACCCTTCCGCCATCGCCACCAAACGGTTCAGATGCTTGATCACCTGAAAACTAGATACGAAACGAATTTGCAGCACATTGAAATATGTTTTGGATAAGCCCTCGACCGATTAGTATTGGTCAGCTCCATGCATTGCTGCACTTCCACCTCCAACCTATCTACCTCGTGGTCTTCAAGGGGTCTTACTAATTGGGAAATCTCATCTTGAGGGGGGCTTCACGCTTAGATGCTTTCAGCGCTTATCCCTTCCGTACGTAGCTACCCAGCCATGCTCCTGGCGGAACAACTGGTGCACCAGCGGTACGTCCATCCCGGTCCTCTCGTACTAAGGACAGCTCCTCTCAAATTTCCTACGCCCACGACAGATAGGGACCGAACTGTCTCACGACGTTCTGAACCCAGCTCGCGTACCGCTTTAATGGGCGAACAGCCCAACCCTTGGGACCTACTTCAGCCCCAGGATGCGATGAGCCGACATCGAGGTGCCAAACCTCCCCGTCGATGTGGACTCTTGGGGGAGATAAGCCTGTTATCCCCAGGGTAGCTTTTATCCGTTGAGCGATGGCCCTTCCATGCGGTACCACCGGATCACTAAGCCCGACTTTCGTCCCTGCTCGACTTGTAGGTCTCGCAGTCAAGCTCCCTTATGCCTTTGCACTCTTCGAATGATTTCCAACCATTCTGAGGGAACCTTGGGGCGCCTCCGTTACTCTTTAGGAGGCGACCGCCCCAGTCAAACTGCCCGCCTGACACTGTCCCCGCACCGGATTACGGTACCAGGTTAGAACCTAGATACGATCAGGGTGGTATCCCAACGTCGCCTCCACACAAGCTGGCGCTCATGCTTCAAAGGCTCCCACCTATCCTGTACAGATCGTACCCAAATCCAATATCAAGCTGCAGTAAAGCTCCATGGGGTCTTTCCGTCTTGTCGCGGGTAACCTGCATCTTCACAGGTATTAAAATTTCACCGGATCTCTCGTTGAGACAGCGCCCAAGTCGTTACGCCATTCGTGCGGGTCAGAATTTACCTGACAAGGAATTTCGCTACCTTAGGACCGTTATAGTTACGGCCGCCGTTTACTGGGGCTTCGGTTCACAGCTTCGGGACTAATCCCTAACCGCTCCCCTTAACCTTCCAGCACCGGGCAGGCGTCAGCCCGTATACTTCGCCTTACGGCTTCGCACAGACCTGTGTTTTTGCTAAACAGTCGCTTGGGCCTTTTCACTGCGGCCCCCTCGGGCTATTCACCCTACCGAGGCACCCCTTCTCCCGAAGTTACGGGGTCATTTTGCCGAGTTCCTTAACGAGAGTTCTTCCGCGCGCCTTAGAATTCTCTTCTCGCCTACCTGTGTCGGTTTGCGGTACGGGCACCTTCACCTGACTAGAGGCTTTTCTTGGCAGTGTGAGATCATGACCTTCGCTACTATAATTTTCACTCCCCATCACAGCCCAGCCTTATTGATGTGCGGATTTGCCTACACATCAGCCTCACTGCTTGGACGGACATCCATCAGTCCGCGTCACTACCCTCCTGCGTCACCCCATCGTTCATAACGGTTTACGGTGGTACAGGAATTTCAACCTGTTGTCCTTCGATTACGCCTTTCGGCCTCACCTTAGGTCCCGACTTACCCTGAGCGG